>JBAWXR010000001.1:0-46476 GCA_037143955.1 Actinomycetes bacterium
GGCTGTCGTGTCGCGGATTCTGCTTCGAGGCTTGACGAGATCCGCGCCCAGACGTCAGGGGGAATGGTGCTAGTGGGTGACGTGACCGCGTTGGGACTGTCGTCCGCTGCAAGGAAATGCACCTCAGCCAACGCCTCAGTTACCAGCATTCGTTGCTCAGGGGTGAGCTCAGCTGTTGGTTCCTCGTCGATCATGTGGGTCACCCCCTTGGGTTGGACTTGTCTCCGGGCCTACGACGGGGTCGGTGTTCCCCGGGTTCCGTAAGTAGTCAAGTTGTTTAGCCAACTTTGCTCGACCTCGGGAGCAGCGACTTTTGACCGTCCCGGTCGGACATCCCAGAATCCGAGCCGCCTCGTCGACGGACCACCCCTCAACATCCACCAGCACGATCGCGTCGCGTTGATCGTCTGGCAAAGATGCGAGGGCCTCGGAGACCGCGAGTTGGGTTTCACGCCGAGCCATCTCGTCATTCGGGTCAGCAATGACCGCACCGGGCAGGGAATCCAGATCATCGGGCAGAGGTTGCGCTGGTCGCGCGGCCCGTCGACGCAAACGATCCAGACTCGCATTCACCACAATCCGATGCAGCCACGTGGTGACCGCAGACTCGCCACGAAACTGATCTGCGCGTCGGTAGGCGGAGATCAATGCTTCCTGCAGTGCATCTGCAGCGTCCTCAGGGTCTCGTGTCGTGCGGAGGGCAACGCTCCAGAGACGATCTTTGTGCCGACTCACCAGCACAGTGAAGGCATCCGGATCTCCGGCCACGTGGGCTGCGAGCAGCTCAGCATCGGGCAGATCTGGGTCAACCACATCGGCAGCCTATTGGCTGGTGGTGGACGGCCCGTTGCTCACAGTCACGCCGCGCACACCGCCCTGGTACTTCCCCGAGGCGTTCGTGGCCGAGGGGAGACGCGTGAACCACACCAACACATATCGCGCGGTGACCGGCTGCGGTACTCGTAGATCCAGGGTTCCTGACGCGGCAGTTGCCGCCGCGAACGGCTTCCACAGGGTCGGGTCATTCGGGATGCTGTTGGAAACTTTGACCGCTACGTCACTTCCGGAACCCACCAGCTTGAGAGAAACGGAATCAAACGTTCGCGGTTGTCCCAGGTCGAGAACCAGTCCTGCTCCGCCCTTGCCCGCGAGATCAGGGGTGTTGTACTGCCGTGTCAGCCACGCGGAGGTGGGGTCGTCGTCAAGCGCACGCGGCGCTGACGGTTCGTTCTCGGATTGCAACGCGGCGGTTGTTCCTTGATTCTTGAACTTGGTCCCGAAAGGGTTGTACGAGTGCGCCTCGATGATCGGAAACGTCTGAGGGAGATCCGTTGCACTTGACGGCAGGGGCGCCGGCTGCGCAGAAGCGGTGAGCATGGCATCGGTCGCCGGCTTCTGAGTCGCGGGCGGGATCGATGGGCGAGCAAGAAGTACACCGACAACCGCGACAATCACCAGTCCGGCGGCAATGACCCCAATGGTCATCGCACGACCCATGATGCGCACAGGCTTCTTGCGGGGGACGGGCACGATCGTGGTGGTGACAGGGGCCAGATGATCGAGAGTTGCGCTGATCATCGTGGCGAAGGCCGCCGCATCCGGCACGCGTGCAACATCACGGGCGCGAGCAGCGGAGGCAACAGATCTTGCGATGATGTCGTCAAGTGGCTTGGTGAGGTTTGCTCGAATCTTCGAAGGTGGCAGCACGAGTCCTTTGGACAGCGGTGCTTCCGGTGCGTTCACCGGAACCGCACCTGGCCATAGTCCAGTGGTCAGCAGGTACGTCAGACAGCCGAGTGCATCCACGTCCGCTTGCTCCGGCGTCGCGTCCGGCAAGGAGGTACCGAAGAGCGCGGCATCCACAGCCAGGCCACGGATGCGCACCTCACCGGCATCGGTGATGAAGACACGACTGGGTCGAAGACGTCCATGTGCAACGTTCTTCCCGAGGCACGCAGCAAGCGTTCGTGCGACATGTGCAACCACGTCCAGCGCAGGCATGACCTCCCACGGCTCACCACCACGAGCGGCGAGAAAGTCATCGAGGTTCTCACCTCGGGCCCATTCGGAAACAACGCAGACGAAACCGGGACGGTCCTTCTGCCCGGTGACCGACAGAATGTCGAGTACTCGAAGGAGTCGACGGTCATCGACCATCGCGGCAGCCTGAGCTGCACCCAGCACAGCGTTGACGCGTGGGTCCTCGTCAAGGATGGCGCGAATCGCCACTGTTCTATCCAGGATGGTGTCGTAGGCACGCCACAGCTGCACGTCATACCCCGAGCGCAGTCCTGGATCGGTCGACAGGCGCGCACGCAGGATGTACCGACCAAGCCGTTGATCCGGTCTCATCGGTGGACCACTCGATGCATAACTCCACGTGCCTGGTCTTTGACCTGGGCGACCTCGGGAACTCGCAACGCAAGCGCTGCGACGACATAGGTCAGCAGCCCGACGACGGAGGTAACAATCACAATGATGAGCAACTCGCCTTTGTGTGCTGGGTGGTAACCACCGAGCACATTAACGAGGAACAGCAGTGCTAGACCCATGACACTCAGAGAGATCAAGCCGGCAATGACGATGCGAGTCAGACCCCAGACAGTCGGCCCTGAACGCATGCTCCCGAGTCTGCGGGCGAGCACGATCCACGTGATGACAAAGCCAACCCAGTACGAAAGTGAGTATGCCAAGGCGATGGCCGCAACTTGCCGACCACCATCACGCGCCCATGAGAACAGCGGAAGGACCGTGATCAAGAGCACGACAGAGAAAGCGATGGTGATAAAGAACGGCGTTCGGGTGTCCTCGAGTGCGTAGTACCCGCGCAGGAGAACGTAGAACAAGGTGAAGGGTAGAAGTCCGATCATGAAAACCGACACGATGAGACCCATCAGCCCGGCTTGATCCGTCGTTGCGGCCCCGTAGCCAAAGAGCAGGATCGCCACGGAGGCCCCGTTGATGATCAACACCATGGCGACAGGAACGATGAGTGCGGCGACAGTCCGCATCGTCTTGGCGATATCTCTACCGACTTGATCCAGCCGACCGTCATGTGCCACGCGACTCAGGGCGGGCAGCATCGCTGTGACAACCGAAACCGTGATCACGCTGTGCGGCAGGAGAAAGACGAGATGAGCCTTTTGATAGGTGGTCAGTCCCGCGGCGGCTACACCAGCTGTCGCGGCATTGACATTGGCCTGGGTGGCGAGTCGGGTGATGACGACATACGTGGCTTGATTGACCAGCACCAAGCCGATCGTCCAGAAGGCGAGAGTCCCCGCTTTACCAAGGCCCGCCCCGCGCCAATCGAATCGAGGGCGCCATGCATAACCTGATTTCCACATCACCGGAATCAAAATGACGGCCTGCGCGATCACACCCAGTGTTGTTCCTATGCCCAGAATCAGCACCTGACTCGTCGTCAACTGTCCATGGGATGCCGCGGACGTGCCGGCAATTCCGATGAAGAGTAAGAACGTGGCAATGGCGACAACATTGTTCGCGATTGGCGCGAACATCGGCATCCCGAATCGCCCGCGTGAATTGAGCACTTGGCTCAGCAGTGTGTAGAGGCCATAGAAAAACACTTGGGGAAGACAGAGTCGAGCAAACGCAACAGCCAGGTCATATTCGCCTGCGGGAAATGTGTCGGTTGTGTAGAGACTGACAATCCACGGTGCTGCAACGACGGCGACGATGGACATGACCAGGAGAACTGTCGCGACGAGCGTGATCAGTCGGTCTGCGTAGGCCTTTCCGCCGTCCGTGTCCTCCTTCATGCGTCGAACAAGTTGTGGAACAAAAACTGCGTTAAGTGCCCCACCGATTACGAGGATGTAGACAACGGTCGGCAATGAGTTGCCGAGCGAGTAGGCATCGGACACGATGAAGAAGCCCAAGGCCGCCGTCATGGCGATATCTCGACCCACACCGGTCACACGTGAGACAACCGTTCCTGCCGCCATAAGTGTGCTGGCTCGCGCAACGGTGCGGCCCATAGCCGAGGGAGGGTTCGCCGACAGATCGCCGGGCTCAAGCTCGCGCAGCGCTTCGCCCACTTCAGAGTTCACCGCAGTTGCATCAGCTGCCTGCGGTGAATCAGGGTCGGTCACGCGTCCTTCTTTCCCGTAGCACGCCCCGCGTTGCGTATACGCCGGGTCACACCTACGACGACGAACACCAGGATGGCGGCGAACGCCGCGATCATGACCCATGATGCGGCACGGGCGTACGTCGTGGACGTCACGGAGATGCGTGCCGCCTGTCCATAATCTTGACCCTGAGGTGTGAGTAGCTGAACATCGACCGGTACGACGTCAGCACCGATGACTTGGGCTGAAATATCGAGGCTGGCCTTTTGGCCCGCGGGGATGCGAATGCCGGTCAGGGCGGTTGATCTCAACCGAATCGAGGGGTTGCCTCGCAACTCCACGCCCACAATCACGTCATGGTCGGACTCATTGGCAATGGTGATGGGCACACGCCCGGCGTCTCCCGACAACGTCACCGTTCCTGACGAGAGCACGTGAATCTGAGCGATCTGGGCGCTCACACCGCGACCCGTTGCAGCGAGGAGAGCGGAGCCCACGTCCGGCTGCGTTCTCCATGTTGCTGATGCGGAACGCAGAAGGGCTTGCCGGTACGGCTCTGCGAGCTCTGCAGGATCGTCAACAATCGCGGTCATGGCAGAGATCTGACTCGTGGTTCTCCCGATGCGGGCGACGTAACTGCTGGGAAGCTCGGCCGCACGTGCGCGCGAGCCGTATGGCGCGACTGTCCGTTGGGCGCCGTCGGTGGGAATACTCAACAAGTTCTGAAGAGAGCGTGGATGCAGCCATGGTGTGGTGTTCACGGCCGCGATCAGTGGCGCAACCGATTTTGGATCGGTTGACCATGTCACAGAGCGTGGCGCAATGACGAGTCCGCGATCGTGACGCAGCGGCGACATTCCGGAGGCGATAAGTGCCGTGTCCGCGAGGAACTCTTGTCGCAGCAACACGGGATCCGCCGGCTGGGCGGGGTCGGTGAGCGCGGACAATCTCGGATCAACCAACACGCCCGTGAGATTTCCATGGGGTGTCTGGATGGTCGTTGTTGCGCCGGATGCGGGATCGGTTGTGGGGAATGCGTCGGCGGGAAGAATCATGGCGGTGACGCCTGATGTGGCGAGAACGTCCGCTGCGGCCTCGTCGAATCTTCCGTATGGCGCCCAATCAACAGGGCTGGCGAGAGTTCCTCCAATATCGCTTTGCATGATGGCTGGACCTTGCGTCACTGCTGACACCACGTCACTTGCCAATCCGCCGCGGACCAATGCACTGGCGTCGACATCTGCGTAGGGCAAGGGGTAAACAGGAAACTTGCGGGTCAATTTGGTGAGTCGCTGCAACCATTCGCGGGCCTGCCGCTGCCGATCACCCATTGTCGGTGCGCCGTTGACGAGGACCTGATAGCCGTCCGACATGTCTTTGACGGTCTGCACGAGTGCGGGATCAATCACCCACGACAACACGCCTGGGGTGCGTTCAGCGGCCGAGAGTTGTCGGTCCAAACGCCCATCGGGTGACACGTCAACGGGTGTCTGGTCTGTGAGTAACACTCCGTTAGCGGTGCGCGCCGGCCAGTCCGCCAAGGGCCAGAGCCAGGTGATGTCCAGGGCTTGTGGCGAGGTGACGTAGAACGGAAGGACAGTGCGTTGTTCACCGATACGAGTTGTGGCGCCCGCACCATCGACACTGACGACTTCGACTCCAATGATCCACGCGCCGGATTCGGTCATGCGTAACTTCTTGATCGGAACCGTGATGGAGAACGGGATAACCGAGCCTGGAGCAATGGCCGAACCCAGTGGAAACGATGTGCCGGGGACGACGATGGAGTCAGGCGAGGCGGAATCCAAGGGTGCGGCGAGCGCCGATGCTAAATCTGTGCGTGACGTGGTAGGCGCCTGTGCTCTCCGAAGCTGGACGGACACGCCACTCAACGACTCAAGGCTGGACGATAGAAGTCGACCGGAGATGCGCAATACATCCTTCGGTTGGGGTATCGACGGAGCCAACGTGTCGATGGAGATATGAACCGGCAGTGATGACGCGGCGATCGCGTGGGGCGCGTGCGCGAGCAATGTCGATCCGGCAACAGACAGGGTCATAGCCGCACACGTCAGCACAGCGACGAGCCGAGCGTTCACGTGCTGCTCGCGGTTCCCGGGGTGCGGGTTCTGCGAGGTCCCGACAACAGACCTAGGACGTCTTCCACTACGCGACGCTCACCCGCGTAACGCAACCGCGTGGCGGCATCCTGGAGAGGAACCCAAGCCACCTCGTCCACTTCTACGTCTGCATCGCTGAGCTCAAGAGTTGTCGCATGCATGAGGAAGTGGTGAACGGTTTTATGCACGCGTGTGCCGTCAGCCATGAACCAGAAGTCAATGGAGCCCATGCTCCTGACGATGGTGGCGGTGATTCCCGTTTCCTCACGCACCTCGCGTATCGCTGTCTGCTCGAGGGTTTCGCCGGACTCCCGATGCCCTTTGGGAAGTGACCACACGAGTCGTCCTCGACGATCGCGGCGGGCGATGAGGGCGACGTGCGCCTTGCGATCATGTCGGTCCAGAACCACCCCGCCGGCGGAGGTCTCCTCGACCCGCCGCACAGGCCCGGGTGAGGCCGAGCGCCGAGGCGCAGGCGTGCGGGGGGCGGCCATGAGCGAAGGATATGCGCGGCCCCGTACCCTCTCTCGGCGTGGACGCTGCAATTCGTGATGCTCAACGCAAGGCCGCCGAGGCCTTGCTGCCGCTGGCCGGCGTCCTGGCCGCCGTGGGGGATCCCTTTGTCGCGGCGGGCCATGACATTGCCCTCGTGGGCGGGCCGGTCCGCGACGCCCTACTGGGTCGGATGGGCGCTCACCACGATCTCGACTTCACGACCAGTGCTCGACCGGACGAGATCATCGCGGTCCTCACACCGGTGGCCGAAGCGATCTGGGACGTGGGTATCCGCTTCGGCACCGTGGGCGCACGGGTCGCGGGTCGCGAGGTTGAGATCACGACCTATCGCGCTGAGACGTATGACCCCCAATCGCGTAAGCCCGAGGTCGACTTCGGCACCTCTCTCGAAGGGGATCTAGGTCGACGGGATTTCTCCATCAATGCCATGGCCATTCGCCTACCGGACCTGTCATTCGTTGATCTTTTTGATGGGCTCAGTGACCTCGGACGTGGTCTCATTCGCACCCCTGGGCGACCGGAGGATTCCTTCACAGATGATCCCTTGCGCATGATGCGTGCGGCGCGCTTTAGTTCCCAGCTCGGCTTCGATGTAGCCGACGACGCTGTGGCGGCCATGTCGGATCTTGCGGATCGTCTCAGCATTGTGTCAGCGGAGCGCATACGTGAAGAGTTGATACGAATCGTTCTAGCACCCGACCCGCGGCGAGGTCTGGGGCTGCTTGTAGACACGGGGCTTGCTGCACTTGTGCTTCCCGAACTTCCTCTCCTGAAGTTGGAAGTCGATGAACACCACCATCACAAAGATGTCTACGAGCACACGTTGACCGTCCTTGAGCAAGCGATCACCCTTGAGCACGCACATGAGCCAACATCAGAGCCAGACCTTGTCCTGCGCTTGGCGGCACTGCTGCATGACATTGGCAAACCGCGCACTCGCGCTTTTGAATCTGATGGACGAGTGTCGTTCCATCACCACGAACTTGTCGGCGCGCGGATGACGCGCAAGCGAATGCAAGCGCTCCGCTTTTCCAATGAGCTGATCGAAGACGTGTCGACACTCGTTGCACTGCACCTTCGGTTCCATGGCTACGGCTCCGGCGAGTGGACCGACTCCGCGGTTCGCAGGTATGTGCGGGACGCAGGGCCCCTACTGACACGACTTCACAAACTCACCCGAGCCGACTGCACAACACGCAACCGCAAGCGAGCACTCGCACTACAGCGCTCTTACGACTCACTCGAAGAGCGCATCGCTGTGCTGCAAGAGCAGGAACAACTCGCCTCGATTCGTCCTGACCTCGACGGCAAGCAGATCATGGACCTACTGGGAATTGCCCCCGGACCTGTGGTCGGTGAGGCGTATCAGTTCCTGCTCGACCTCAGACTGGATAGAGGTCCGATGACGAAGGACGATGCGATTGCCGCACTACATGCGTGGTGGAGCGCCCGCTGACTCCAGCACCTTGATCGCCGACAGTAGGCCGCCGACGAGCAGTGACGCCCAGACCACGTGCGCCACACTTGTGAGGCTGTCGTGAATGAGTAAGAAGCCAACCACGATGAAGACAATCCAGTTCAACGCCGTGGAATAACGGCGAACGAACGAGCCGACTTCCGCCGCGTTGATGTGGGAACCCACCTCTGACAAGCCACGAATCAGGGGAGCGCGAAGTGCCCTCGCAGGACGGGATCGTCCAGAAAACCATCCCGCCACGATCGCGACGACACCGAGGACGGCTAGGGCCTGAACACCGGCGATGAGATAGCGCAGCAGGGTGTCGAAGAAGATCGTCGATGCTGGGCCAAATACTGTGCCGGAAAGTTGGTTGGTGAAAGCATCCTGGCCCTGCTGTACAACCACAAGAATCAGGGTGGCCCACAGGACAGCAACGACCCCGGTCGCGATGACCCACGCGGAGCGCCGTCGTGAGAGTGCGATGACGATGGTGAAGACAATCGCGACAATCACGGGTAGCCACGCCAGCAGTGGATCAGTGAAACGGTAGATCGTCTGCAGTTGGTGAAGGCCCGGAGCCTTCGCTAGCAGGATCTGGCGATCCGTCTCAGGGATGGTCACCTTGTCCACGAGTGGGACACCTTGATCGCTGAGGTAGGTCTGCAAACCGGTCAGCGCGGTGGATATATCGAGAACGAGGTCGTCGCCCTTGAGTTGGATGGCGCCGCCGTCCTTGCCCTCGAGAATGAGGATGACGCCCTTTTGCGCGACGGTGTTGAGCTTGATCCACGCTTTCGCGAACTGCGGTGATGCCACGAACTTATGGACCAGATCGCCGATGAGGTTGTTGATGCCGGCGGAGATGGGACCTGCAAGGCCCTGGGTGATCGTCGAATTGGGCAGGATCTTGTCGAGGATTCCTTGGACAGGGGTTCGAGTGTCAACCTGCGCTGTGATCGCGTTTGTGACGGCCTGCGCGATCGAGTCCTGCACGGCCGGGTCGTTGATGAGTGGCCCGACGGTCTCGATATAGACCTCACTATCGAGGACTGTCTTGTGGCCCCACTGGCCGATGGTGGCGATAGGCGTGAGCACTGTCGCGATGATGAAGAGAACGATGACAAGGATGGATCGAGCCTTACCACCCGACCGCTGCGTGGGACCTTGAGTACTCATGTCGTCCTCCCCTAGGAAACTGTGCGGACTCTACGGGGGCCGGCTCGCCAGTACCACCAAGATGCGATGACAAGGGCCACCCCGATGGCGATGTATAGGCCAGGAGCGCGACCACTGAGCGGTGACACCACTGCAACAAGACAGATGCCACCCACCAGACACACGTTGACGGCCATGTCATAAAGCGCGAAAACACGCCCGAGGTGATCGTCAGGGATTTCCCGCTGAACGATCGTGTCTGAGCACACCTTCACGCTCTGCCCAGCGAATCCGATACTGAAGGCACCCACGAGCAGAAGAGCAAAGGACGCCACGCTGGCGGAGGCGACGATCAACCCAATTCCCAGGGTCGCCGCTTGAGCGAGGGCGAGTGACGACCACACAACGGACCCCATCCGTCGGCTCATCCACGGCGTGAGGATGGCTCCGGCGAGTGCACCGATGGCCGCACACCCCGTCACAATCGCAAACTCGGTGAGCGCTTGGTCGGAACTGGTGACCTCGTTGAAGGTCAACCTCACGAGGAGCAACCCGCCTGCCGTGAGTGCACCAAACGCGATGCGGTGGGCACCCACCAGGGTGATGGCCCTGCCTGCCGCCGCATGAATACGCAATTCACGAATTCCCGACGCGAGACCAACAGCGACTCCCCGTAGAGACTCGCTGGCGAGAGTGCCATCGGGCCCCAACCGATTCGCGCCAATGGCAAGTGCAATGACGCCAGCGCCAGCGAAACACAGGGCAGCGCCCACGAGCAGAAGCGCACTTCCATGATCACCACCACCAAGAAGTGCGCGAACACCAACACCCACGAGGGCGCCCAGAGCCGCAACTGTTGTGCCAGCGGTGGGAGACAGCGCGTTGGCGGTCGTGAGTTCTCGTCCGCTGACCACATGGGGAAGCGAGGCCGACAAACCGGCGAGCTCGAACCGACTGATGCCCAGCACGACCAGTACGGAGATAGCGAGGGCCGCAGAGTCACTTCCACGAGAAACCAAGACGATGATCGGTATTGCGCATGCGGCCTTCAGCCAATTCGCGCGTACAAGGACGCTGCGCCGTCTCCATCGATCGAGATACACGCCGACGAACGGACCGAGTACCGAGTAAGGCAGCAACAGGATGGCGAATGATGTTGCGACGCGCACAGCATCAGGCTGGCGTTCAGGCGAGAACAGAACGAACGTGGCAAGGGCTGCTTGCAGGAGTCCATCGCCGAACTGACCCACCAGACGGACGGCGAACAGGTAGCGAAAATCACGATGTGCGAGCACTCCGCGCAATGCACCGAGGGCTGACACAGTGCGGACGCTACCTGTCCGCCGACCAGTGACTAGTGGGTACGCGTCCCAGCAATGAAGTCCTCGACGGCCTGACGTGCCTCACTATCGGAGTACTGCTCCGGCGGTGACTTCATGAAGTAGCTCGATGCCGACAGGAGAGGTCCGCCGATACCGCGATCCTTGGCGATCTTCGCGGCCCGGATGGCATCGATGATGACGCCGGCGCTGTTGGGTGAGTCCCACACCTCGAGCTTGTACTCGAGATTGAGTGGAACATCGCCGAAGGCGCGACCCTCAAGGCGAACGAAGGCCCACTTACGGTCGTCCAGCCATGCCACGTAGTCACTGGGACCAATGTGGACGTTTCGTGCACCCATCTCATGGGAGGAGACCTGTGAGGTGACAGCCTGGGTCTTGGAGATCTTCTTGGACTCCAGCCGCTCACGCTCCAACATGTTCATGAAGTCCATGTTTCCGCCAA
Organism: Actinomycetes bacterium; assembly: GCA_037143955.1. Lineage (GTDB taxonomy): Bacteria > Actinomycetota > Actinomycetes > S36-B12 > S36-B12 > JBAWXR01. The sequence continues at coordinate 11,130 of JBAWXR010000001.1, forward strand.
CGTTGAGCTGGTAGGTGCGGTCAAGAATCACGCCGCGGTCCTCAAACAACTTGGCCATGACTCGGTGCGTGATGGTGGCGCCAACCTGGCTCTTGATGTCATCGCCGACGATGGGAAGCCCAGCGTCCTCAAACTTCTTGGCCCACTCCGGCGTGCCAGCGATGAACACCGGAAGCGCATTGACGAATCCGCAGCCCGCATCGATTGCACACTGGGCGTAGAACTTGGCTGCAGCCTCCGACCCCACCGGCAGATAACAGACGACGATGTCAGCCTTGGTTGCCTTGAGTGTGGCAACAACATCTACCGGCTCTGCGTCGGACTCCTGAATCATCTCGCGGTAGTACTTACCCAGCCCGTCAAGTGTGTGACCCCGCTGAACAGTGATCCCGGTACGAGGGACGTCGCAGAGCTTGATGGTGTTGTTCTCCGAAGCATTGATCGCATCGCACAGATCAAGGCCGACCTTCTTGCTGTCGACGTCGAACGCCGCAACGAATTCAACGTCACGCACGTGGTACGGGCCGAACTGCACGTGCATGAGACCGGGAACAAAACCAGAAGGGTCGGCGTCCTTGTAGTACTCGACGCCTTGGATGAGTGATGAAGCGCAGTTGCCGACACCGACAACGGCCACACGAATGCTGGACATGCTTCTCCTTGAACTGGGTGGGGGAATGGCCTTACGGGAAAGCTGTGGATTACTTCTTGTTGCGCTCCAGGACGATGAGCTCGCCAAGCCAGGCGAGTTCGCGCTCGAGAGTGTCGAGAGCGTGTTCCTGAAGACTCCGCACGTACGCGTCGGCACGGTCACGTCGGCGAGTCATGGCCTCGCGCGTGAGGGCTAGGCGTTCCTCAAGCCGCGTGCGGCGACCTTCGAGGATGCGCAAGCGTGCCTTGGTATCTGTTGACGTGAAGAATGCGAACCGCGTCTCGAACGCGGCGTCATCCCACGCATCTGGCCCCGGGCGATTGGCCCAGTCACTGAAAGCTTCACGTCCCTCAGGAGTCACCGAGTAGACGATGCGCGAGCGGCGCGTGGCGTCAGCGCGCTCCTCGGAAATCAGGCCCTGACCCTGCAGGCGGCGAAGACACGGATATAGGGAGCCGAAGGAAATCGCCCTAAAGGGGCCGAGGACCGAACTCAGGTGCTTGCGAAGTTCGTAGCCATGCAGCGGACCGGTGGCCAAGGCTCCCAGCACTGCAAAATCCAGAGCATCCCGGCGCTTGGTCACTATCGCAGCATGACATATCCATTCGATATATCGCAACTGCGCAATACCCGACCGGCTTACACTTCACCCCATGGCAGGCCCGCGTAAGAGCGCGATCCGCGGGACTCTGCCGAAGGGGGCCTCGGGACGCCCCAGCCCCACGGCTCCCAGAGAGCCGGAGGTCGTCGCGGATCCCACCCGCCCGCGTCGCATGCTGCATCACGGACTCGAGCGCCGAGCTGCCCTGTACCGACTCACCCATGGCGGGATGCTCGATTCGGACCTGTGCGATGCAGACCCCTATCTGTTGAAGGCGGCCCGATTCCATGGGGAAATGGCCGGGATGCCGTGTCCCGCCTGCCGTGACGAAGGTCTCGTCACAGTCACCTATGTCTATGGCGATGACCTGGGTCCGTATTCGGGCCGAATCCGCGCCTCGGACGAATTGCCCGGCATGGCCCGACAGTTCGGTGAGTTCAGCGTCTACGTCGTTGAGGTCTGTCAGCGCTGCCATTGGAACTTCCTGCTCACGACGTACGTCCTTGGTGACGGCGTGCCGCGACCCGCTCCGCGGGCACCGCGTGATCTTCTTGAGTAGCGACCAAGAGCCGCGCCTCTTCCCCGAGCGCTAAGGACCCTCACTGTGAGCAGTAGACGCCCGCCTGCTGGACGACCGTCCAGTGCGTCGTCAGGGCGCGGCCGCTCGGCCGGGTCCGGTGGCCGAGGCGGCCCGCCACCCCGCAATTCCTCATCCTCTGGAGCCCCGCGGCGTAAGCCCAAGAAGAAGAGGAAGCAACGCTCACCACTTCGCTGGGTGCTGTGGTTGCTCGCTCTGGCACTGCTGGTGGCCGGCATCGGGTTTTCGATTTTCGCTGTGCTCGTGGCCAACACCACCGTGCCGACACCGAATGAGATGGCCACCAATCAAGCCACGATCGTCTACTACGCCGACGGAACGAATGAGATCGGCCGACTGGGAGACACATCACGACGCTCAATCCCCCTGAATCAAGTGCCGCTCGTGGTGCAGCGAGCAATCCTTGCGGCAGAAGATAGAAGCTTCTTCGACCATGGTGGAATTTCGCCACTGGGAGTTGCTCGGGCCGTGCTGAACAACCTCACGGGCGGATCAACCCAGGGTGGGTCAACGATCACCCAGCAGTACGCCAAGAATGCATTCCTCACGCAAGAACGGTCATGGGATCGAAAGTTGAAGGAGGCACTTCTCGCCTTCAAACTTGAGACGGTGGTGTCCAAGGACCAGATCCTTGGCGATTACCTCAACACCATCTACTTCGGTCGTGGCGCTTACGGAATTGATGCGGCAGCCCGTGCCTATTTCGGCCAGCCGGTCGGTGAGCTCGACGCTTCGCAGGCGGCGGTGCTCGCGGCAATCATCAAATCCCCCAGTGGATTGGCACCAGAGAAGGATCTCGAAGGACTCAAAGCACGATGGAGTTATGTCCTCGATGGAATGGTCCAGCAGGGCTGGCTCTCGAGCTCACAGTTCGCCCGGACGGCCTTTCCCAAGATCAAGAAAGGCGACGGCGTCAATCGCCTCGGTGGACAGACCGGATACATCCTCACGACAGTCCAGGACTCCTTGCACTTCCTTGGATTTGATGAACCCCAGATCCAACAGGGCGGCCTTCGCGTCGTCACCACCATTGACCTCAATGCCCAACGGGCCGCCACCGCAGCTGTGCACAAGGTGGGACCACAGTCCGGAACTAAGGGGCTTCGCATCGGACTCGCAGCCGTGCGGCCGGGCACCGGCGAGATCGTCGCCATGTACGGCGGTGAGGATTTCATCGCTGATCAGATAAACAACGCCACACATCCCTTTGCTCAAGCAGGCTCAACGTTCAAGCCGTTCGCTTTGGCGACTGCCCTTGATCAAGGAGTACCGCTGACCTCATGGTGGAACGGTGACTCACCGTCGACTGTCAACGGCTACACGTTCAACAACTACTCAAACAAGTCGTACGGCCAAGTAACACTTCTTCAGGCAACCGAGGACAGCATCAACTCCGCTTACGTGGCGGTTGAGGACCAGGTCGGTGTGAGCAATGTCGCCGACGCGGCGATCAAGGCGGGCATCCCAGCGGACACACCGGGGATGGACCTCAAGAACCTGAACCTGACGTTTGTCCTGGGCACTGCTTCTCCGTCGGCTCTGGATATGGCGGGTGCCTACGCAACATTTGCCGCCAGTGGTGTCAAAGCCAAATCGCACATCATCGGTCAAGTCACCAGCAGCAACGGCGGCGTTCAGTATCAGGCTGAAGTGAAACCGGAGTCGATGTTCCCCAAGAACATTGCTGACTCCGTTACCTACGCATTGAGCAGGGTTGTCACGAACGGGACCGGATTCGCTGCGCGTGCACTCGGAAGGCCTGCGGCAGGAAAGACCGGAACCACAGATAACAACCTGAGTGCGTGGTTCGTGGGCTACACCCCCCAGCTTGCAGCGGCGGTGATGATGGCCAAAGAGGACGCGAGTGGTACCCCACAGTCCTTGTCGGGTACCGGGGGCCTGAAGACAGTCACGGGAGGCTCTTTTCCCGCGGCCATGTGGACCGCCTTCATGAAGGGTGCTCTCTCGGGGCAGCCCAAACAGAAGTTCCCCGAGCCACCTCCGGGCGTTCGCCTACCTAAGAACTGCCCCACCGATCCAATGGCCATCATCATTCCTGATGGCTGCCCCACGCCACAGATCGACGCGGGGCTCATCCCGGGGATCGACGGTAGCCTCCTGCCGAGTGGCGGTGATGTTGCGGCGAGCCAGTCACCCGATGCCTCCGTCGTGACACCATCACCCTCGGTGCCGGTGTTGGCGCCGACGACCGCTGGCCCGTCACCGTCAGCGACAGGTTCGACAAAGAAGCCCAAGCCGCCCACGCAGGAAGCGAGGCCCTAGTGCAGGTCGTGGAACCGGGCAGCTCTGATCCGGTCATCGCCTCACTAGCGGAGTCTGTCGGCGGGCGCATGGGCTCACGCGCTGCGCGAGGCCGATCATGGTGGACTCCCATTCGTGTCCTGCTGGGCATGGCGACAGTCGCGTATGTCATCGGCTACATCCTCGATTTCTCATGCGTGCACGATGGTTGGCGCTCACCGGAGAATTACGAACACCTGTGCTACACCGACATCACTCCGCTGTATAACGCGCGTGGCTTCGCAGACGGGTTGCTGCCCTACCTGCAGGCCGGACCCGATGGCCAGTACCTCGAATACCCGGTGATCACCGGCTTCTTCATGCAGATCGCTTCCGCGTTGACCGCAGCTGTGGCATTCCTCGTCAACGGGGTGGATCGCGTCTCTGTGTTCTTCCACGCCAACGTGGTGCTGCTACTCATCGCACTCTTGGTCACAGTGATGGCGACGGCGCTCACCGTGAAGCGTCGCCCCTGGGATGCTGCGATGGTCGCGGTGGCTCCCACCATGATCCTTGCCGCCACCATCAACTGGGACCTCCTGCCGCTCGCCTTCTCAGGACTCGCACTCCTACTGTGGTCGCGCGATCGACAACTGGCCGCCGGACTTCTGCTGGGCCTCGCCGTGGCGGCCAAGTTCTATCCGCTGATGTTCCTCGGCGCGTTCCTCGTGCTGTCGCTGCGCTCGGGACGCTGGCGCGCGTTGAGCTTGTTGTGCATGGGAACCGGCATCTCCTGGCTGGCGGTCAACATCCCCATCATGTATCTGAACTTCGACGGTTGGTCCTACTTCTATCGCTTCAGCGGATTCCGTGGCGAAGACTTCGGCTCCATCTGGTTCGGGTTCACCGAAAGTGGGATCGGAACCATTCCGTCGGATGCCCTCAACGCAGTCTCGTCGGGGCTCTTCCTTGTCCTATGCGCGGGAATTGCGTTGCTTGTCCTGCACGCTCCCCGACGCCCACGTCTGGCGTCAGTGCTGTTCCTGATCATTGCCGCCTTCGCCATCACCAACAAGGTCTACTCCCCGCAATATTCGCTGTGGCTCATCCCGCTGGCTGTCCTCGCCCACCCCAAGTGGCGCGACTTCTTGATCTGGCAGGCGGGCGAGGTCATCTATTTCGTCGGCATCTGGTGGTTCCTTGTCGGCTACGGCATCGATGGGCAAAAGAGTCTGACCGGGCAGCAGTACTCACTGGCGATTCTGATCCACGTCTTGGCCACTCTCTATCTTGCGTATCGCGTCATTCAGGCCATGTATGTACCCACGATGGATCCGGTGCGCTCTGACGGATTCGCGGACGACACGGATGATCCCGGGGGTGGTGCGTACAACAATGCACCGGACGCCATCACTCTTCGTTCCACGCGAGGCCGGCATCGTGCAGCTGCTTCGGTGAGGATCAATCAGTGAAGATGACGGCGTCAAAGCGCGACGTCGTATAGCGAACTTCAGCGGGGACTGGATCTCCCACCGACGGCACGATGCAACCCCAGGGCAGCCACACCATCGATACCTGCTGATGCGGTGGCTCGGCAAACCAGCGCTGCTTGCCATCAAGGGTGAAGGGAGACATCGAACGCCCCGCGGCTTCAATCACCCCGGTCCCGATCGACGCAATTCTCTGGCGCAGGTTGGTTGCCGCAGTAGGTGCCGACAGTGCAATGCCATGCGACGTTCCACCACCGATTACCACCAGTGATCCATCACTTGGGCCGGTGCGCTGTCGGTAACCCACCGGGGTGCTCTCCTTGACGGAGTGGACAGCCAGCACGGTTCCGTTGGCCTGGAGTGCGCCCCGATCACCGAGCCACAACCTCGTGCCTACGCGCATACGCAACGCAATGTCGGGCTGCGACTTCACCACAAGCGCGGCCTCGTCGTCGTTGAGATGAGACACCCACAAGCGACGAGCGGGAGAGTTGTGTCCGGCCCACACGTCCGTCTGGGCATGCCACATGGCAGCCCAGCGCAGCACTTCAAGAACACGAGGCGTGCCCAATGACGTGCGTCCCTTGCGCTTACCCGGTGGTTGCACGAGGGGCAGGTGCAGCGAGAGCCCCTCGATGAGGATCCGTGCTCGCGCCAAACCCTCGCGGATGGTCAAGTCTGCGAGCAGCTCGAGAATCTCGGACTCCTCCAGTCCGAATCGCTGCATCGATGAACGAGCTTCGATGATGACCCGCACCGAGCCGGGACCGGCGGTAAGTGCGCGAAGAGCCTCGGTGGATGCGATCGTACGGATGACGCGACCGGAATGCAGGCGCGAACCGAGTCGCCACCACTCGGCTGCTGCCGCTTTGTCGCGCGGGTCAAATGGCTGAAGCACGACGATGTCGTGGTTGCTCGCGTGCGCGACTGTGTCAATTTCCCAGACGGTGCCCACGGCCACGGTGTCCGCGTGATGAGCAACCGCCTGGCGCGTGAGGAGATCGGCACCAAGCCCGTAGCCGTTGCCTTTGATGACGGGTACCGGGGTGGTGCCGCAAGCACGCGAGATGGCACCCCACACCGACTCCTGGTGCTCGCGCCATCTCTGGCCCCGCACGGTGACGGTGAACGACATTGATCAGCCTCGCCTGGACTGGTAAGAGTGGAACGCTCGTGCCCACAGTGGACGGGTCACATAGTCCCACTCACCGGTGTATTCCTGCGCGTACCCGCCGCTACCCAATTTGAATTGCACCAAACCATGCAGGTGATCGCTCGGGTCCAGGGTGTCGGAGATGCCACGAAGGTCGTACACCGAACAGCCTTCTTGGTGCGCCCGCGTGATCATGTCCCATTGCAAGGCATTGGACGGGCGGACATCTCGGTCGGCGGTGGTGGAAGCACCGTAGGAGTACCAGGCGTGGTTGCCCACGCGAATCATGAGAGTCGCGGCTGCCACATGCCCCGCGTGGTGGGCCAGGTGGAGTGACAGCCGAGCCTCACGAGAGTTGAGGCAGTCCCACATGCGCTCGAAGTACGACAGTGCGCGAGGGGTGAAGCCGTCGCGTGCCGCCGTCTCAACATAGATGGGATGAAAGGAAGCGAGGTCCTCACGAGATCCGCGTGAGACGCTCACGCCCTCCTTCTCCGCCTTTCGAATGTTTCGCCGCCATAGTTGGTTGAAGCCGGCCATGACGTCGTCGAGTGAGCGGTGCGCCAAGGGCACCTGGAACACGAACCGTGGCTGCACGTCGCCGAAGCCAGCTCCGGCGGGAGCTGTCTGCCTCCAATCGGAGGCACGCAAATCGTCGGTCAGCTGCTGAGCTGCTGATGAGGTCCAATCGGACGGAACGTCCCCGATACGGGCCGGGCGTGGGTCTGCTGCCATCGCGGATTTGAGAGTGTCGGCTTCCCATCGACGAGCAGGCATGGGCGGCCCCATCTTGATCTGAAAGGCGCCCTGGTGTCGCGTGTGCTCAATAAGGGGTGTGAGCCACTCAGACAGCGTGAGGCCCGGATGACTCTGGTGCTGCCAATCGATATCGGGACCTTCGGGAAGGTAGGCCAAACTCCTGCGGGGAAACTTCGGAATGCCGCGGTAGAGCACCAGTCCTGCACCCACGAGTTGCGAACCGTAAAACCAGCCGAGCGATTCTGCGCGCCATCCCACTTTGACGCCAGCCCACTCGGGAACCTGAAGGAACGACACCGAAGGTCGTTGGGCGACCCACTGCGCATGCTCGTCAGAGGTGATGACCCGCAGCGTGAGCGTCATACGTCACCGAGATCGACAACGACAGGCGCGTGGTCGGAAGCGCCTTTGCCTTTGCGTTCCTCGCGATCGATCCAACAGTCCGTGACACGTGCGGCGAAGGGGGCGTTGGCGTAAATGAGGTCGATGCGCATGCCGAAGCCGCGACCAAAGGACGCTGCGCGGTAATCCCAGAAGGTGTACGGCTGCCCTTTGAGAGCGCGTGGCATGACGTCCACAAGTCCTGTCGCACGCAAGTCGGCAAGCGCCGAACGTTCGGCAGGCGTGACATGGGTGGAGTTGACGAACTGCGAGATATCCCAGACGTCGTCATCTGTCGGTGCCACGTTGAAGTCACCGATGACCGCGAGTGATCTATCGGGCGCTGCCGACATCTCTGCAGTCAGGGTGGTCCGCAGGGCGGTGAACCACGAGAGTTTGTACGCATAGTGCTCGTGGTCAGGCTCGCGTCCGTTGGGCACGTAGACGCTCCAGATACGGGTCCCTGCGCATGTTGCCCCGATCGCCCGGGGTTCGCGTGCGCCTTCATACTCGGGCTGATCGGTCAGGCCGATGGTGACGTCGGACATCCCCACCCGGCTCAGGAGAGCCACCCCGTTCCATCGACCCGTGCCCCAGGTCGCGGCCTCGTATCCCAGGGCCTGGATTTCCATGAGGGGAAAGGCCTGATCTGTGCACTTGAGCTCTTGAAGTGCGAGGACATCTGGCTGATGTGCCTCGAGCCAGGCCAGCACCCGGTCCAGACGTGCGGTCACGGAATTGACGTTCCATGTCACGATTCGCACGGCCCCAGCCTAGGGACTGGAAGCACCACGGATTTCCTCTCAACGCCGGTGAGGCGCTAACCTTCTGGGGCTGCCGCGGCGGGTTCTCCCGCTCGCAAGCACGACACGCACCCTCCTGTCACGGATCGACCGTGACCGCTTAGTCCAGAGGAGGTGGGGTATGCGTCGCTATGAGGTCATGGTCATCCTCGACCCGGATCTAGAAGAGAAGACCATCGCTCCCAGCCTGGAGGCGTTCCTTAACGTCATCCGCGCTGATGGGGGCACGGTCCACAAGATGGATATCTGGGGCCGCCGTAGGCTCGCCTACGAGATCAATCACAAGGGTGAAGGCATTTACGCCGTCATCGACATCACCGCCACCCCCGAGGCCGTCAAGGAACTCGATCGCCAGTTGTCCCTCAACGAGGCCGTCATGCGCACGAAGGTGATGCGTCCCGAGGTCGTCGCGGCGGGAGCCGAGTAGTGGCTGCGGGCGACGTCACGGTCACGGTGGTGGGCAACCTCACCAACGACCCCGAGTTGCGGTTCACCCCCAGTGGTGCCGCCGTCGCGTCCTTCACTGTTGCGTCCAGCCCTCGGGTACTGGACAAGGCCACCAATGAGTGGAAGGACGGCGATCCGCTCTACATGCGGTGCAGCGTCTGGCGTCAGTACGCCGAGAACGTGGCCGAGACCCTCACCAAGGGCACTCGCGTCATCGTCACGGGTCGTCTGAAGCAGCGCTCGTATGAGACTCGCGAGGGCGAGAAGCGCACTGTCGTGGAGATGGATGTCGAGGATGTCGGTCCCGCGCTGCGGTACGCCACAGCCAAAGTCAATCGTGTCGCTCGCGGCGAAGGTGGCGGCGGCTACAGCGGTCCGACATCTGGCGGCAGCGACTCTTCGGACGATCCTTGGGCATCCGCCCCGTCCGGCGGCTCATTCGACGAGCCTCCTTTCTAAGCCACACCTTCCCCCGGTGCGAACGCACCTTTCATCCAGGAGCTAACTGACATGGCACGCGACAACAGCAATACCGATCGAAAGGGCCGCCAGTCCGCGGCCTCAAAACTGAAGATGGTCAAGCCCAAGGCCTGTGGTTTCTGCAAAGAGGGCGTCCAGGCGATCGACTACAAGGACGTCAACCTGCTGCGCAAGTTCATCTCCGACCGCGGCAAGATCCGCGCACGTCGCGTCACCGGATGCTGCACGCGGCATCAGCGCGACATCGCCATGGCGGTCAAGAACGCGCGCGAGGTTGCGCTCCTCCCCTACTCCTCGACCACTCGATAGGACGGGCATCGATCATGAAACTCATCCTCACTCAAGAAGTGTCCGGCCTGGGATCCGCAGGTGACATCGTCGAGGTCAAGGACGGCTACGGCCGCAACTTCCTCATGCCTCGCGGCCTCGCTGTCGCGTGGACCAAGGGTGGCGAGAAGCAGGTTGTGCAGATCAAACGCGCCCGCAAGGTGCGCGAGATTCGCGACAACGCTCACGCCAACGAAGTCAAGCAGGCGTTGGAGTCATTGGCCGTGCTGCTGGCGGTCAACGCCGGCGAGAACGGCAAGTTGTTCGGTTCGGTGACCACCGGCGACATCGCCAATGCTGTCAAGGCAGCCGGCGGACCCGTGCTTGACAAGCGCAAGATTCACACCTCCTCGCCCATCAAGGCTGTGGGCAAGCACACGGCCAAGGTCGATGTGCACCCCGGTGTGGTCGCCACGGTGACGCTGCAGGTCGTCAAAGGCTAGGAAACTCCAGCCGAACGGGCGCTCACCTCACCGGTGAGCGCCCGTTCGCATGTCACCATGAGGTATGACGTTCTCCGATTCCATCGCCTATTGCTTTCGTCACTATGCAGACTTCAACGGTCGAGCCACCCGCAGCGAGTTCTGGTGGTTCTTCCTGTTCTGCTCGCTGATCACCGTGGCCTTGTCCGTTCCTGCCACGATCCTGCTCATCGTCGCCGTGGCCAACAGTGGTTCCGGGACGGGAATCGCACTCGTGGTAATCAGCGTGGTGATGTTCGTGATCGCCTTCGGTTTCTCTCTGGCCACCCTGGTGCCGACGTGGGCCGTGGGATGTCGTCGCCTTCATGACAAGGGATTCAGTGGCTGGCTGCAGCTCATTCAGCTGGTCAGTCCGGGAATCGTTGCCCTGTGGGTCCTGTGGGCACTTGAGGGCGATACCGAGGCCAACCAGTACGGACCAGTAGCCACGCGTTCCTAGGTTGCGCAGCGAAATAAGAGGACGCAAAGTCGTCACTCCTCATGACATGGGCCTTCGCGTGCGCGAGGATGTGGGAGAGCCGGCCACGTGAACCGGCAGTACGCCAATCTGCACGGGAGGAATCATGTCGTTCGGTCAATCAATCTCGCATGTGCTCAAGAACCTGACGAACTTCGAGGGTCGCGCAAGCCGCTCGGAGTTCTGGTGGTGGTACCTGTTCATCGTGATCGTCAACATCATTTTCGGTGGCATTGTCGCGACCATCTCGGGCAATGGCATGGGCACAGCGACGACCATCATTGTGTGGATCATCTCGTTGATCCTGTTCCTGGCCACTCTGTCGGTAGCGATCCGGCGACTTCATGACACAGGGCGGTCGGGCTGGTGGGCCCTGCTCTACCTGGTGTGCTGCGTGGGTCAGATCATCCTGATCATCTTCTGGGCGTCACCGTCGCAGCCGGGCCCCAACCAGCACGGGGAAGCCGCAGCGACCGCTGAGTAAGTCGTGTAAAGATCGAGGGGCCGGGTCACATGACCCGGCCCCTCGATCGTTGTTGCTTAGTTCGTGGTGATCGTCACGTCACCATTCTTTGCTGCGTTGGCAAACATCACGATCCATAGGATGAAGAAGATAACGCTGAGTACCAAGCCGATGATGCCGAGAATGAAACCGGCCTTGGCGGCGCCTGCGTTGGTCGCAAGGCCCTGCTCGGCGCGCTTCATGCCCATGCGACCGAGAATGATGGCCAAAATCGATCCCAGAAGGGGAAAGCAGAAGAACTGAATGATGCCTAGGACGAGGGCCGCAGTTCCGAGACCATTCTGCGGTTGGCCACCACCGGGCGTCTGCGGTGCAGGTGGCATGGGGGGCGTGGGTGGCATGGGTGGTGTCTCGCTCATGTCTAGTCCTTAGTGGTTGGGCGCCGCGCGTTGCGACTCAGAATCACCACGCTAGCGGAATGGGCTTACACCTTTCGATAAGCACCCGCGAACGTCACAGCTGGTGCTGTGGAAGCCAGTCGACTAGTCCGTCAGCAGCTCGTTCGATCATGCGAAGCACATCGAGAAATCCGTCCGGTCCGCCGTAGTAAGGATCGGGTACATCGAGTTCGGGATGTGGTTCGGGTAGGTGGCTGAGGGCTGGATCGAAGGAGCGCATCATGCGGAGCTGGGGCGTCCAGCCACTGTGGGTTATCAACTGCTGCAGGTTGCGGTAATTGCTCTCGTCCATCGCCAGCAGGAGGTCGGTGTCCGCCATCCACGATGACGTGATCTGACGTGCGGTGTGGTCATGGTCGTATCCGTGCGCATTGAGCACATCGATAGACCGCGGATCTGCACCGTGCCCGAGGTGCCAGTCACCTGTGCCGGCTGAATCCACCTGGTAAACCTCGGAGAGCCCTGCCTCGGCCAGACGGGCGCGAAGAACCGCCTCCCCGATAGGGGAGCGACAAATGTTGCCTAGGCATACGACAGTGACTCGGTACGGGGCGGCCATAGGCGCACGGTAGTCACCACATTCTTTTTGTCCACAGGCTCGCGGGCGTCCACTGTGTGGCACAGGGAAAAAGGTGAGCAGAAACTCCCCCACCCGTCCCCAACTTGTCCGCACTTTGTCCTCATAAACCACCCCCGCGCCCCCACTTCATCCACAGATCTATCCACAACCCTGATGGACACTGTGGGAGTGGGTCCGTACCGTGCGATCCCGCTGTCATACGTCACCGGTACACATGCATCACCAAGGGAGGTAGGCATGAGCGTCGCAGAACTGCCGCTGCCCTCTGAGCCACGCGACATTGGTCCCGATCGCACGCCACCCAATGACATTGCCGCAGAACAGTCTGTTCTCGGTGCGATGTTGCTGAGCAAAGACGCCATTGCCGATGTCGTGGAGATCCTTCGCGAAGCGGACTTCTACCGGCCAAGCCATCAGGTCATCTATGGCGCCATCCTTGATCTCTACGGTCGCGGGGAGCCTGTCGATGCCGTGACCTTGTCCGCAGAACTGACCCGTATTGGCGAACTCGGACGCGTCGGTGGCGCCCCTTACTTGCACACCGTTGTGCAGATGGTCCCCACGGCAGCCAACGGTTCTTATTACGGCACCATCGTGCGCGAGAAAGCCATTCTTCGCCGTCTCGTTGAGGCTGGCACTCGCATTGTGCAGATGGGATACGCCGGCACCGGAGATATTGATGATGTCGTCGACCGCGCCCAGGCTGAGGTTTACGAGGTCACTGACAAACGCACAAGCGAGGACTACGCACCGCTGAGCGCACTCATGGGTGACGCCCTCAACGAGATCGAAGCCATCGGCAACCGCGGTGGGGAGATGATCGGCGTTCCGACAGGATTTGCCGAGTTGGATCGCATCACCAACGGCTTGCATCCCGGCCAACTCATCATCCTCGCGGCACGTCCTGCCCTGGGTAAATCGACGTTCGGAATGGACATCTGTCGATCCGCCGCGATCAAGAACGGCCTCGCCACCGTCTTCTTCTCGCTCGAAATGAGCCGCAACGAGATCATCATGCGCCTGCTGTCTGCTGAGGCACAGGTGCCGCTGCACCACATGCGGTCGGGAACCATGAGTGATGCAGACTGGACGCGCCTAGCCGCCCGCATGGGTGTCGTCAGTGAAGCCCCGCTGTTCATCGACGACTCACCCAATATGACTCTTACAGAGATCCGCGCCAAGTGCCGGCGTCTCAAGCAGCGTCACGGTCTACGCATGGTTGTTGTTGACTACCTGCAACTCATGACCAGCGGTAAGCGCGTGGAAAGCCGTCAACAAGAAGTGTCCGAGTTCTCGCGTTCACTCAAACTCCTCGCCAAGGAGCTCGATGTTCCGGTCATCGCCATCAGCCAGCTCAACCGTGGTCCCGAGCAACGAACCGACAAGCGACCACTGCTGTCAGACCTTCGCGAATCGGGATCCCTCGAGCAGGACGCAGACATGGTGATCCTTCTGCATCGCGAAGACGCATACGAGCGCGAATCACCGCGCGCCGGTGAAGCAGATTTCATCATTGCCAAGCATCGCAACGGACCTACCGGCACGGTGGGTGTCGCCTTCCAAGGTCACTATTCGCGGTTCGTCGACATGGCCCAGAGTTAGAGCAGCACACTCGACCTGATTGCTGCAGAGCCGCATTGGTGGTCGCCCTCGCCGAAACACTCCCGCCTAGGAGACTTTCGATAGCGGTTCCGCCGCACCACTGCCGTGTGATGCGAGTGCAGCTGCGAACACGCGATGGGAATCCAGTGCCTCGCGCGGGGTTGCGCAGCCGAAACGATCTCCGAGAGCACCTGCCCGCTCGGCCAGATAAGCGGCCCACATCTGTAGTAGCGCATCGGTGAACCCGAACTCGAAAATTCCCCCGGTGATGGTGGGCCACGCAGAAGCGTTACCCGGTTGGACTTCTTCCCATACCTGTTCACTCCCGTGGCGAGTGAAACGCTGAACAACTGCTGGATTACGCGTGCTGAACCGGATCCCACCGTCCATTCCCACTGCCTCAAAAGACCAAGAATTCATGTGTCCGGGAGCGATGCGCCGTGTCTCCCACAGCATTGAGAATCGCCGTGACCCCTGCGGTACGCGGCAGGCAAGCAGAGCGTTGTCCCATGTGTCGCAAGCAACGAGGTTGCCGTCAGCGTCGGGACGTTGGGTCACAACATCGTCAAGCATGGAATACACGGTGTCGGGACGCCAGCCGAGGCGAAGCGGAACATGTGCCACGTGCATACCGAGGTCGCCCATGACGCCAATGTCGCCGCAGGTCTCCACCCGCCGCTTCCAGTTGATCGGCTTGGTGCGGTCGATATCCGATGAGTGAGCAAACTGTGAGCGAACATCAAGGAGTTCACCCAAGGTCCCCGACGCCGCATGTTTGTAGGCCTTGAGTGCTCCAGGAAAGAACGGCATCTCACTGGATACGCGCACAAATGCGGACGAACTCTCGATTGCCTTGACGATTCTCTGGGCGGAGCTGAGATCAATGCCGAAAGGCTTCTCTCCCAAGAAGTCGCGCCCGGCTTCGGCGACCGCGACGTATAGATCCTCATGCAGGTTGTGCGGTACAGCAAGATAGAGAACATCGATGCTGTCGTCTTCAAGGAGTGTCCGCCAGTCATCCACGAGAGTTGTCACACTGTCGATCTGCCGGAACCATTCACGAGCAGCGGGATTCGGGTCGGCCACAGCCACAATGGACGGCCGCACGGGGTGATCCACGAGACTCATCCACCGACCGCAGACGACGGCAAGCTCGCGGCCCATAAGGCCGCCGCCTACGACTCCAATGCGAACCGATGTCATGCGGTCTGCAGAATCTTCAAAGCCGCGGAAGCATCAGCACCATCGTGGAGCATGGCCATGAGTGCTCGCGTCATACCGACGGGGTTGTCGTGCTGAACAATGTTGCGTCCATAGACGAGCCCGGCTGCACCCTGGGCGAGTAGGGCATGTGTGCGCTGCAGCAACTCTGCTTCCGGGGCCTTGCCTCCGCCACGCACAAGCACGGGGACACCTCCGGCGATGCGAATGACCTCGTGGTACTGAGTTGGGTCGTCAGTGGGGTCGGCCTTGATGATGTCTGCACCGAGCTCTACTGCCTGTCGCACCACGGGCAGGATCTTGTCCAGGTCGCCGTTCACTCCGTAAGACCCTGCGGGGGTCTCCTTCATGACGAGCGGCTCGACCATCAAGGGCATGCCATAACGATCGCAATCTTGCTTCACGGCTAGAACTGCGCGGATGCAGGCTTCGCGCACCTGCGGCTGTCCAGGGAGATCGAAGAGGTTGACGACGACGCAGGAAGCGTCGAGCTTGACGCCGGTGAGTGCTGGCTCCGGGATAGTGAGATCAAATAGGTGATGGGGCAAAGGCGAGCCGTAGACGTTGGCGATGTCTGTACGCAGCACGAGTGCCGGCCGTGTGCGGTCCCCCTGTGATTGCAGGCGGTGTGCCTGACCTGGTGTGAGCTGGATGGCATCGGGAGCCGCGGCAGCCAGGGTCGAGACCGCAGCCGAAAGGTCCTCGATTCCGGCAAGGAATGCTCGCTCTCCGAAGAATCCATGGTCGATAGCGATATCAAGGCAGCGGCCGGAATTCTGATTGAACAGGCGGCGCATCCGGTAGGTGACATCACTCATGGGAGTTCCTCGATTTCGCAAGACTCGGCGGGGATGGACTTAGATCGCTAACGTAATGGTTTGCGCAGCCGCCGAGACCTCCGGGAGTGAGAGTGCCGGGTGATGTCCTTCTCGGTGTCGACGTGGGAACCACGTCTATCAAGGCCGTGGCCGTGGCACCCACCGGCGAGGTGGTCGCCACGCACTCCGCCCCGACGCCGTGGCATCACGAGGGCCCGCACTTCGATATAGCCCCGCAGGTCCTGGCCGATGCGGTGATCGACGTGCTGGTCCGTACGGCCGAGGGTGCTGACGGCCGAGTCGTGGGCATCGGAGTCACGGGGATCGGTGAAACCGGGATTCTCCTCGACAGCAACGGCCGCCCCTGCGCACCTGCATTGGCATGGTTCGATCCACGCGGAGATGCATCCCGGGTCAAAGCAGCCGTGTCCGACCGTGATTTTCGCCGTGCTACCGGGATGCGCCTTAATAGCAAGCCGTCGATCGCCAAGATCCAGTGGCTCTATGACCACATCTCGTCATCACGCGATGCCGTTGTGCACCTTGGTGTGGGCGATTGGATCGTGCACTCCCTCGGTGGAGACATGGCCGCAGAAGTTTCCGTCGCGTCACGTTCGGGGCTGATGGATGTCACCACCACGCAGGTCTGGGAACCCGGTGTTGACCTCGTGGGCAATCTCATGCCCGCGCGTCGTGCGTGGGCAGGTGATCACCTCGGCTGCGTCACGGGAGGGGCGCCGGAGATCCTGCGCGGCGCCGTGCTCACCAATGGTGGTCACGATCATCAGACGGCCTGCCTTGTCGCCGGTGCAGCGCATCCAGGAATGTTGTTCGACTCACTGGGTACTGCAGAAGCACTCCTGCGCGTCGTCGATCCGGTCTCTCTCGATGACATTGAAAATCTCACCGGTGCTGACATCAGTGTCGGCCAAACGGTGCTCCGCGATCATCATGTGCTGCTAGCCGGCCGATTGACAGGCTTGTCCCTTGACCGCATCGCGGCGCTGGTCGGTGCCACCACACGAGAAGACCGACAACAGCTCGGCTTGGATGCGATGGCACTCTCACGAAGTGAAGCTCATCCGCGAATTGTTGACGTCGGAAACGATCACCTCAGCATCGTGAATGTCACGGACGGTGTGACCCCGGGTGCCCTCTGGCGCTCAGCCGTGGAAGATCTGGTAGCACTCACACAGGACCCGTTAGAGCGAATGGACCACGTGGCCGGCGCTCATAGTGAGGCCGTCGTGGTGGGTGGGTGGATCAAAAACCCCATGCTCGCTGCCGCGAAGCGCGACCAATTGGGGGACTACCGCGTACTGGATGTTGCTGAACCAGGAGCCTTTGGTGCAGCGTTCAGTGCGGGAGTCGCCGCTGGGATTTTGCACCTGCCCGATGTGGGGCGCGAACCAGTGTGGCTCAGTGAGTGAGCCAGTACTTCACCAGCACGACGAGTAATCCCACGACGCCGTAACCAAGGGCATACGTCAGTGTTCCCCAGAAGCCAAGGCCTACGCGTCGCCCGGCGAAGGTGCCCCAGCACACCAAACTCGCGGAGCCAACAAGAAGAAGCGTGTTTACCGCGACATCTGCGGGCACATGAAGGACAAGCATAGGGACCAAGAAGAAGCTCGTGACAATTCCCGGGTAGAGGAATTGCAGGTTATGCAGAACGATCTTCTTGCGAACGGCGGGCGTTAGATGGGTTCCGGTGTGCACCTCGTGACCCAGTGCTTCTGCAAAAGCATGAGCAAGTGCCACGGCTGCAACCGGTGCAAGGACGGCACCAAATTCTTTTGCCCACTCCGTCCAGTCGAGTGCGACTGTTCCTGGGTCGTAGAGCGCTAGGCCTGACATCAAGATGATGGTGGAGTACACAGCAACTCGAACATCGATGGGGAGTCGGCCAATATGTAGGGAAAGCCGACTTTCGCCAGAAATGTCCGACATCGCGTTCGGGTCCACATCATGAGTCATGGCCGAACCCTTTCATGCGGGTGTGCGCTCTACAGGAGGCGGCTTGCCGCCATGACGGTGACATCGTCTCGGTTCCACACCCGCGCTCGATGGCGGACGTAGGACAAGACTTTGGCGATGAGTTCTTCAGGGTCACATCGCACCATCGCGTCCACCCCCTCGAGATATGAGGCCAGTGCATCGTCATCCCACTGGACATCATCAATTTCAACCAGTCCGTCGGTGTAGCACAGCAGGCTGTCACCGGCCGAGAACTCCACGGATTGCGTCTCCCACGATCCACCCAGAGACGAAATAATCGGACCCGTGGGCATGCATCTGTGCACACGTCCCTCGAATGTCACGACGAATCCGGGGACGTGCCCGGCGTTGCACCACGTGAGGACGCTTCTGTCGGGATTGATGGAGAACACAAGAGCCGTCACGAAGTGACCGTCCTTGTTCATGGATTCAGCCGAACGTTCGATCGCTTTGGTGATCCCCTCTCCGCCAGCTAGTGACGAGCGCATAATGGATCGAACTCGAAGCGCGGTCACACCAGCGACAGGATCGTGACCTGAGACATCGGCAATCATGAGGATCACGGAACCGTCGTCCTGCTCGATGACCTCCCACCAGTCGCCTGCAATGACACCTTCGAACGCCATGGACATTCCTGCGATCGCCAACTCCTCAAAGTTGGGGATCGGTGGTGCTGAGAGCTCCGATCGCATAGCCGCCACCAGAGGCGCGTCTTGCATGAGCGCGGTGCGCGCCGCGTGGGCCTCGTCGATTTCCTTGACAAGTTCGCGCCGCAGCTGCTCGCCGTCCTTGGCAAGAGCCATGAGCTCTGGCGGACCAACATTGCGTACCGGGTGCGAATGGCCAGGCTCACGAGCGGCGCGCGTGAGGTCGTGGCGAATACTCGATAAGGGAACGAGGACCCACCGCTGTACGCCGAGGACAAAGAACGCAACCATCGCGGTGATGACCACGCAGATGAGCACGAGGATGATGCCGAGCAGTGTGGCAAATCCATTTGCGGATGCGACAGCCTCATCCCTACGCATATTGATGGCGTGGCTGAGATCCCTAGAGGCCGTGGTCATCGCGGCGTAGGACGTTTGGACCGCATCGGATGCCATCAGTTTCATCGCTCGTGTGCGACGACCCGCATCGAGGGCTGCCACAATCGGATTGCCGGCTCTGTCGACCCATTCCTGCTGAGCTGCGCGAGCTGCTGTGACGAGCTGGCTTAGTGATACTTCCTCATCCTTGATCGCGACATCGATCTCACCCAGCAGTGTGGTGGCCTGGCCTATAGAACTTCGATACGCCTGCACTGAGTCGCCACGATCAAGGAGAGTCGCATCGGCTAGAGCCAAGTTTGCGTTTGCTTGCTCGAGTGTGAGTGCTGAGGAGGCGTCTGCTGCCGGTGAGAGCTGATCATTAATTGCGGCTGTCGCTGACACAGTGCGCGAGAACTGCACGAGAAGGAGCACGGTCATCATGATGATGATCAGAAGCGCGATGACCGACGCCATCAAGGTGCGCCGCTGCAAAGTCACGAGCACAGATTAACGTGCGAGGGCCTGTGTGATTGCTATACGGATCGGTTCTTCAAGGCGCAGTGAACCGAACACACTGACATGTTGCTCGTCCTGATACCAGGGGTCACCGCCTCTGCGTGCCCAGCATTCACGATCGGTGCACAGAGACGGGAATGGATCGACCATCGATACCCCGGCGATGGATGAGGCAAGGCTGGTCTCAACCGCCATGGCCGGTTCGCGCTGTGCCACGAGGCTGTTGAGGGATTTCCCAAAATCTGCTGCACCGAAAGCCTGCGCTGCCAGTGACGTGCGATCGACATAGCCCTTCATGTCTGGCACGGCGTTGAGCACGATGACGGGGATGTGCTCCGAGGACAGAGCTGTGAGCACTGTGCCCAGTGCTGTTCGATAGAGAGCCGCGGCCTCAGTGATGCTCGTGGCACGTCCACCGTCTGGTCGTGCCACGGTACGCCAGCGAATCTCCGGGTGCACGTAACCGGTGCTGCGATTGGCAATGATCACCAAGGCAGGTCGGTGCGTCTTCGCATACGCCAGAACATCGGATTGCCACGCCTGGCAGGGAATGTCATGCGCGCCGCTTGATGGCAAACCGAGGAAAGGGCAACCGGTGCGACTGGCCACCTGAGTTGAATACCCAAGTGCGGTGGCCGCGGCGATGACCCCGTCGGCGACGGCGTAGGACTGTGAGTCTCCCGCCAGCAAAATCTGCGGAGCGTCGGCGGGCCCGAAGACGCAGGTGTCGACCGTGAGCGGCACGTTCACGCACCCTGCCTGGATGGCAATGTGATCGGAACGCAGTCCACCCGACGTCGATGGGTCATCCCCTGCAGCATCCGGCGACACCCGTGTAGCGA
Source organism: Actinomycetes bacterium (assembly GCA_037143955.1). Lineage (GTDB taxonomy): Bacteria > Actinomycetota > Actinomycetes > S36-B12 > S36-B12 > JBAWXR01. Next base: position 31,527 of record JBAWXR010000001.1, read on the forward strand.
CCGTCGAGGATGACAGACCCGTGGATTGGAAGGGTGTTGATATGCCAGTGGCATCAGTCAGCCCCCAACCCATGTTGGCGCCAATGAGAAGAGTGAGACACACCGCAAGTGGGGGTGCGAGGGTGCCTACACCGATAAGAACTCGTTTCCAGTGTGCTTGCAGCTTCAGGTGGCGAAGTGGGTTCTCGACGTATCGATACGAGACCACGGCAGGAATCAAGGAGCCGATGGCCGCGATGACCGCAACCAGTGGACGATCCGGCCACAGGAGCACCGAAAACACGATGACGGGCCAGTGCCACAAATACCAGGAGTACGAGATATCTCCCACGGTCACCAGTGGGCGCGATCCCAGCACACGACCCGCGAGCGTTGTTCCCTGAGAACCCGTGAATAGCAGCAGGGCCGCACCAAGGACAGGCAGCAAAGCGGCTACACCGGGAAATGGTGTGCTGTCACTGAGCAGGAGGCTTGCGGCAACGAGGAGAAAGACGCCCACACCTGACAGAACAACGAGATGTGAGCGCCTAAGGAGGGGGATGCGTGCGAGACAGAGTGCAAGGACTGCACCAACGGCAAACTCCCACGCTCGTGTCAGGGAACTGAAGTATGCAAAGGAAAGCGGCCCGCCGAACCAGGACAACTGATCTGTCGAAGGCGAGTAGGTCGTGACAATCGAAAGTGAAAATGATGCGCAGGCCAGTACCACGACCAGAACCAGTGGACCCAGCCTGCTCTTTCGCGCGAGGAACCAGCCGAGGACCAGTAGGCCTGGAAACACGAGATAGAACTGCTCTTCGACGGAGAGGGACCAGGTGTTGAGCAGCGGGTTGGTCGTTGCCGCGTCAGCAAAATAGTCACCGGATGCATGAGAGATGACGACGTTGGCCACCAAGAGCATGGCACCCAGGCCCGTGCTGGCCGTCGTCTGCTGAGCCCCAAACGGACCTTGGAGCACGAGGGACGCGAGAGCCACGACGGTGACAAGCAGCGCCAATGCAGGTGTGAGTCGAAGAAAACGCCGCCCGTAGAAGCGCGCGAAATTGATCCGTCCTGAATGTGCCTTCTGTCGCATCAGCATGGCTGTGATGACAAAGCCGGAGATCACAAAGAACACGTCTACTCCGACGAAACCTCCCGGAATGGGGAGTCCCGCATGGAAGGCAACAACCAATCCCACCGCTAGCGCACGCATCCCCTGGATGTCGGGCCGATGAGAAGAACGCTCTCCCGGTGCAATAACGGGTCCAGCGGGCGTGCCATCCAGCACGGTCATGCTTGTCGTCTTTCGCCGGACACCACGAGCACAACGCCTCCCACGACAACGGTCAACCCAATGGCCACTGCTCGACTCAGTGGTTCTCCGAGGATGAGAAATCCGAGCAGTACAGCGACGCCAGGGTTGACGTAGGCGTAGGTGGATAGCAGTGAGATCGGTGCATGTGCCAAGAGGTAGGAGTAGCAGCCGTAGCCGACGACTGATGCAACGACCATGTACAGCCACGCGACATTGGAAGACGTGGTGAACTGCGATGGTGTGATGCGATCTCCGAGGAGCAGGCCAAGAATCGTCAAGGAAGCTCCACCGATAACGAGTTCGTAGGCGGCTGAGACGAGTGCATTACCTGGCATCGCGTAGTTGCGAGCTCGGTAGGAGACCAGTGCCCAGACAAAACTCGACGCCACGATGGCCAAGGACCACAGGGTCACGTCCATCACGGTGCCGCGCACCGGCACGGAGCCCCCCGGCAAAAGCATCAGCCCAAGACCCACGAGTCCCACAACGACGCCGGCCAAAGTGACTTTGCCGGGACGATCGCCGCCGCCGGTGCGAAGAAGCACGATCCACAGGGGAATAGAGGAGACGATCAACGCCGCAACACTGCTCGGCACGTAACGCTCGGCAAGGACCAATGTTCCGATGCCGAAACCCATCAGGCCAAGACCTACCGTCGCGACGGATCGCAGCTGAGCCCACGAGATCCGCAGCTGCTGTCCCTGACCCCTGATGGCCAAGCCGGCGGCCAGAAGTAGACCGGCGAGCATCAGTCGAGTGCCATTGGACAGTAGCGGTGGCATGGATTGCCCCTGGAGAGCTATGCCCACATACGTGGAGCCCCACACAATCCAGAGTGTGATGAGTGGTGCCCACACTCGGCTACCTGTCAAGGTGGTCACAAGGTCAACTCTGGCATGCGAGAACGGACAGACCTGCTGGCAGGTGAGTCACGACATCGGCAGCTCGGATCACGGAGCCATGTTGAGGTTCGACACCAGGGCCTGCGCAAGCTTTGCGTCCCCTTGCACATTGAGCCGCGTGTCTGACGAACGGCCCGTGGCAGCGGCGAGCAATGCGGGCCAGGTACCCATGATGGTGACGTCGATGTTCTCGGGGCGAGTATCGAGAAATTCTCCACGTCCCTCTTCGCCGGCACGCACCCACACCGTGCGAGGAAGGTCTGACCCAATGACGTCGACGCACAGCACGCTTCCTTCGGGTGCGGCTGCTGACTTGGCCCAGGTGCGCGGGAGTGACTCGATGATCATGCTCTGGGTTACCTGTCCGCCCACCGTGGTGAGATTGCCGGGGAGGTTAAGCGCCACGCGAATGTCCTGCTCGTGCACCCATACGTCGAAGATGCGCATGCGCATCATCACGGACAAGGTGATCTCTCGACCGAAGGGGCTGACAATTGTCGCCTCGGGATCGAGGTCGGCGACCTGTGCCGAACGCGTGGCTGAAACGACAGAAAGTTGATCGAGGACGACCGAGCGATCCAAACCCCGTCGACGGTCAACTCCGGGTTCCATTCGCCGGCCGCTCTCGGTGACGTGCGGCAGCGCATCCCAATCTGGTTCGTAGTCGGGTTGGGGCACCCCGGCCATACGTTCCTCGATGTCGACCGTGTGTGCGACAAGATCTCCCACACTCCAGCCCGGGCACGGACTTGGGGAGTTCCATTGAGCCGGGGAGAGCCCTGCCACAAGCTCGGAGAAAGAGGTGAGAGAGGTGAGCCAGGCGTCGGCGAGATCAGTGGATTCCGGCATGACCTCAGCCTAGAGTCGAGGTATGAAGGTGCGGGTGGGACTTGTGCAGTTGGACTGTTCCACTCGTGAATCTGTGGGTGCGCGGATCACCCGGACACTTGCGCTGGTCGACCAGCATGCCGCGGACTGCGACCTCATGGTGCTGCCGGAGTTGTGGCATGTGGGCGCCTTCGACATAGAGGCGGCTCGTCAGAACGCACAGGCGTTGGATGGCCCCTTGGTCGAGGCCCTCGCATCACTGGCGGAAGAGCACAAGATCTGGTTGCACGGTGGCTCGATCGCCGAACGTTCTACCGACGGCAATTTTTATAACACGAGTCTGATGTTCGCCCCGGATGGAGAACTCGTTGCCACCTATCGCAAGATCCATCTCTTTGGGTTCGACGGTGGTGAGACGACGCTCATGAGTGGCGGCGATGAACTCGTGGTTGTCGATACGCCACTTGGTCCCACCGGCCTTGCGACCTGCTATGACCTGCGCTTCCCGGAACTCTTTCGCGCACTTGTCCAAGGCGGGGCGACGGCGATCCTGGTGTCGTCGGGATGGCCCACCCCCCGCATTGCGCACTGGGATGTGCTGACACGTGCTCGTGCAATTGAGAATCAAGCGTGGGTGGTGGCCTGTAATGAGGTGGGTGACCAGCCAGGCATTGCCCTGGGAGGCCACTCGGTCGTGGTCGACCCTAGGGGCGACGTCATCGCGCATGCGGGCGTCGCGGAAGAAGTACTCGTAGTCGAGGTCGACCCCGCCGAGTCCTTGCGTTGGCGGGAACAGTTCCCTGCGCTGAAGGACATTCGCGTCGGGTGACGCACGGGCCCACCGATACATGATGGCGACAAGCGGGGCTAAGTTGTTCCCGTGGTCCTTGAAGTACTGAAGCGGGTCGTTGTCGGATCCCCGGTTCACAACCAGCGAGCATCCCACTCACTGTTGCCCAAGTGGCTTGCGCTGCCCATCTTTGCGTCGGACGCCCTATCGAGCGTGGCGTACGCGACGGAAGAAATCCTGCTCGTTCTCATCCTTGGCGGTTTAGCGGCTCTTCAACTCACCCCGTGGGTTGCCCTTGCCGTTATCTTCCTCCTAATCATCGTGGTCACGTCCTACCGCAAGACGGTGTACGCGTATCCGGGTGGCGGTGGCGACTACCAGGTCGCGCAGGAGAACTTCGGTCAGAAGACAGCGTTGGTTGCCGCCGCTGCTTTGGTCGTCGACTACATCGTGACGGTGGCAGTGTCCATCTCATCCGGTGTCGCCAACCTCATCTCGGCATTCCCAGTATTCAATGGGCATGCGGTGCAGTTGTGCGTTGGATTTATCATCCTGCTCACGCTTATCAACTTGCGCGGTGTAAAGGAATCTGGATTCTCCTTCGCCCTGCCCACCTATCTCTTCATTGCCACTGTGGTCATCATGCTGGTCACGGCTGGGATCCGATTTGCCACCGGCAACGCACCTGTGGCCATGTCAGCCGTCTATCCAATTCAGACCCAGGAATTGACCGGCCTGGCCCTCGTCTTCCTCGTGCTTCGCGCATTCGCGTCCGGATGCACGGCTCTGACAGGTGTCGAAGCTGTCAGTAATGGGGTGCCGTTCTTTCGAGTGCCCAAATCACGCAATGCCTCCCTGACCTTGTTGGCACTGGGTGGCATAGCGGTCGTGCTCTTCGGTGGCATCACGCTTCTTGCGGTTACCACTCACGTCCACGTCGCCGAAGATCCGTCGATGATGGGGCAGGCCGCTGGATTCTCACAGGACACGGTGATCGCCCAGTTGGGAACTGCGGTCTTCGGTCCGAGTTCCATCGGCTTCTATGCACTGCAGATATTCACGATGACCGTGCTGATCCTGGCGGCGAATACCGCTTTTAATGGCTTTCCGATTCTTGCCTCAGTTCTTGGCCGTGATGGTTTCCTTCCCCGCCAGTTCGGTCGTCGTGGAGATCGTCTCGTCTTCAGCAACGGCATCGTGATCCTTGCGTCAGCCGCTGTAGTGCTGGTCATCGTGTTCGACGCGAGCGTCACTCGTCTGGTGCAGCTGTACATCCTGGGCGTGTTCTTGTCGTTCACGATCTCTCAGGCCGGCATGGTCCGACACTGGAACCGTTTGCTCCTCAAAATCACCGACAAACGTGAACGCATGACCATCTACCGATCACGCGTCATCAACGCCGTCGGCGCGACAGTGACGGGCCTAGTCCTTGTCATTGTGGTGGTCACGAAATTCGGTCATGGAGCATGGTTGGTCATTGTCATCATGCCGCTCATCGTTCTGCTGATGATGGGCATCAATCGCCACTACAGACGTACGGATGCGCTTCTCGCAGCTCCGGTGGGCGGCATGACGCTCCCCAGTCGAGTTCACGCGATTGTGCTGGTCTCGCGCGTCAATGCGCCGGCGATGCTGGCTCTGTCCTTCGCGCGAGCCGCGCGCCCGGACACGCTTGTGGGGCTACACGTGCAGACGGAACGCAGCGAAATAACGGCGCTCGAGGCCGATTGGAATCGACGGGGAATTCCCGTGCCCTTGGTGGTCGTTGATTCGCCTTTCCGGGACGTATCCACCCCGATCGTTGAGTACGTACGTCGACTCAAGGCGGAGCACCCTGGCGATCTGATCGCGGTGTATATCCCCGAGTACGTTGTGATGCACTGGTGGGAAGGCTTACTACACAACCAGAGTGCGATCCGGTTGAAGGCACGTCTGCTCTTCCAGCCCGGTGTGGTCACCACGAGCGTGCCGACATTGCTTGCCGGAGTTCAGGAACCAGCTGATCGCGGCAGTATTCAGCCACCACAGAGCTCCGTGATTACATCTGATTGATCTGAGACTGTGGCCCAACCACGATCACAGGTTGTGCCGCCGGGTTCAACCAGCGCAGAATGCTTCGCATCGCCTTCCGTGACACCGCGATACATCCGGTTGTCTTGCGCCCGTCCGACACGTGCAGGAAGATTCCGCCGCCGGCTGCTGTGTTGGCGGGAGTTGTCGCATGTCGAATCCCGTTGGCGTCTGTGGTGATGGAGCCCCGGGGGAGGTTGTAGTCCAGGACGGCGACGTAGTCGTATTGCACGCCGTGTCGCCACAGATATTCCACGTTGTGTCCGTAGGAGTCCCAAGAACGGTCCGCATCCTGGAAGACGTTGTAGGTCGATGGATCGTCAGGGTTGTAGGGCCAGGCATCCTTGGGCGTCAATTGCGTGTACGGCAGACCGGTACCGGGATTCGGAAGGCGACCAAAACTGCTGGGGATCGCGAATGTTCCCGCAGGTGTCGTGCCCGTACTTTGGCGTCGTTGTGATGCGAGCACGAGGCCACGGGCACCGAGTACTGCCGGGGTTGGTGCGATGACTCGACGCCAACCATGTGCATCCCGCTCCCATGCCGTGAGGGTTCCCGCGGGTGAAGACCAACCGCTTGCCGTCACGATGATGACCTGATGTGCATTGCCCAGATGACTCAACGAGTCAGGTGACGACGCCGCGGCCGAGGCAGACGTCTGCGGTGACCACATCAACGCGACGCACGTCACAGTCGCAAGCACAATCACAATCGCACATCTCACGCGGCGCATGACTCCCACCGTAGAGGCTCGGACGCAGCGAATCATTTGTGGCTCGTTGTCCCAACGTTCTACTTCTCGTCGCACCCATGACACTCGCAACTCCTAGCGTCCACCTCACCTCCTACGAAAGGTCGTCCATGCGTAAGTCGCTGTACGTCGTTCCTGTGGTGCTGGCCTCAGCACTACTGGCTGCATGTTCAAGTTCATCGTCCTCTGATGCCACATCTGCCTCTGCTTCCGCTGGTTCCGAGATGGCATCATCAAGTTCCTCAGCATCCGGCGCCACGTGCGGAACCACAGTTGATGAGATCGCCGCCGCCGCCAAGGCAGAGGGCAATGTCAACCTCATCGCGCTCCCGGACAGCTGGGCAAACTACGCCGGCATCCTCAAGTCCTTCCGTGACACCTACGGCCTCGAGGCCCCTGTTGCGACCCCAGATGCTTCGTCTGCCGACGAGCTCACCGCGATCAAGACGCTTATGGGCCAGCCCAGCAAGCCCGATGCCATCGACATTGGCCCGTCGTTCATCGGTCAGGCAATGAGCGAGAACCTCATCCAGCCTTACATGACCACCAACTGGGCTGAGATCCCTGACAACCTGAAGGACGCCGCGGGCAACTGGGTTGGCGCCTACTACGGCATCATGTCGATCGCCACCAACACAAAGCTCGTCAAGACTGCGCCGATGACCTGGGCTGACCTCAAGAAGCCGGCGTACAAGGGCATGATCACCCTCAACGGTGATCCCCGTGAAGCCGGTGCCGCATTCGCCGCAGTTGTGGCCGCGGCACTTGCCAACGGTGGCTCGTACGACGACATCAAGCCTGGCATCCAGTACTTCGCCGATCTCAAGAAGTCAGGCAACCTCCAGACGATGGACGTCACCGAGGCAGCCCTACTGTCCGGCGATGTGCCGATCGCACTGGACTGGTCCTACAACTTCCCCGCGATCCAGCAGAAGATGAAGGAAGCCGGGTTCAATTTCCAGGTGACCATCCCCGCCGATGGCCTCTACGGCTCGTACTACGCACAGTCCGTCGTGTCGGATCCTGTTCACCCGTGTGCGGCGCAGTTGTGGCTTGAGCACATCACCGGCAATGAGGGCGCACTCGGTTACCTTGCGGGCGGAGCCATCCCGGCGCGCTACGCGGCCCTCGACAAGGCCGGCCTCATCACGGCCGACATGAAGAAGAACCTCCCGACCGCTGATCAGATCTCGCAGATCAGCTTCCCAACCGCAGATCAGATTGCCGTGATGAAGCAGCAGATCACGGACAACTGGGGACCGATGGTCGCCGACGCGTAGCAGCACGACCCGTCGCGGGGCATCGCCTTTATCGGAGGCGGTGCCCCGCACGCTACGTTGGAGATGCCCGTCAGAAGGGATGCGTATGAGAGCGCTGTTTCAGCGTGACTCACGCCTCGGGATTGCAGTAGCCGTCCCGTTTGCGGCATTCATCGCTCTATTCCTCGTCTATCCGATCACTGTGGTGGCGTGGAAGGCGTTGACCCCCGGGGGGAGCCTCGGCTTTGACGCCCTCGCGCGTGCCATGTCAGGGACCTACCGCCAGGGCTTCATCAACTCAACCGAGTTGTCCTTCACCAGTGCTGTCGTAGGTGGCCTTATTGGTCTCGTGCTCGCTCTTGTGGTTTCCACGCTGCGGCGACCGCGGTGGCTCCACCCCACCCTGGAGTCATGGTCCGCGGTTGCATCACAGCTCGGTGGCGTTCCCCTTGCCTTTGCATTCATCGCCACGATCGGAACCCAGGGGCTGGTCACGAAGGCACTCGCTGGTCTTGGCCTAGACCTGCGTGACTATGGAGTCACGGTGACCGGCTTCTGGGGCATCGTTGTCGTTTACCTGTACTTCCAGATTCCGCTGATGTTCCTAGTGATGACACCGGCAATTGCGGGACTCAGGCGATCGTGGCGCGAGGCTGCCGCCATCATGGGTGCCTCACCAGCGCGCTATTGGCTCAGTGTGGGTGGGCCGATCTTGGCGCCCTCGGTTCTGGGCGGAATGATCTTGCTCTTCATCAACTCATTTATTGCGTACGCAACCGTCTTTGTCCTCAATCAGGGTGGAGCACTGGTGCCTTTGCAGATTCGCTTCCTACTTCAAGGCAACGTCATCACAGGGCAGGAAGATCTAGGAAACGCAATCGTGCTTTGGGTGATTACCTTGCTGCTGGCGAGCCTGTTCGTCATGACTGCTCTCCAGCGCCGAGCAATCCGTTGGATGCGCTCATGAATACGTCGCGGTTGATATCAATCCTCAAGTGGGCCTTTCTTGTTCTTATAGCGCTGTACTTCGCGGTCCCGATGCTGGCGATGGCCCGTTTTGCCTTCCAGAACGTACCTACGGTGTTGCTTACCGGTGACACCCTGCTGACAGGGTGGTCGATGGGAGGACTCTGGTCGGCGCTGTCCAATCCCAAGGTCGTATCGGCAACCTGGATCAGCCTCTGGATCGCCGTGTTTGCCATCGCGATGAACTTTCTACTCCTCGTGCCACTCGCGATCGTGACCGAAGTACGTAGTCCGCGCATGCGACCGATACTCACTGCCTTGACACTGGTCCCTTGGGTGGTCCCTCCCGTGGCGCTTGTCGTGGGGGTCTCGGCGACCTTCCGAGCCGCTGCACCATGGTTCCTGGCCAACACGCTGTGCCTTGTGCCGTTCTATGCATTGTGGGCTATGCCGTTCACCTACCGGGTACTCGACAACGGGCTTCAGGCAATGAGCGCCCGCACCCTGTTTGAAGCCGCCCGTGGATTGGGAGCGCCATTGTGGACTGTGATCGTGCGCGTGGTCCTGCCGAACATGCGAGCGGCTCTCGTTGCTGCGGCCATGCTCACCACCGCACTGGTCTTGGGTGAGTACGCCTTCGCATCGCTACTGCTGAAGAGCACACTGCCCACACAGATGCTCGTGTACGCCGGCAGCGACCCGCGAGGCGGGCTTGCGTTGGCGCTGTTCGTCATGGTTGTGACAGCTTTGTGCTTGGGCATTGTCGTGCGTCTCATGCGCAAGCGAGGCGTCTCACTACCGACGACGGGATTGTGAAATATGACAACGGTCGATCTTCGAAGCGTCCACAAGACCTTCGGGCAGACGGTAGCGCTGGCTGACTTCTCCCTCTCGATTGCTTCCGGCGAACTCGTGTGCCTTCTTGGCCCCAGTGGGTGCGGTAAGACAACCGCCCTGCGCATCCTTGCTGGATTCGAGCGAGCTGATGGCGGCACCGTGATGATTGATGGAACGGACATATCGTCCGATCCCCCGGAGCGCCGAGGGTTCGGCATGGTGTTTCAGGACTACAGCCTGTTCCCCAACATGACCGCGCAACAGAACATTGAGTTCGGACTCAAGGTACAGCGACGACCGGCCGGCGAGCGCGCGCAGATCGTTGATCGAATGATCGACGTGACGGCACTTGGGGAGCATGCGTCGAAGTTCCCGCATCAACTCTCGGGCGGTCAAAAGCAACGGGTTGCGTTGGCGCGCGCCATTGCCACATCTCCCCGGGTGCTCCTACTTGATGAGCCCCTATCCGCACTTGACGCAAAAGTGCGTGAGTCTTTGCGTGACGAGATCAGACGTCTACAGCTGGAGATTGGCGTGACGACAATCTTTGTCACCCATGACCAGCACGAGGCTCTCGCGATCTCTGATCGCGTGGGCGTGATGAGCAATGGGCGACTCGAGCAGCTCGCGCCGCCGCGCGAACTGTATGAATCTCCCGCAAACGCATTCGTCGCGAGCTTCATCGGCACCGCGAACCGTGTACCGGCGGCGCCGGAAGCTGGCGGGCGCTGGCGAGTGCTGGGGCGCTCCATCGAAGCAGTCGGGACGGTCGACTCGGCTCCTGCCGTAGCTGTCGTGCGCCCTGAGCAGATCGCCGTGGAGCGAACTGGACCGAGTTGCATCACGACAACATCGTTTCTCGGCCCCATCACCCGCCTGGGTATCACCGACCCAGAGGTGGGCGAAGTAATTGCCGACGTAATGAGCGTCGACGCCGATGGACTGCGTGCTGGAGATGACGTCCGTATTCGACTCCGCGACGACGTGGAACGCACACTGATCATGAAAGGAGACGCTCATGAACGGTGACCTCGACGCAAATCCCGTCACGACTGACCGCACCATTCGTCGCGCCACGGACACGGGCTTCGCCTATCTCGAGTCGGCTCCGGGTGAGCAGCATGTGGCAGACGTGCCGTCTGGAGAACCCATTGCGGCCCTGTGGCACCTGTCTGACCTGCATCTATGCGACGCGGAGTCCCCGGCCCGGCTGGAATATCTCGATCGTCACGGGGACTCTGACTCGCCTCATCGTGAGGAGCTCGGAGACGTCGGCACCTACCGACCGCAGGAGATCCTCACCATTCAGGTGGCTGTTGCGATGGTCGAGACGGTCAATGCTGTGCGCATGGGCCCCACAACGGGAATCGCCATCGACGGCGTGGTGCTCACGGGCGACATCGTCGACAACGCTCAGGACAACGAACTCGGTTGGTACCAGCAGATTGTCGAGGGTGGCGTCCTACATCCGTGGAGCGGCAATGCACACCTGAGCTCGTGGGTAGGGGTGAGCAACGCCGACAGATGGGATGAGCGGTACTGGCATCCCGACGGGCCACCCCCGGAGTGTCTGCCCGATCGACCGACCGCACTCTTTGGTTTTCCCAGCGCTCCGGGGCTCATTGAGGCCGCCCGTCGAGATGTTGTGTCACCAGGCTTAGCGCTCGAGTGGGTGACCGTGCACGGCAACCATGATCTGCTTTTGCAAGGCACCGTCGCTGTCACCGAAGACCTGCAGACGCTTGCCACGGGCGATACGCGGATCCTTGACCTGCCCCCGGGTGTGTCTCCTCGCGTCACGCTCGAAGCGACCGCTCCGGTGGGTCCCGCTCGATACCCGCATGACGACGCCTCGCCCCGAGCATCAATCGCCGCAGATGACGGTCGACGTCTGCTTGAAACAGGGGATTTCCCACGCATCACGCGTCACTCGGTCGGACCCGCCTACTACGCCACCGACCTCGGTGCCCTGCGGCTCATCTGCCTCGACACGGTCAATCCGCACGGTGGCTGGCAGGGATCGATCGACGAAGAGCAGCTCGCGTGGCTCGAAGCAGAACTCACTGCTGCGGCTGATCGCTACACCGTGGTGCTCTCTCATCATCCGAGCATCACGATCATCAACGACTACCGACCCGCGGGTGCGCCCGATCGAGTTCTGGGGGATCGCATTGTTGCCACGCTGGCCCAGCACCGCAATGTGATCGCGTGGCTCGCCGGCCACGTTCACTTCCACGCCGCGCATATGCATGGTGACTCCGACCACGAGTTCCTTGAGATCACCACGTCGTCACTTATTGACTGGCCGCAGCAAGGACGCATCCTGGAGTTCGTCAAGGTCCATGACCGCGATCGGCCCGAGGTGGCCATCATCAGTTCGGTCGTCGATCATCGAGCCCCCGCACAGTGGCCCGGTGACCTCGACGATCACGTATCGCTTGCCTCGGTCTCGCGCACCCTGGCGGCAAACGACTATCGGATTCGCGACGACTCACTTCGGCGCATGATGCTGGACTCCACCCCGGAGTTCCGCAACAACGTGTGGCGCGTTGCCGACCCCCTCGCCTGATTTCTATTTCTGGGACGCGTCGCTCGCGTCACGTTTGGCGTAGGCGGCAAGGCGCGCGTTGTAGGCGTCGAGTTCGTGATCGCCATCGCGATCAGCAGCACGGTCGCGGCGGGTGGCCTCGCGGTCATCACTGCGCGCCCACTGCATGGCAATCGCGATGAGGACGATCAAGCCCGGCACCTCGGCGAGGGCCCACGCCACCTGCCCGCCCGTCAGGCTGTCCGCGAGTGGATCCGTGACCCACGTCGGTCGCACAATTCCGTACCACTCGGGTGCGAGGGGCTGACTGCTCATCATGAGCACGACGGCGAGGAAGGCGTGCACGGCCATGCCGACAAGAAGCATCAGGAGACGCGCCCAGTAGGGAAGCGGCTTGGGCCGGGGGTCGATACCGATGAGCACCCAGTAAAAGAGGTATCCGGACGCAATGAAGTGCACGGTCATGCCAATGTGACCCACGTGGCTGCCCATGAGCCAACCGAATGCGGGAGTCAGGTAGAGGCCGTACAGCGTCGTGATGTAAAGAAAGAGGACGAGGAATGGGTTGGTGAGAAAGCCGGTGATCTTGCTGTGCAGCAGCCACACCAGCCATTCACGCGGCCCGCGCTCATTGCCGTGAGAAGGAGACAGTGCACGCAGAGCAAGGGTGGCGGGCGCGCCCATCACCAGCAGAATCGGTGCAAGCATGGCGAGCGTCATGTGCTGCACCATGTGGAAGGTCACCGACACACTCGCGTACTCAGCAAGTCCCGAGTTGGTGCACCACATCACTACGAAGACGCCTAACATCCATGACACCGTGCGCATCACCGGCCAGTGATCCTTACGACGAGCAAGCTTGATCGCCCCTGCAACGTAAAGCGCTGCGCCAACTACGCAGAGTGTGAAGAACAGTGGATCGATGTGAATAGATGTCACGACGTTGGCAAGGGTCGGCGCCGGCGGATAGCGGTAGCCCAGCAACGACTCACCCAATGACGGCAAGTCGGTGAGGACGCGTGGAATAGGGCTCTGCGAGAGCGCAACGCCCAGGCCCACGGCCAACGCCATGATGATCAGTTCGATCCCAGCCACGCGCGCGAAGGCACGCACACCACTCTTGTCGCCGAGTCGTGACGCGACCGAACGGCGAATGACCCAGCCAATGATCGCCAGAGCGATGATCAGAGAGGTTTTGACAATGACGAGCTGGCCATACGAGGTGGTCACGAGCTGTTGCGCATAGTCAAGTCTCGAGTAGGCGTTGCCGAGACCACTCAAGGCCACAAGTGCAATGGCCGCCAACGCGAAGGGAGAGAAGCGCTGCACCGCGCGCGCAAAGGGAATGTCGCGACTCACCGCATGCACGGCGAGTGCCACCACGCCACCGATCCAGAGCACGGCAGCCACCACATGTGCCACACCCGACGAGAGCGCGAGGGCGTGATCACCAAGGCCGGACGCGTGACCGCCGAGCGCCGGAAGGGCCACCGCAACGAGAGCAACGATGAGCCACCCCGCGGACGCACCTGTGGATGAGGTGAGAATGCAGCCGAACGCAACAATGACGGCGAGTACGGACATGACGACCAGGGCGCGAACCGTGGGAATGTCACTCGCGTAGGTGCCGACCACCTGGGGAGTGAGCGCATCGCTGAGCGGGATCCCCAGGACGTCTGCGAGAGTGAAAAGTGCCTCAAGGAGTGCAACGACGGCCCACGCCAGGGCGAATCCCGCGGCCCGCACGAGATCTTTTCGGCCGGCGGAGGAGATCACCCCTGTACGACCAGAGGGGTCGAGCACGGTGGCGGCCATGAGCCAGCCGACGGTGGCGATGGACAGTGCGTCGATGACGACTCGGAGTATCGGCACACCCCACCCGACGAGCCCACCGACGTCGGGGAGTCCGGGTGGTGGGGGCGTATAGGCCCCTCCTGCAATCACGAGCCCCACTGCGGCCGCACCTACGGCTACGGCCGCGAGCGCGACGGCGATCCAGGCCGTGTAGCGGGACATGTCCCGAGGGTACGCCGTCGAGAACGACACCTAGAAAGCGTCTTCGGGTAGCTCCATGATCGTGAGGTCGGTGGCCTCGGCCACCTTGCGCTCGGACTTGATGAGCGGAAGTCGGTTCTCTGCAAACCATCGCGCTGCGGCGATCTTGCCTTCATAAAAGGCCTTGTCGCGACCTGTGGCCGTTGCAACCTTGGCGTGCGCGATTTCGGCCTGACGCAGCAGCAGCCAGCCGATGATGAGATCACCGCACGTCATGAGGAGGCGGGTGCTGTTGAGGCCGACCTTGTAGAGCTCGTTCGGCTGACCAGCCTGCGACGCCATGGCCCACTGGCCCATGACCCCGACGATGGCCTGCACGTCTTCGAGCGCCTTGCCCAACAACTCGCGCTCACGCGCGAACGCGCCGGTGCCTTCATCACCCTTGACGGTCTCGGTGATCTGACCGGCAACGGTCATCAGTGCCACGAACTGGTCTTTGACGATCTTGCGGAAGAAGAAGTCCTGACCCTGAATAGCGGTGGTGCCTTCGTACAGGGTGTCGATCTTGGCATCGCGCACGTACTGCTCAATCGGGTAGTCCTGCAGATAGCCGGAGCCACCGAACGTCTGCAGCGACAGTGCGAGCATTTCGTAGGAGCGCTCGGAGCCGACGCCCTTGACGATGGGCAGCAGCAGGTCGTTGACGC
>JBAWXR010000002.1:0-40771 GCA_037143955.1 Actinomycetes bacterium
CGGGCATCATCACCGCCGCGATCCTGGGCCTGGCCCGCGTAGTAGGCGAAACGGCGCCCCTGCTCCTGACGGTCGGCTTCACGGACAAGACCGTGGTCAATCCGCTCACCGAGCCGATCTCCGCCCTGCCCAGCTTCATCTTCACATACGTCAGTTCCCCCTATCCGGACGCCGTGGCCCGGGCCTGGGGAGCGGCGCTGGTCCTCATGATCCTTGTTACCGTTTTGTTCGTGGTTACCCGTATCCTGACGTCTCGGCGTCCGGGTCGATAGAGAGTAGGAAGCATGTCGACGGCTGAGTTCGAAGAGATCGCGACCACCACTGAGGCCATGGACGCGGCGGTGAGCGCCACTGCTGAGCAGCGCGCCACCGAGATGGAGGCCAAAGACGTCAGCATCTGGTTCGGCCAGCGCAAGGTGCTCGAGGGCGTCAACATTGCCTTCCCCAAGCGCACCACCACGGCTCTCATCGGCCCGTCCGGCTGCGGCAAGTCGACGTTCATTCGCACCCTCAATCGTCTTCACGAGCTGATCCCCGGTGCTGCCCTTGCCGGCCAGGTGCTCTACGAAGGCGAAGACATCTACGACGCCAAGGTCGACCCGGTACACATTCGGCTCAAGATCGGCATGGTGTTCCAGAAGCCGAACCCGTTCCCCAGCATGACCATCCGCGGCAACGTCCTCTCGGGTCTCAAGCTGTCCGGCTTGAAGCGCTCCAACCACGATGAGATCGTCGAGCAAACGTTGACCGCAGCAGGACTCTGGGCTGAGGTCAAGGACCGGCTGCATAGCGAAGCCGGCGCGTTGTCGGGTGGCCAGCAGCAGCGCCTCGTGATCGCTCGCTCGCTCGCCGTGCAGCCGCATGTGCTCCTCATGGACGAGCCCTGCTCGGCCCTCGACCCGGGCTCCACGCTCAAGATCGAAGAGACCATCCGTGAGCTCTCCAAGGACATCACCATCATCATCGTCACTCACAACATGCAGCAGGCGGTGCGCGTGGCCGACTACACAGCCTTCTTCCTCGCGGTCGACGGCAACCCCGGCCACGTTGTTGAGCAGGGTCCGACCACGGAGATCTTCGGCAACCCGCAAGACCAGCGGACTCTCGATTACGTGAACGGCCGGTTCGGCTAAAACACTCAGGTGGACTTAAGGGCGTTTGCCCATTGTTCATCTAGACGAAAGTCCCGCGTCATCTAGTACCTACCACCTCGCAACCGTGGACTCCTAACGTCCACCTAGAAGTTCCCAACCCATTTAAAAGGAGTTCCAGTGCGTCGTACCCTTGCGCTTCTGGCCACCGCGGCGGTTGCCGCATCCATGGTCGCCATTGCCGCTCCCGCCCAAGCTGCCAACACCATCTCCGGTGGCGGCGCATCGTTCCCGTTCCCCTTCATTGACGCTTGCCGCGCGAACTTCAACGCCGCTGCCGGCCAGGCTGGCGTGAACGACGGCTTCGACATCCAGTACCAGTCCACCGGTTCCGGCACTGGCAAGAGCAACTTCACCAAGGGCACGTTCGTGTACGCCCAGACCGACTCCAAGTACGCCGATGGCGCTGCTACTCAGTCGTGGTCCTGGACCTACGTCCCCAACATCGGTGGTGCGATCGCATTCCCGATCAACCTGCGCAGCACCACCACGCAGAAGACCTTGGGCTCCTCCATCCTGCTGAGCCAGAAGACACTCGCCAAGGTCATGGGCGGCGTCATCACGATGTGGAATGACAAGGAAATCCTTGCCTCCAACGCTCTGATCGCCAAGCAGATCCCTGCCTCGCCGATCACGGTCGTCTACCGCTCGGGTAACTCGGGTACGAGCAACAACACCCTTCAGTACTTGAACGCATGGGCACCCACCATCTGGGCCAAGGTTCAGGATGACTTCTCCACCGCGTTCCCAGGTGGCAAGGCTCCTGCGTCCTCGCTGACCGGTGCGAACAGCGCCGCGATCATCGCCACGGTCAACGCCACTGCCGGCGCGATCGGCTACGTCGACTACAGCGATGCCAAGGGCTACCCCGTCGCTCGCATCCAGAACGCCATGGGCGAGTTCGTGGCTCCCTCGGTGGCCTCGGCCTCCAAGACGCTGGCCAAGCAGACCAACATCGCCGCCAACGGTCTCGTGCAGCTCGACTACAACGTCAAGCTCGCGGGTGCCTACCCCGTCGTCATCTTCAGCTACGGCCTGGCCCGTACGGATGGCTCGGGAGCCAATGGCCTCGGAGTTCGCCAGTTCCAGTCCTACATCCTGGGCAAGTGCGGCTCGGTTGCTACCCAGCTCGGCTACGTGCCGGTCGGTGGCGCCGTGCTTCAGAAGGCCATCGCTCAGGCTGCGACCATCAAGTAGTACCTGCTTCACTCTGCTAGACCAGACCTGTTTCTGATCGACACAGCTACAAAAGGACGAGGACGATGACCCGGAGTTTCCAGTCACACCGGGGCATCGTCCTCGTCGCTGTAGCGGCAGGTCTCACGCTGGGCGTCAGCGCGTGCACCCCGCCCATGCCGCCCGACATGGTCGCGGCGCAGGCAGAACAGAACTTCACGTGCTTCACCGGTCAGCAGCAGGTCACGGCCGCCGCAGACCTCAGTGCGGCCATCGACGCACTGAACACCGGCCTCATGGGTCAGTGCCCTGAGCAGGGCATGGTGGCGGCAGCCGACGGCACTGTCACCGACTTCACGCTCACCTCATCCGCTCCCAACGATGCTGAGCAGAAGGCTTTTACCGACGCCGCCTGCAAGACCGGCAAGGTTTTGATCGCTCCCGCATTTGCCTACGGCATCGGCCTCGCGGTCAATGGCCCCGGCATGGAGAGCGTGGTGCTGCCGCCCGATGTGCTGGCCGGAATCCTCAACGGCTCGATCACCTCCTGGGTGGATCCCAAGATTGCGGCCGCAAATGACGGCGTTGACCTCTCCTCGATGGGCGACATCACGGTCGTATCCCTGAAGGGCCCTGATGGCTCGGTGCGAGCCATGACCACCTACCTGAATACATCAGCGCCCACCGTGTGGACTACCGGTGTAGCCGACACGCTGTCCGTTGGAACCAAGGTTGCCACCACCGACGACCTGCTGGCGGAGTTGAGTAACGCCCCCGGCGCCGTAGCTGTCCTCCCGCTTCCCGTCGCTGCCAACAATTCGCTCGCGGTCGTGGGCATGCAGGTGCAGAACCATACGATGGATGCCACCAACACTCAGCAACTCCAGATCGGGGCGGGCGCCACCACGCTCACGATCGCTGAGAACGGCAATATCTTCGCGGCCCCGGCCATCGGTGGCGTGCCTAACGCCGACACCTTCGATGCCGCAGCGCAGAAGATCGTCGTGGCCTCCGGCGAGGCACTCATCGGCTGGCCGATCTTGGGCTTCGCCCATGTGATGGCCTGCAACACGGGTGCTACACCACCCTTGGCGATGTCGAGCTTCCTGTACACCGTGACCCTCAACGGCCAGGGTGCCGTGTCTGCAGTGGGCTACACCCCGCTGCCCGAGCCGGTGCGCTCAAAGTCGCGCACGCTCGCCGCAAGCAACAACCCGTCACAGTCGGCGGCGGCCGGTGGCGCTGCAAGCCCGGCGCCTGTCGTGAGCGATGTGCCCGCGATGAGTGATGAGCCAATGGCGAGCGGCTCCGCTTCGCCTGTCGCCAGCTGATCGACCAAGGATCTACTAGCGCTTTCAGTGAATCCGCGGCCGGCCAGACTTCTCGAAGCGGGCGTAGGACTGGTGAATTTCTTCCTCGGCTTCGGTACGCCCGGTCCAGGTTGCACCTTCGACACTCTTGCCGGGCTCCAGATCCTTGTAGACCTCGAAGAAATGCTGGATCTCCAGCCGGTCGAACTCTGACACGTGATGGATATCGCGCAGATGCTCAACGCGCGGGTCGCCAGCCGGCACGCACAGAACCTTGTCGTCGCCGCCCGCCTCGTCGGTCATGCGGAACATACCTACCGTGCGGCACCGGATGACGATGCCGGGAAAGGTCGGTTCGCCGATGATTACCAGCGCGTCGAGTGGATCTCCGTCGAGACCCAACGTGTTGTCGACGAAGCCATAGTCGTGCGGGTAGCGGGTGGACGTGAACAGCATCCGGTCGAGCCGGATACGTCCCGTGTGATGGTCCATTTCGTATTTGTTGCGACTGCCTGCGGGGATCTCGATGGTCACATCGAACTCAAGGGGCTCCACGGAGTGCACTCTACGGCCGCCGTAGCCTTCACCTGCTCGCCTGGAGCTTCACCTGCACACAGATTTAGGGAGGTGGCATGAATCGCACGGGTGTGCTGATCGCGTCGCCACTAGCCTTCACGTGCGCAATCGCCGTCGCTCTCGCAGCGGCCCTGTCCCCAGCAGCTCACGCCGATGTGGCACAGCCGCCATCCCCTGCGCCGTCAGTGCTCCCCGCGGCGGCCCCTGACGCCGGTGCAGCGCCTTCGCCTGCGGGCATCCGGGCAGCCATCGGTCCGGCAGTGTCGAAGAACCTCACGGGCGGCGCGGCCTTGGTGGTCGACCCCGCCAGTGGATCGGTCCTGTACGAAGCGGGCTCGGCCGCCCCGCTGACTCCTGCGTCCAACGCCAAAGTCGCGACCGCGGTGGCCGCCCTGAGCGTGCTGGGTCCCACACATCGCATCTCCACGAACGTGGTGGTGCTCGATCGCGACGTGTACCTGGTCGGCGGCGGAGACCCAACACTCGCCAGCGTCTCCACCGTCCCGGGCATTCCGACGTTGGCGCAACTTGCCGACAAGACGCTTACGCAGGTGGGCTCCGGCACTGCCCTGTCGTTGCACTACGACGACTCCGCTTTCGCCGGCCCGACGCTCGCAGCCGGGTGGTCACCCTCGTATCCGCGCATCGGAGAAGTGGCGCCGGTCACCGCGCTCATGGTCGATCAAGGACGGGTCTCGCCAGGTGGGCTACCCCGAGTCAGCGATCCGGCGCGCCAGGCAGCCAAGCAGTTTGCTCGAATGCTTCGGGCCGGCGGAGTCACGGTGACGTCCGTGGATCGAGCCAAGGCACCTGCCAATGCGACCGTGATCGCCACCGTCGAGAGTCCGCCGGTGAGCCGCATCGTGCAATCAATGCTCACCGAGTCGGAGAACACCTACGCCGAAGCACTTGGACATCTGGTGGGAGGCGCCAAGCTCTCGAACCCGTCTTTCGATGGAGGGGCGCTGGCGACGCGTGAGGTTCTCGCCGCACTCAAGATCGACACGGAAGGCTTCCATCTCGCCGATGCCAGCGGTCTGTCCAAGGACGATCGTCTGACGGCACGAACTCTGGCGGCCATGCTCACGACTGTCGTGCTCCAGACCCATCCCGAACTGGACTACATCGCGACGGGGCTGCCGATCGCGGGACTCACCGGCACCCTGGCCGACCGATATGCGACACCGGCGACAGCGGCCGGCAGAGGATTCGTCCATGCAAAGACCGGCACGCTGACGGGTGTCATAGCCGAGTCAGGCATCGTGCTGGATGCCTCCGGTCGCCAACTGGTCTTCTCCTTCATCGCCACCCGAGTGAAGAATCTCGACGCGATGCGCCGGACACTTGACGGCATCGCCAGCACACTGGCCACCTGTGGCTGCACCTCGTAGAACACACTTGTCATCCGCCCGGATCCTGGAGGAACCGTGAAGCCCACGCTGCTACCGGTCAATCAGTTCGATCACTTCTACCGCGGCGGTGATCGCATCGGCGCACTGCGCCATGGGCCGGGTGGACCGCAGCGCCCCGAAGAGTGGTTGGGATCCACCACCGCACGGTTCGGTTCGGCACCGCAGGGGTGGAGTGCACTTGCCGACGGGCGACTGCTGATCGAGGCGATCGATGCTGACCCGCAGGCGTGGCTCGGAGCAGACCACATTGCCCGTTATGGCACGAGCATCGAAGTCCTCGTCAAGCTGCTGGATCTTGATCAGCGGCTGCCTGTGCACCTGCACCCCAATCGCGAGTTCGCGCGCACGCATCTAGGCCTTGCCCACGGCAAGACCGAAGCCTGGTACGTCCTGGATGCCCCCGAGGGTGCGCAGGTGGGCGTCGGATTCAAAGAAGCGATGCCCCGCGAACTCGTGGCGGCGTGGGTTGCCGATGGCGACAGCGACGCGTTGCTGGCGTCCTTGCGCACCCGCACCGTGCGGCCCGGAGACGCAATGCTGGTACCCGCCGGACTTCCGCACACGGTCGAGCGCGGGGTGTTTGTGCTCGAACTTCAAGAGCCCACCGACCTGTCGATTCTTCTTGAGTGGCAGGACTTCGCGGTCGACGGGACCAAGGACGGACATCTTGACCTCGGCTTCGACACCGCGCTCCAGGCGGTCGACTACACGGGCGTCAGTGATGCCGACCTTGATCGTCTGGTCCTTGGCCGCGAGCAGATCGAAGGCGCCGGACTACGTTCGATCATGCCGCGCGAAGCCGACGGCTACTTCCGCGCTCAGCGATGTGATGCGTCCGCCGGTCCTGTCACCATCGATGCAGGATTCGCCATCGTGCTGATCCTGGAGGGGGCAGGATCACTCGCAACGGCGACCGACACCATCCCTGTCACGCGTGGTGATGCTGTTCTCATGCCGTTCGCGGCCGGCGATTACACCCTGACCGCGGCCGAAGGAACTCTCGTCGGTGTGGCAAGCCGTCCGCCCGCGCACGACGCACCCGCCAACGTGCGCTGATCTGCATGCTGCGCGCTGAAACCCCAGAGGTCGTCACACTGCGGACCGCAGTGACGGCGTCATTGCGGGATTTGGCGGCAGGTTCGCCCGTCATCGTGGCGTGTTCGGGAGGACCTGATTCACTCGCGCTCGTCGGTGCAGCCGCCTGGGCTGCACCTCGTGCAGGGCACACCGTGTCGGTCGTCGTCGTCGATCATGCGCTTCAGTCGGGATCCGACGAGATCGCGTCGCGTGCCGCACAGCTGTGTCACGAACTAGGCGTGGTGCGCGTCGATGTCATGCGCGTCGATGTTATTGCCGGTGGCGGACTTGAGGCAGCCGCGCGCGACGCCCGATATTCCGCACTGCAGGCCAGCGCGGATGCTCAAGGTGCAACTGCGGTTCTCTTAGGGCACACGCGGGAGGACCAGGCCGAGACCGTCCTGCTGCGTCTATCCCGCGGTAGCGGTGCGCGTTCGCTGTCGGCGATGCGTGCGGTGAACGGCCTGTGGCGACGACCTTTCCTTGACGTGCCGCGCGCGACCGTGCACGCAGCGTGCGCGGCCATGTTGCCCGACACTGCACGGGTGTGGCACGACCCGCACAATGAAGACGAGCGGTTCGCGCGCGTGCGCGTGCGTCGATTGCTGGATGGCCTTGACGATGGTCTGGGTGCCGGAGTAGTGCTCGGGTTGACCCGATCCGCGGAGCAGCTGCGCGACGACGCGGACGCACTTGATGATCTGGCGAATCGTGCGCTGGCATCGTTGACGCTCGACTCAGCCGATACGTGGGACTGTGACGAGCTTGCAGTACTGCCGCGAGCAATTCGCACACGCGTGCTCCGGTTGATCTGCCTGCGGGCCGGTTCGCCCGCGGATGCACTGGGGTGGGAGCACATCCAGTCCATCGATGCACTTATCTGCGATTGGCACGGGCAGGGATCCGTCGCGCTACCGGGAGCGTTGGGTGCCACGCGCGTGTGTGGCAGGCTGTCGGTCACCTAGGACTGGAGGTCGAGTGGACGCCGAGCATCTCGAAACCGAGTTGGCGCATGTGCTGCTCACTGAGGAGCAGATCCAAGCGCGACTGTCCGAGGTGGCGGTGCAGATCGCTGATGACTACCGCGATCGCAACCTGCTCATGGTGGGGGTACTCAAAGGCGCGATCATGGTGATGGCCGACCTGTCACGTGCCATGCCGCACTCGGTTGAGATGGACTGGATGGCGGTGTCGTCCTATGGATCGGGTACCAAGTCCAGCGGGGTGGTGCGGATCCTCAAGGACCTCGACACCGATCTCAAGGACCGCGATGTGCTTCTGATCGAGGACGTTCTTGACTCAGGACTCACACTGTCGTGGCTGGTATCCAATCTGTCCTCCCGCGGTGCCGCGTCGGTGGAGGTTTTCACCCTCTTGCGCAAACCGGATATGCAAAAGGTCCCTGTCCACGCGCGTTATGTGGGTTTCGATATCCCCAACGAGTTCGTCGTCGGGTACGGCCTGGACTACGACCAGCAGTACCGCAATCTGCGGTGTGTGGGCACCCTCGCCCCTCACGTGTACGGCGGATAGGCGCCTGAGGGATTCGCGGATAGGCGCCTGAGGGATTCGCGGATAGGCGCCCCGTTCGCTCCGGGCGGACCGATCCCCCTGGTCGCCAAGATGAGTGACCTCCGCCCCCGTAGTACCGTGACGGGATGAATGCACGAAAGCTTCTGCGCGGGCCGATCTTCTGGATCGTGCTCGCGGTCATGCTGGTGCTTCTCGGTTCCAGTCTGGTCTCTGGAGTGGGCTCTCCCAGTCAGGTCGACACGGGCAAGGCCATTGCGGACATCCAGAGCGGTCAGGTCGACACCGCGACCATCGTCGATCGCGATCAGACCCTCGACCTCACACTCAAGGACGGGTCCAAGGTCCGCACGCAGTATGTGACCGGCCAGGGCATCGTCCTGCAGCAGCAGCTCCAGACCAAGGCCGACGCGGGCCAGCTTCCCGGTGGCTACAACGTCGTGGTTCCCAGCGACAACGTGCTGCTGTCGCTGCTGGTCTCCCTGCTTCCTGTCGCTTTGATCATCCTGCTGTTCTTCTTCTTGATGGGCCAGATGCAAGGTGGCGGCTCGCGCATCATGAACTTCGGCAAGTCCAAGGCGAAGGTCGTGTCCAAGGACATGCCCAAGACAACCTTCGCCGATGTGGCCGGTGCCGATGAAGCGGTCGAGGAGCTCGAGGAGATCAAGGACTTCCTTGCATCTCCGGAGAAGTTCCAGGCGGTTGGCGCCAAGATCCCCAAGGGCGTCCTTCTGTACGGCCCTCCGGGAACGGGCAAGACGTTGCTTGCGCGGGCGGTTGCCGGCGAAGCCGGAGTGCCGTTCTTCTCCATCTCCGGATCAGACTTCGTCGAGATGTTCGTCGGCGTGGGTGCGAGCCGCGTGCGCGACCTGTTCGAGCAGGCGAAGCAGAATGCTCCGGCCATCATCTTCATCGACGAGATCGATGCCGTGGGACGTCACCGAGGTGCGGGCCTGGGCGGCGGTCATGACGAACGCGAACAGACCCTCAATCAGATGCTGGTCGAGATGGACGGATTCGACGTCAAGCAGAACGTCATCCTCATCGCCGCCACCAACCGACCCGACATCCTCGACCCTGCATTGCTGCGCCCGGGTCGATTCGATCGTCAGATCGCCGTCGAGCGCCCCGACCTCAACGGTCGTTTCGCGATTCTCAAGGTGCACGCCACCGGAAAGCCGATGGCACCCGAGGTCGACCTCATGGCGGTTGCCCGTCGCACACCCGGCTTCACCGGCGCCGACCTCGCCAACGTCCTCAACGAGGCCGCATTGCTGACCGCCCGCACCAATCGCACGACCGTCGACGACGAGGCCCTCGACGAAGCCATCGATCGCGTTATCGCCGGACCGCAGAAGCGCACACGCATCATGGACGACAGCGAGAAGAAGATCACCGCGTACCACGAGGCCGGACACGCGCTGGTCGCCGCGGCTCTGCCCGGCAACGATCCGGTGCACAAGATCACGATCCTGCCGCGCGGGCGTGCGCTCGGGTACACGATGGTGCTGCCCGAGCAGGACAAGTACTCGACAACTCGCAGTCAGATGCTCAACCAGCTTGCGTACATGCTTGGTGGACGTGCTGCCGAGGAGCTGATCTTCCACGATCCGACGACCGGCGCCTCCAACGACATCGAGAAGGCCACGGCTGTCGCGCGCGCCATGGTCACGCAGTACGGCATGACCGAGCGCCTCGGTGCCATCAAGTACGGGCAGGAGCAGGGCGAAGTCTTCCTCGGTCGCGACTATGGACACCAGCGCGATTACTCCGAGCAGGTGGCTGCTGCGATCGATGAGGAAGTGCGGGCGTTCATCGAGTCGGCGCACCAGGAGGCGTACGACGTCCTCATCGCCAACCGCGACGTCCTCGACGCCATGGTTCTCGCCCTGCTTGAGCGCGAAACGCTCGACAAGGCCGAGATCGAAGAAGTCTTCGCGTCCCTGCAGTTGCGCGAACCACGTCCGGCATGGACCGGGTCCTCGCGTCGTCGTCCCGACGATCGTGGCCCGGTGTCTACTCCGGCCGAACTCGCCAGCCGCAACGGCAATGCCATGCATGCCATCGACGGTTCGTCCGCCATTCCTGACGGTTCGCCGGATGCGGCACCCGAGGCGAGTGGCACGGTATGACCGGTGTCGATGCCGTGTCTTTGCCTGACGACCGGCCGACTGGTCCTGTCGATATCGACGCTGCTGCACGCGCCGTACGCGATCTCCTCATCGCCGTGGGGGAGGACCCGGATCGCGAGGGTCTCGTCAACACCCCTGACCGAGTCGCACGCATGTTCGCCGAGACGCTCTCTGGTTCGCAACTGCGAGCCGACGACGTCCTCACCACAACGTTCGACATCGGCCACGAGGAGCTCGTCCTCGTCAAAGACATTGAGCTCTACAGCACCTGCGAGCACCACATGGTGCCGTTCCACGGCGTCGCCCACGTGGGCTACATCCCGGGTGCCGATGGCCGCATCGCCGGCTTGTCCAAGCTTGCCCGCGTGGTTGATGTGTTCGCCCGACGCCTGCAGGTACAGGAGCGTCTGACCACTCAGGTGGCCGACGCGCTCGTGCGACTGCTGGATCCCCGCGGAGTCATCGTGGTCATTGAAGCCGAGCACCTGTGCATGTCGATGCGAGGAGTTCGCAAGGCTGGCTCGCGCACGATGACCAGTGCGGTACGCGGGGCACTTCGCAACCCGGCGACGCGCGCGGAGGCGATGTCCCTCATCCTGGGGCGTTGATGCTCGCGGGTCTGCCTCCTTCACTTGCGTCGCTTCGTCGCACCGCGGTGATGGGGATCGTCAATGTCACCCCGGACTCCTTCTCCGATGGTGGGCGCTACGCCACGACGCAGACTGCGATCGACCACGGGCTGCGACTGTGGAACGAGGGTGCCGACCTCATCGATGTGGGCGGAGAGTCGACGCGACCCCATGCCCAGGCTGTCTCGATCGCGCAGGAGCAGGATCGCGTGCTGCCGGTGGTGGAAGGACTGGTCGCGGCAGGAGTCGTCGTCAGCATCGACACCATGCACGCGCAGACGGCTCGCGCGGCGGTGCAGGCGGGTGCAACTCTCGTGAACGACGTGAGTGGTGGGTTGGCCGATCCGCAGATGCTGAGCGCAATGGCCGATCTTCAGGTGCTATGCATTCTCATGCACTGGCGTACCGGCCCCCAGGGCCTCACCCATGAGGCGCACTACCGCGACGTGGTTGCCGAGGTCACCGCCGAACTTGCCCAGCGCGTCGATTTCGCCATTGCCGCAGGTGTTTCTCCGTCGCGCATCGCCCTTGATCCTGGACTGGGCTTTGCCAAGGAGGCGCAGCACAACTGGGCTGTCCTGCGCGGCTTGACCGAGATCATGACGTTGGGCTATCCGTTCGTGGTGGGCGCATCGCGCAAGAGGTTTCTTGGCTCGCTGCTCGCAGACTCGGATGGCACGCCTCGGCACTCAGACCTCCGCGAAGCGGCCACCACCTCTATCTCGGCACTGTGCGCGATGCAGGGTGTCTGGGCAGTGCGGGTGCACGATGTCTCCGGGAGCAGGGATGCTGTGCGAGTGGCATCGGCGTGGAGAGGTGATGACGGTGCCTGACCGCATCTGTGTCACAGGTATCCGGGGCACGGGCTATCACGGTGTGCTCGAGCGCGAGCGGATAGAGGGGCAAGAGTTCAGTGTCGATGTGACGCTCAATGTCGACACACATGCGCTCGCAGCGTCAGACGATCTTGCAGACACCGTCGACTACAGCACGGTGGCCGAAGCGGTTCACGCTTTCATCGTCGGACCGCCGATGGCGCTCATCGAGACACTCGCCGTTCGCATTGCTGACCGATGCATGGAGTTCCCTAGAGTTCGCGGTGTGAGCGTCACCGTGCACAAGCCGCAGGCTCCGATTGTGGTGCCGTTCGACGACGTGAGTGTCACGATTGAGCGCGGTAGTGATGTCTGAATCGGTCGCGAATCCTGACCTTGCGGTGTTGGGTTTGGGAGCAAATCTCGGTGATGCCGCTGCCACACTCGCCAACGCCATCACGGCGCTTCGTTCGCTCGAAGGCTTAGAGATCATCGATGTCTCACCCACGTATCGCACGGCAGCCGTGGGTGGCCCCGAGCAACCGGACTACCTCAATCTCGTTGTGCTCGCGCGCACCAATCTGACACCGCTCGAGCTTCTCGATGCCACGTCGGCCATTGAGCAGGCGGCTGGCCGCACCCGCGAGGTGCACTGGGGTCCGAGAACGCTGGATATCGATCTCATCATTGTGGGAGATCACGTGAGCTCGACCGAGGTTCTGACGCTGCCGCATCCCCGGGCGCACGAGCGTGCATTCGTGCTGTTGCCGTGGCTCGATGTTGATCCGCAGGCCACCGTCCCTGGCCTCGGGCCGGTGGCCGACCTTCTCACTCGTGTCCGTGATCAACGTGCGGATCGAGTCGCGTGATGAGACCCACACCTATCCGCCTGCTTGTTGCCCTGGGTGTTGTCGCCGGGTCGCTGGGGTGGGCCGTAGTCGTCCTGATTCATGCCCTCGCCGGGCGGGTTGTACTCGTGCCCTGGCTCGCGGCGGGTGCCATGTGGCTCGTGGCGGGGGGGCTGTTCATCTGGACAGTGACCGTGCGCCCCAGATTGCAGCGCAAACCGGGTACTCGTCCGTTGGCCCCCATTGTCGCTGCGCGTACGGCGGTGCTGGCGATCGCGGCCGCTCGCATTGGATCACTCGTCGCTGGTTTCTACGCGGGTGTGGTCATCGGGGTGATCCCGTTGTTCGGCACGATCAGTGGAGCTGAAAGCTTCTGGGCGGCCCTGTCGACGAGCGTTGGGTCGCTCATCGTCGCCATCGTCGCCCTGTGGCTGGAGCACATCTGCCGTCTACCCGTGGGCCCCGGTGACGACGATAGGCTCGCGCCATGAGTGCACTTGAGGACCTGCCGTTCACCGAACTGCGTCATCGCGCCTTCGAGCGCGCCGAACACCACGTGGACCTCGGCTTCTTCGTCGACCTGTTTTCGCACATGCCAGGCATGGTGGCGATCGAAGGCGAAGGCGGTGACCTCGGATCGATCGGTGGAACGTTCATCGAGACTATTCGCGCGGCGCGTCAGATGTTCGGCGAAGACGAGCTCAACCCCGAGATGCAGGAACTCCTGCGCGTTCACTTCATCGACTACCTGCGCAAGCACGGCGAGAAGTAGCCCTCAGCGGTCGATATCCCCGACCGACAGGAAGAACGACATCACTGCCGCAGCAAGATTGGGCATGGATGTGCCCACGAGCACGGGCCCCAGTGCCTGAGCGCTCGCGAAGGACGGCGTGCGCATCTTCAGGCGCCAGGGAGTTTTCTCACCTGCACTGACCAGTAGGCAGCCCACCTGTCCCAACGGCCCCTCGACGCTGGAGAGATAGGTGCCCTCGGGTACCCGCACCACCTTGGGGAGTGGCACATCGATCGGTCCGCGCATGTCGGACAGACGATCGAGGCACGCGATCATGAGCCGAGCAGACACGGCGAGTTGATCGGTGAGAGCCGCGTAGCGCGCAGGTATGTCACCGACGGAGTAGTGCGGATAGTCGAGAGCGTCGCTGAGATCGGCGTAGGCGAGGTAGGGCGTGTCTAGACGCACGTCACGAGGCAGGCCACTTGCTCGCCCCACAGGGCCGAACAACGAGTACTGCACTGCCTGGGTGTAGGTCAGGGTTGCGACACCGTGATGTGCAGACGTGGACTCCGCCACCGTGAGGCTCACGCGATCGGCTACGGCACTGATGTCTTGAGTGACCTGCCGGTACTGAGCAATGGTGGCGTCATCGAGATCACGTGCCACTCCGCCGATACGCGTGTGCATGGGGTGTACCCGACTGCCCGAAGCGGCCTCCTGCACGGACGTCAGATCAAGGGACAGCCGTCGGGCGGTGTCCGCGACCGTCGAATCGTGGAGGATTGGTAGAACGAATGACAATGTTGCTGCGGCGCGTGTTGCCTCGGCCATCAGCGTGCGAATCAGCGTTGCGCGTTCGGGCACCACGATCCCCATGGCGTTCTCGACCGCCAGGGCGATTGCCACCTCCGTGGAGAAAGCGGACATCCAGTCTTGGCGATCCGCAAGCATCATGAGTTGGCGGTAGTCGCGAGCCTCATACAGCTTCTCCATGCTGCGATGCATCAGCCCGATGCGCACATCCGCTCGGCTGATGACGTCATCGTCAACAGTGAGCATGATCTGAATTCCCGCCTGCGTTGACGGGTGACCATCCACCAAGGGAAGGGCCAGATCGCACGGCAGGTAGGCAGCGGTGCCCACACCCACCAGCACCCGCGTCATGGGGCGATGCTCCCACGAGCCGCTTTATCTGCTGCGGTCTACGCTCAGGCTCGTGACGTCACGTCCACGGCTACGCGTGGGGATTGTGGGTGCCGGCCGTGTCGGTGCCGTGCTGGGTGCAGCACTGCGCCGCGCGGGCCATGACGTTGTTGCGGTCTCTGCCGTTTCTGATCTGTCTCGACTCAGGGCGGACGCGCTGCTGCCGGGTGTTGCGGTGCTCTCCGCACCCGAGGTCGCCGTCGACGCTGACCTCGTGCTGCTCGCGGTCCCTGATGATGTCCTGCCGGGCTTGGTGTCAGCCCTGTGCGCCGACGGATCCATTCATGCCGGCCAGTTCGTCGTCCATCCGTCTGGACGTTATGGCACCGATGTTCTTCTGCCAGCCCGCAAGGTGGGTGCAATTCCCCTCGCATTGCACCCGGTGATGACGTTCACGGGAACCAGTGTCGACCTTGCCAGGCTGGAGGACTGTCCGTTCGGTGTCACCTCGGATGAATCTGTACGACCTGTGGCCGAAGCCCTGGTCGTGGAGATGGGAGGTGAACCCGTGTGGGTTCCTGAGCAGACTCGTGTCCTGTACCACGCAGCGGTGTCGTTCGGCGCGAACTATCTGATGGCCGTGGTCCGTGAGTCCATCGACCTGCTCACCCGAGCAGGGATGGAGCATCCCGAGCAACTCATGGCGCCACTGTTGTCCGCATCACTCGACAATGCTCTGCGTCACGGCGACAGTGCGCTCACGGGCCCGGTTGCCCGCGGTGACGCGCAGACGGTGGGTGAGCACCTTCGCCAGCTGCAGGCGCAGGCCCCGGCCGCTGCCGCGGCGTACCAGGCCCTCGCACGTCTCACCGCCGATCGGGCGATGGCCGCGGGTCTGCTGACGCCCGGTGATGCCGAACGACTACTCGACGTTCTGGCGAGCACCACGTGAGAGTCGTGCACAGCGCAGCGGACCTGCGCGATTCCGATCAGGAGTCACGTGCTGTCGTGATGACGATGGGCGCCTTGCACGAAGGGCACGCGGAACTCGTGCGCGAGGCACGTCGCATGGTGGGCCCCGCGGGAACCGTGATGGTGACCGATTTCGTCAACCCGACTCAGTTCGGGGCGGGGGAGGACTTCGATCGCTATCCGCGCACTCTTGAGCACGATGTGGCCATCTGTGCCGCGGCAGGTGCGGACATCGTCTTTGCACCCGAGGTCACCGAGGTCTACGGAAATGATTCGGGTTTTCGTTCGGACAGCATCACAATCAATCCGGGACCGCTGGGCGACATCCTCGAAGGTGCAACGAGAGCGGGCCACTTTCGCGGAACACTCACGGTGGTGGCCAAGCTCATGGGTCTCACGCGACCTGACCTCGCGCTCTTCGGCGAGAAGGATTATCAGCAGTTGGTCCTCATCTCTCACATGGTCACCGACCTCAGCCTGCCGGTTCGCGTCGTGGGCGTGCCGACGGTGCGTGAGGCAGACGGCCTGGCCATGAGCAGTCGCAACAGGTACCTCACGCAGGACGAACGACACATCGCGTCGTGCATTCCCGCGGCCGTCAAGGCTGCAGCGGCGGCTGCACCCGATGGCGTTGCGGTGGCCGTTGCGGCAGGTAAGAGCATGTTGCACTCGTCGGTGAAGCTGGATTACCTAGTGGTCACCGACGCTGACCTTGGTACGGCCCGCCCGGGACCGGGACGCGTCCTTATCGCCGCGCAGGTCGGTTCCACGCGATTGATCGACAACATGCCGTGCACAGTGGGGGGCGCATGACCGTCCTCGATAACTGGTCGATGGGTGAACCCGCAGGGGTGGCGCGTCGATTGCTCGCACCCGAACCTGGGTGGACTGCGCGGGCTGATGCCATCGTCGTCGGCTCCGGTGTCGCAGGCCTGACGGCGGCGCTCCGATTGCGTGCGGCCGGCCGCACTGTCCTGCTCATCACGAAGGCGAAGATGCAGGAGGGCTCCACCGCGTGGGCGCAGGGGGGCATCGCGGCTGCGCTGGCCGACGATGATTCCCCGCAGGACCACTTCATCGACACGGTCGTTGCGGGTGCGGGTCTGTGCGATGAGGACGCCGTCTCAGTGCTGGTGACCGAAGGTCCCGAAGCTGTGCGCGAGCTCATCGCTCTGGGTGCGCACTTCGATACGGACGACACTGGAGCCATCGCGCTCACCCGCGAGGGGGGACACCTGCGCAGTCGCATCGCCCATGCGGGCGGCGACGCGACCGGCGCCGAGGTGTCTCGCGCGTTGGCAAGTGCGGTGCGGCGAGATCCAGGGATCGAAGTCGTCGAGAACGCGCTGGCCCTGGATCTTCTGCTCGACCAGACAGGCGCCGTTCAAGGAATCACCTTGCACGTCATCGGCTCGGGGCAGCGTGACGGTGTAGGTGCAGCTCTCGCACCTGCGGTCATCCTGGCAACCGGTGGGTTCGGACAGGTCTTTGGTCAGACCACCAACCCGTATGTGTCCACGGGCGATGGTGTCGCGCTGGCGTTGCGTGCCGGAGCAGACGTGGCAGATCTGGAATTCGTTCAGTTCCATCCGACAGTTCTGTGGCTGGGACCACTAGCCCGAGGGCAACAACCCCTTGTGTCGGAAGCCATTCGTGGAGAAGGCGCGGTACTCCTGGACACGCGCGGTGAACGATTCATGGTGGGCGAACATCCGCTCGCCGAGCTGGCGCCGCGTGACGTCGTCGCCAAAGCAATCATGCGCCGCATGCGCGAGCAGGAAGCCGAGCATGTGTGGTTGGACGCGCGAGGTCTGGGTACCGACCTGCTCGTCCAGCGCTTCCCCACCATCATCGAGTCCTGCCGTCAACGCGGAATCGACCCGGTCACCGATCTCATTCCTGTCGCGCCCGCGCAGCACTATGTGTCGGGCGGGGTTCGTACCGACCTCAATGGGCGCGCGTCGATCACGGGTCTGTATGCCTGTGGCGAAGTTGCCTGCACCGGTGTTCATGGCGCCAACCGCCTTGCCTCGAACTCGTTGCTCGAGGGATTGGTGTTCGGCCGGCGGATCGTGCAGGCCGTTGCCGACGACAACCTTCCCGTGCGCGAGCCGTTGGGTCTCGAAGGGACGCAGGCACTGCTCCCTCACCGGATCCGACGCGACCTCCAGCAGGTCATGAGTGCCGATGCAGGTGTCCTGCGCAGCGCGGTGTCCCTTGAGGACGCGCGACGTCAGCTCGCGGGTCTGGCAGAAGCCAGTGGCGCGAACCCGTCCACCGAGGACTGGGAAACGACGAACCTTCACCAGCTGGCCACCGTGCTGGTGCACCATGCTCAATTGCGTGAGGAGACCCGTGGGTCACACTGGCGCGAGGATTTTCCTGACATCAACGATCTCGATTGGCGCGTGCACCTGGTGACTCGAGTACAGCCCGATGGCACCTTGCAAACCCGCGCCGTTCCCACGGTGGAGCAGCCATGAGCGCACTGAGAAGCGACATTGAGGCACTGCTGGTTGCGGCACGTCTGGACCCAGACGCCGTGATGGAGCTTGCGCGTCGCGCTTTAGAGGAGGACCTCGACGGCGGCGTCGACGTCACGACCCAAGCAACGGTTCCCCCCGGCCAACGCGCGGTCCTCGACCTGGTGGCGCGCAAACCCGGTGTGGCAGCCGGAGTCCCCGTTGCGGCGGTCGTGTTCTGCGTCGTGGCCGAAGGTCTGGATATACGGATGATCGGAACAGACGGCCAACGTGTCGCCAGCGGTGATGTCCTGGTGAGTGTGACGGGGTCGACCCACGACCTGCTCCGTGCAGAACGTCCCGCCCTCAATCTGCTGTGTCACCTCAGCGGCATTGCCACGGCTACGCGCATGTGGGTCGATGCGGTCGCGGGCACGTCCGCCAAGATCCGCGACACTCGCAAGACCACCCCGGGCATGCGCACATTGGAGAAGTACGCCGTGCGCTGTGGCGGGGGAGTCAACCACCGGATGTCGCTTTCGGATGCCGCGCTGGTCAAGGACAACCATGTGGTTGCGGCCGGAGGAGTCGCTGCCGCATTCGAGGCGGTGCGTCGGGAGTTCCCGGGTGTTCCGGTGGAGGTCGAGGTCGACTCTCTGGAGCAACTCGACGAGGTTCTGGCGGCCGGTGCTGACTTGGTGCTGCTGGATAACTTCTCCATCGATCTCATGCGCATTGCGGTGGAACGCACGGCCGGTCGATCTCGCCTGGAGGCATCCGGCGGTCTGTCCCTGGATGTGGCGGCTGCGGTGGCGGCGACCGGCGTGGACTACCTTGCGGTGGGAGCGCTCACGCATTCGGCGCCCGTCCTCGACATCGGTGCGGATCTACGGCAGGAGTCCTGATGCTGCTCGCCATTGACGTCGGCAACACCAACACGGTGCTGGGTCTCTTCGACGGCACTGACCTCATCAACTCGTGGCGGATCAAGACCGATGCGCGCACGACCGCTGACGAGATGATCCTCACCTTCCGCGGACTGCTGGCCAACCAGCCCGAGGTCACCGGCATCGCGCTGTGCAGCACTGTCCCGAGCGTCCTACGCGAGATGCGACTCATGCTTGAGCGTTATTACGCGGACGTTCACCAGGTGATCGTCGAGCCTGGCACCAAGACCGGGGTGTCTGTTCTCACCGACAACCCCAAAGAAGTCGGCGCCGACCGCATCGTCAACACCATCGCGGCGTTCCATCTGTTTAGCGGACCCTGCATTGTCGTCGACTTCGGCACCTCGACCAATCTTGACGTCATCTCGGCCAAGGGTGACTTCCTTGGCGGTGCGCTGGCACCAGGAATCGAGATCTCGATCGATGCGCTGGCTCAACGCGCCGCGCAATTGCGCAAGGTGGAGTTGGTGCGACCACGCTCGGTGATCGGAAAGAACACGGTGGAGGCCCTGCAGTCGGGTGCTCTCTACGGCTTCGCCGGACAGGTGGACGGTCTGGTGGAGCGCATCATCGAGGAAATAGGTGCGGTCACCGCAGTCATCGCCACCGGAGGACTTGCGCCGGTCGTCCTGCCGGAGGCGCGCACCATCACCGAACATGAACCCGACCTCACGTTGATCGGTCTGCGCCTGATCTACGAACGCAACGTCGAATAGCCAGCACGTCCCGCTCACGGGTGCCCGCTTGAGCGATCAGTACCCTTGGCTGCTGTGACCACCGAACCCTTGGATCCCGCGGAGGATCTGCCGGAGCAGATGCGGATTCGCCGGGACAAGCGAGAGCGGCTGACTGCCGCCGGGCGCGATCCTTATGTGGTCTCGGTACCGGTCACGCACACCATCGCCGCGGTTCGCGCAGAACACCCGGATCTGCCCGCCGACACCACCACTGGCATGCGGGTCGGTATCGCGGGGCGCATCATCTTCGCCCGCAACACCGGCAAACTCTGCTTCGCAACACTGCGCGCGGGCGATGGCACGGAGATCCAGGCGATGCTCTCGTTGGATCGTGTGGGCGAGCAGGCTCTGGAGGAGTGGAAGGACCTGGTTGATCTAGGCGACCAGGTGTTCATCGGCGGCGAAGTCATCACCTCCAAGCGGGGCGAACTCTCGGTGCTGGCTGATGAGTGGCGCATGGCAGCCAAATCGTTGAGGCCCCTGCCCGTCGCACACAAGCCGATGAGCGAGGAGACGCGCGTTCGCCAGCGGTATGTCGACCTCATCGTGCGCCCAGAGGCTCAAGCCATGGCGCGCATGCGTGTTGAGGTCATGCGGTCCGTGAGAGAGAGCTTGACTTCTCGTGGGTTCCTCGAGATCGAAACACCCATGCTTCAGACCCAGCACGGTGGAGCTGCGGCTCGTCCGTTCGTTACACACTCCAATGCATTCGACCTCGAGTTGTTCATGCGTATCGCTCCTGAGCTCTTTCTCAAGCGCGCCGTCGTAGGCGGTTTGGAGCGCGTTTTTGAGATCAACCGCAATTTTCGCAATGAGGGAGCCGATTCCACTCATTCACCCGAGTTCACGATGCTCGAGTACTACATCGCGTATGCGGATTATCAGGATGTCGCGACCATCACGCGTGAAATGATCCAAGAAGCCGCAGTGGCAGCCACCGGCAGCCTGGTCGTCACCCATCACGACGGTTCGGTGCACGATCTCTCCGGTGTGTGGCCGCAGGTTGATCTCTACGGCGCACTGTCCTTGGCAATCGGCGAAGACGTCACCCCGCAGACACCCAAGGAACGCCTCGAAAAACTCTGTGCGCGCGACGGCATCGACATCGCACCCACGTGGGTACCTGGCAAGCTTGTCGAAGAACTCTTCGAGCACCATGTCATTTCGACCTTCACGGGTCCGACGTTCGTCATGGATTTCCCCGTCGACACTTCGCCACTGACCCGGGCCCATCGCACCAAGCCCGGCGTGGTCGAGAAGTGGGACCTATACATCAATGGAGCTGAGCAGGCCACCGGCTACTCGGAACTCATTGACCCGGTTGTCCAACGTGAACGACTCATTGAGCAGGCAGCCTTGGCGTCACGCGGTGACGTCGAAGCGATGCGGGTCGACGAAGACTTCCTGCGGGCTTTGGAGCATGGCATGCCGCCGTGCGGCGGAGTCGGTGTGGGCATGGATCGACTGCTGATGTCGCTCACCGGTCTGGGGATTCGCGAAACCATCCTGTTCCCGCTCGTGAAGCCGGAGCACAGGTGACCTCGGCCGCACCAGTCGTGATCCGTTCTGCCGTGACGGCCGACGTTCCCGCAATCGCGGCACTGGTCTCCTCCTTTGCCGGCGATGGACCACGTTTGCTGCGCAAGGCGACGGTCACCCTGTACGAAGACGTGCAGGAGTTCGTGGTCGCTATCGACGGAGACCAGGTCGTGGGCTGCGGAGCCCTGCATGTGCTGTGGGAGGACCTCGCAGAAGTGCGCACGCTTGCGGTGGCGGCCACCGTCCAACGCGGTGGCATTGGATCACTCATCGTCGCCGAGCTCCTGGATCGGGCACGACGTCTTGGTGTGCGACGCGTTTTCTGCCTGACCTTCGCCACGGACTTCTTCGCGAGGCACGGATTCCAGGAAATCGAGGGAGCCCCGGTGGAGCCCGACGTCTACCAGCAGTTGCTGGAGTCGTACGACCAGGGCGTGGCTGAATTCCTCGGTCTCGAACAGGTGAAGCCCAACACCTTGGGCAATACCCGGATGCTGGTCGACCTGTGACTCTGCGGGCCGTCACATTCGCGGCGGTCGGCGTGATCTCCGTGACCATGCTTGTCACTCCCGCGGCCAATGCCGCACAACCAAGTCCGGTTGCCGGTAAAACCATCGTCGTCGATCCGGGGCACCAACTCGGCAACTCCAACCCGAAATTCCGCACTCAACTCGCCCAGACGATCTTCAATGGTGCGATCCGTAAGTCATGCAACACCACGGGCACGGCGACCAACGCGGGTTACCCCGAGTCGACGTTCACGTGGGAAGTGGGAACACGGCTGCACGACTTACTGACTCGGGCCGGCGCCACAGTGATCATGACCCGCGACTCCAACTCGCGTAATGCGTGGGGACCCTGTGTGTGGGATCGCGCCTACGTCGCCAATAATGCCAAGGCCGATGCGATGGTGAGCATCCACGGTGATGGTGCACCCGGCAGCAGTCACGGCTTTTTTGCGCTCGCGCCGGTGCAGATTCCTGGATGGACCAAGAACGATGTACCGGCTGATCGGGCTTTAGCGAAGGCGATGGTGAGTGGCATGACCGCCGCGGGGGCGACGCCCTCGAGTACTTTCCCCGGTGCGATTATGAATTCTCGCGACACCACGTCGCTCAATCTCAGCAGTCGTCCCACGGTGACCATTGAGATGGGCAACATGCGCAATGCCGCGGAGGCACGCATGATGAGCAGTGCTCAGGGCCAGCAGCAGTACGCGCAGTGGTTATTCGCCGGTCTGGAGGAGTACTTCCGGACGCACTAGGCCCGGGCGTGCGTGAGGCGCGAGAGCGTCAGCGTCAGCGTGAGTCCAGCTTTGGCTTGGGATCCAGGTGCTGCAGGCCGCCCCAGGCGAGGTTGACCAAGTGTGCAACGACCTCGTCCTTGCGCGGCTTACGAACGTCGAGCCACCACTGCCCGGTCTGCGTGACCATGCCGACCAGCATCTGCGAGTACAGCGGAGCCCACTTGGTGGAGATTCCGTGATGTTTGAACTGGCGGGCGAGGAGGTACTCCACTCGCGCAGCCACATCGACGATGACTCCACCGAACGGCATCTGCGATCCGGACTCCGATGGTGTGTCCCTCATGAGAATCCGAAAGCCGTCCGGGTAGCGATCGATGTAGTCGAACAAGGCCATGCCGGCACGTTCGAGCAGTGCACGCGGGTGAACATCGTCGTCGATGGCCAGGCTCTCGGTGATCGAACCAAGCAGGAAGCTCATCTCGCGATCGACCACGACGGCGTACAGGCCTTCCTTGCCACCGAAGTGTTCGTACACGATGGGCTTGGAGACCTTCGCCTTGGCGGCGATCTCCTCGACGGTGACGGCCTCGAAGCCCTTGTCGGCGAACAACTGTCGGCCCACATCGAGCAATTGCTCGCGGCGTTCTTGGCCGCTCATGCGCACGCGCTCGTGGCGCGTGGCTACCCGGTGATCGCGCCGTGAAGCGGCGGAGATATCAGTCACGACCGAATCGGTCGAGTCCTCCTCGACCTCGGGCGCAATGATCGGCGTGGTCACGCCGAGTAACCGCGCAGGCGGCGGGTCATCGCCGGGTCAACAAGCTTGGTGGCCAGGCGCTCGGGCTTGGGCCAACGCACGTCATAGGCCAACTTGGCGTGCTCCATGATGCGAATGACTTCCGCGCTCATGTCGAACTGGCCCTTGAGTGCACCGTGCCGTGCCGACGTGGGCTCGACGTGATGCAGGTTGTGCCAGGACTCACCAAAGGAGGGGATGGCCAGCCACGCGACGTTGGTCGACTTGTCGCGTGAGACGAAAGGACGCGTCCCGAAGACGTGGCAGATGGAGTTGATCGACCAGGTGGTGTGGTGAACGATCGCCACGCGCACGATGCCGGCCCAGAAGAGTGCGGTGAGTGCGCCCACCCATGACCAGGTGATCAATCCGCCGAGAATCGCGGGCACCAAGAAGGTTCCAACAACGAACAGGCGGAAGTTGGCCGAGACCTTGGCGAGCACCGGATCATTGGCGATGTCGGGCGCGTAGGTGGCGATGGAGGTGTTGTTGTCCTCGAGCAACCAGCCCATGTGCGCGAAGAGCAGACCCTTGGCCAGCGCCTTCTTGGTGGTACCGAAGCGCCAAGGAGAGTGCGGGTCGCCGGGGGCGTCGGAGAACTTGTGATGCTTGCGATGATCGGCGACCCACTGGCCCACGCTGCCCTCGACGGCGTAAGACCCGGCCACGGCCAGAGCCACGGACACCCATGACGGCGCCTTGAAGCTGCGGTGGGTGAAGTGGCGGTGGTAGCCGACGGTGATGCCGAAGCCTGAGATCGCCCAGAACACGAAGAACAGCGCAACGTCGACCCACGACAGCCACCCGAGCAATGCGACCGGGATAGCCGCGAGAACGGCGAGGAACGGAACGATGATGAAGACCGCGATCGTGGCCCGCATGGTGACGGTTGTCGGCTCGGTTTCAGCGCGCAGTGTGGGCGCCTCGGCTGCCAGCGACATTGGGTCTCCCTAGAGAAATGGCCCACTTGGACCTACGTTCCCGTAGGTTACGGTGCCGTAACCTGTGAAGTCAAGCCGGTGGCTCGTATCAAGGGTGAACTTTTGGTGGCGGGTCGTCGGACCTAGAGTGCGGTCCGATCCCGGGTCGTCTAGGGGCAGGACAGCGGACTTTGAATCCGTGAACGGAGGTTCGATTCCTCCCCCGGGAGCCAGCACGCCGTTGAGTAGGGTGCCGATGTGACGTCCGCCCGGCCCGCAGCGATCGTGATCCTCGCTGCCGGTGAGGGCAAGCGCATGCGCTCGAGCACCCCGAAGGTTCTCCACCCCATCGCCGGTCGCTCCCTCGTGGGACATGTGGTTCATGCGGCAGCACGCACGCAGCCGGGCCATGTCGTGGTGGTCGTGGGGCATGGACGAGACCACGTGCGTGCGCACCTCGAGGAAATCGCCCCCTGGGTGGTCACGGTGGTGCAGGAAGAGCAGCTGGGCACGGGCCATGCGGTGCGCGTGGCATTAGCGGGCATCTCTGATCGCGGACTAGCGATGCCAGCAGGTCCCATCGTGGTTCTTACGGCAGACACACCGTTGCTCACGGGCGACACCGTGCAGATGCTCGTCGACGAACACGTTGCCTCGGGTGCGGCGGCCACCGTTCTCACCACGGTCATGGACGATCCCACCGGCTATGGCCGCATCGTGCGCGATACATCGGGCTCGGTGATGTCGATCGTGGAGCATCGGGATGCGTCCGACGATCAACTACGCATTGATGAAATCAACTCGGGCATGTACGCCTTCGACATAGAAGCCTTGGCGGGAGCACTCTCGCGCGTGCGTCGAGACAATTCGCAGGGCGAGGAGTACCTCACCGATGTCATCGGACTGCTGCGCCAGGACGGCGCGATCGTGTCAGCATCGCGCGTTCTCGACTCAGACGAAATCATGGGCGTCAACGATCGGGTGCAGTTGAGCGAGGCCGCGTGGGTGATGCGCGATCGCATCAACCGCGACCTCATGCACAGCGGTGTCTCGATGCTTGATCCAGAGACCACGTGGATCGACGTCGATGTCGATATCGCGGCTGATGTAGTGATCCGACCGCAGGTCACCCTGGCCGGGGCGACCTCGGTGGCCACCGGCGCGATTCTGGGACCGGGAACCACCTTGACGTCCTGCGAAGTCGGCGAAGGCGCCGAGGTGATCCACACGTGGGCCGAGCTCGCGGTCATCGGCCCCGATGCCCAGGTCGGGCCGTTCACCTATTTGCGCCCGGGCACAGTGTTGGGCCAAGGCGCAAAGGCTGGTGCCTACGTGGAGATCAAAAACTCCACAGTGGGACGCGGCGCCAAGGTGCTGCACCTGTCGTACGTCGGCGACGCCGATATCGGCGAGGGGACAAACATCGGTGCGGCCACGGTGTTCGTCAACTACGACGGCGTGGCCAAGCACCGCACCATCGTGGGATCGAATGTACGAATCGGCTCGGACACCATGCTGGTGGCGCCGGTGACCATCGGCGATGGTGCGTACACGGCGGCCGGCTCCGTCATCACGCAGGATGTCCCGCCCGGTGCCTTGGCCATCGGACGGGCGGAGCAGCGCAATATCGAGGATTGGGTTCAGCGCAGACGTGACGGAACAGCGTCAGCGGATGCTGCAGCCCGAGCGCACAACGATCAGCAGCATGGAGCAGACTCAGCCCCCACGGCCTAGTGCCCGAGCAGCAAGGACCAGGAGACCCGGTGACGTATCTGGAAGTGCCCACGCATAAGCGGTTGGTTCTGCTGGCAGGCAGGTCGTTCCCGGCGCTGGGCGATGAGGTTGCCGGCCAACTCGGCATCGAGGTCTCACCGACTCAGGCCTACGACTTCGCCAACGGCGAGATCTTTGTGCGCTTCCAGGAATCCGTGCGTGGCTGCGACTGCTTCGTGCTGCAGAGCCACACCACACCGATCAACACGTGGATCATGGAGCAACTCATCATGGTCGACGCCCTCAAGCGCGCCTCGGCAAAGCGCATCACCGTGATCATCCCGTTCTACGGCTACGCGCGGCAGGACAAGAAGCACCGTGGTCGCGAGCCGATCTCTGCTCGACTCATCGCCGATCTCTTCAAGACCGCGGGTGCCGACCGCCTCATGACGGTTGACCTGCACACCTCGCAGATCCAGGGCTTCTTCGACGGTCCCGTCGACCACCTGTTCGCGATGCCGCTCCTGGCGCGCCATGTGGCCAAGAAGATTCCTCGTGACCGCATCACCGTGGTGTCCCCTGACGCGGGTCGCGTGCGCGTGGCAGAGCGCTGGACCGACGTCCTCGGTGCGCCGCTGGCGATCATTCACAAGCGACGCGATCCCGACGTGCCCAATCAGGTCAAGGTGCTCGAGGTCGTCGGCGATGTGCGGGATCGCGTATGCGTTCTGGTCGACGACATGATCGACACCGGCGGCACCATCGTGAAGGCAGCCGAGACGCTGTTCGAGAACGGTGCGGCCGATGTCATCGTGGCAGCCACGCACGGCATCCTCAGCCCACCCGCGGCAGAGCGGCTGCAGAACTCGCGGATCTCTGAGGTCATCGTCACCAACACACTGCCGATCCCTGAGGACCGGATGTTCGACAAGCTCACGATCCTGTCGATCGCACCTCTGTTGGCGAAGGCCATCACCGAGGTCTTCACCGACGGATCGGTCACCAGCATGTTCGACGACGACAGCATCGAGAGCACGGCGTCCTCGCACTGACGGCTGGAGTCGAGAGCCAGCCCCTCCCCGCCCGATTTCCGGCGCGGCCCCGCCTCGGGGTAGTCTTCGGACGTCCTCGGCGAGGGTGATGGGCTCCGGCCCAAGCACCGTGATCGACGTGGTCGGCTCGCTGAGGGCGCCGACACCACCGAGGAGACACCGTGAGCACCGTTGCAATGCCGTCCAGTCCCCGCACCGATTTCGGCAAGGGCGCGGCTCGTCGCATCCGTCGCGAAGGCCAGATCCCTGCTGTCATCTACGGCAGTGGCTCCGACGTGGTTCACGTCGCTATCCCCACGCGTGACCTCGACCTCGCACTCCGCAAGCCGCGCGTCGTCTTCTCGATGGACGTCAATGGCGCCTCGGTGCTCGTCAAGCCGCGCGACATCCAGCGCGACCCGGTCAAGCGCTCGCTCGAGCACATCGACCTCGTCATCATCGACAAGGCTGAGGCCTCCGACCGCCAGGAGATGGCTGACGCCATCGCGGCCGCCATCCACGCAGCCGACGAGGCCGGCATGGACTCGGCCGCAGCCGTGCAGGCACTCGAGACCGCCGTCGCAGGCGGCGAGAACCCGACCGACGCCGCAGCTCACGCGGTGTCGGATGCCGAGCATC
Organism: Actinomycetes bacterium; assembly: GCA_037143955.1. GTDB lineage: Bacteria > Actinomycetota > Actinomycetes > S36-B12 > S36-B12 > JBAWXR01. The sequence goes on from JBAWXR010000002.1 coordinate 27,538, forward strand.
AGGCCGACGCCTACTCCGACGCCAACGTTGCCCAGGCCGCCGCTGAAGCAACGGCTGCCGCAGCAGACGCACCCGCCGCACCCGCCGCCGAGTAGTCGGTGCGCGAGGCCTGGCTCGTCGTCGGGCTGGGCAATCCGGGTCCGGAGTACGCGAGCACACGTCACAACGTCGGTTTCATGGGAGTCGACGACCTTGCCGTTCGCTGCGCCATTCGGCTCGCGCGCCACAAGCGTGCAAACGCACACGTGGGTGAAGGCCACCTTGCCGGTGGCCGAATCGTGCTGGCCGAACCCATGACGTTCATGAACGAATCCGGTGGGCCGGTCAAGGCGCTGTTGGCGTTCTATGACATTCCCGTGGAGCGCATGGTGGTGCTGCACGATGAACTCGATATCGATTTCGACACTCTCCGAGTCAAGTTCGGCGGTGGCGACAACGGCCACAACGGACTCAAGAGTCTGCGCAAGGCGCTGGGCACCGGCGACTTCTATCGGGTCCGCATCGGCATCGGTCGACCTCCGGGCCGGCAGGATCCCGCCGACTTTGTCCTCACCCCCTTTGCCACGGCAGAACGCACGTTGGTGCCCTCCCTCGCAGCGCGGGCGGCCGACGCTGTTGAATCACTCCTGACGGATGGACTCGAGGTCACGCAGTCGCGCTTCAACTGACGGTGGCGGGTGGCGGTCCGCCGTCAGGAAGGTGAGCATGTCCTCCAGGTCCGACGCCGAACTCTCACGGGATATCGCTCAGGAAGCGGGAGCTCTCCTGCTGTCGCTACGCGAGCTGCACGGCAGCCTCGACGATTGGGCGGGTGCGGATCGGCTGCGCGATCAAGCCGACAAAGGAGCCCACGAACTCCTCGTCGCTGCGCTCGCGGCTGCGCGCCCGCACGATGAGGTCCTCAGCGAGGAGGGGCGTCGCGACGACCCTGCGCGGGTCGGAGCTGATCGCGTCTGGATCGTCGATCCGCTCGACGGCACCTGGGAGTACGGCCAAGGCCGCCCGGACTTCGCCGTGCACGTGGCGCTGTGGGAAGGCGGAGAGGTGCGCGCGTCCACTGTGGATCTTCCGGCGCAGGGCTTGACGCGTTCGGTTCTGGACAGCGCAGCGGTTCCAGCAGCTCTTCCCACCGATCGACCCGTGCGCATTGTTGCGTCGCGCACTCGTCCTCCGGAGATACTTCCGCGAGCGGTTGAACTGTTGTCGAAACGCCTGGCCGCGGCCGGCATCACGACTCTCGGGGCCGAGATCATCGACGTGGGATCCGTGGGTGCCAAGGTGAACGAAATCCTGTCGGGTCGTGCGGAGGCTTACGTGCACGACACAGGCTTCTACGAGTGGGATGTCGCCGCACCGTACGGCGTTGCGTTGCATTACGGATATCGCGCGTCGCATGTCGACGGTTCTGGCATGACGTTTAATCACACTCCTCCTTATGTGAATGATTTCGTCGTGGTCCATCCGGATCTGCACGCGATGCTGATGGATTCGTTGCGGGAGGCATCCTGAGCCTGACCGGCCTCCTTCGTGCACTCGAGGAGCGCCCGGGTTTCTCTGAGGTGCGCCACGTGGCTGCAGCTCGCGGATCGTGCGTCATCGAAGCGCCGGATCCGGTACATCCGCTGCTCGTAGCGATGCTCACCGAGCCGGGTCGACCTGTTGTCGTGGTGACGGCGACCGGCCGTGAGGCCGAGGACATTGCGGCGTCGATCCCCGAGCTTGTTCCGGACGCAAAGGTCGCAGTCTTCCCGTCGTGGGAAACACTCCCGCACGAGCGTTTGTCACCGTCGTCGGACACTGTTGGCCGTCGCGTCGCAGTGATGCGTCGCCTCGCCCACCCTGACGCCGACGGAAGCGAGCCGATCGATGTGGTGGTGGCATCGGTTCGCGCCCTCCTCCAACCCATCGTGGCCGGTCTCGCGGACGAGGCACCCGTGGTGCTTCGCGCGGGAGACGAGGCACCTATCGATGCTGTTGTCACGCGTCTGGTGGAGCTGGGGTACGAACGCACAGACCTCGTGGAGCGCCGTGGCCAGGTGGCCGTGCGCGGCGGCATTCTCGACGTCTTCCCTCCGACGCGGGAGCATCCGCTGCGCGTGGAGTACTGGGGTGACACGGTTGAAGAGGTGCGATCGTTCTCTGTGGCTGACCAGCGATCGTTGTCGTTGGTCGAGGAGGGCGTGTGGGCTCCAGCCGTGCGCGAATTACTTCTGACCGCAGCCGTACGCGAGCGTGCAGAGCAGCTCGGTCAGGCACACCCGCACCTTGCAGAAATGTGCGACCGACTCGCGCAGGGTATGCCGGTGGAAGGAATGGAGTCACTCGCTCCGGTTCTCGCCGATCGGTTGATGACCACCCTCGAACTTCTGCCGCAGTCGGCGAACATCGTCGTGTTGGAACCCGAACGGGTTCGCGCGCGAGCACACGACGTGGTGCGTACAGCGGAGGAGTTCCTGGCAGCGTCTTGGCATAACGCTGCCGTCGGCAACGCCGTACCCATCGATCTCTCGGCTGCCGGCTACCGCGACCTTGAAGAACTTCGCAGAATCGCGGTGGAGCGTGAGGATTCGTGGTGGGAGATATCCCCGCTGTCATCGGACCCCGAACTTGAGGACGAGCTCGCGGGGACAGTGCGGATCGCCGCGGAAGAAATCGACTCCTATCGCGGCGACGCCGAGCGCGCGATGGCTGATCTGGCTTCGTGGACCAAGGCTGGCGCCGCCGTGGTGCTCCTCGCCGAGGGCCACGGATCCGTAGAGCGGTTTGTCGAAGAACTCGCCAGTGCAGGTGTAGCGGTCGCGGAGAGCCCGGCGTTGGAGACGCCTCCGCCTGCAGGGCTCGTGACCGTGACGCGCGGCCGCCTCCAGCACGGTGCGGACTTCGGGGATCTCGTCATCGTGACCGAGGCCGACCTCATCGGACAGCGAGCGTCCACGAAAGACATGCGACGCCTCCCGTCGCGACGCCGTCGCACGATCGACCCGTTGACTCTTGCTCCAGGGGATTTCGTGGTGCATGAGCAGCATGGCGTGGGTCGCTACGTGGATATGGCCCGTCGCATCGTCGCGGGCTCGGAACGCGAGTACCTCTTACTGGAGTACGCAGCCAGCAAGCGTGGCCAACCGGCCGACCAATTGTTCGTACCGATGGACCAACTCGATCTCGTGACGAGGTACGTCGGCGGCGAGGCGCCATCGGTGCACCGACTGGGCGGAGCCGACTGGCAGAAGGCCAAAGGTCGCGCGCGCAAGGCCGTCAAGGAGATCGCGGCTGAACTGATTCGTCTGTATGCCGCTCGACAGGCAAGTGCGGGCTATGCATTTGCGCACGACACTCCGTGGCAGCGGGAGCTTGAGGATGCGTTCGCATACGTCGAGACGCCGGACCAGCTCTCCTGCATCGATGAGGTCAAGGCGGACATGGAGCGCAGCGTGCCGATGGACCGGCTCATCTGCGGCGATGTCGGTTACGGCAAGACGGAGATCGCCGTGCGCGCCGCGTTCAAGGCAACACAGGACGGCAAGCAGGTAGCGGTGCTTGTGCCCACCACACTGCTGGTGCAGCAACACTTCTCCACATTCTCTGAGCGCTATGCGTCGTTTCCGATCAAGGTGGCGGCTCTGTCGCGCTTCAGCAGTGACAAGGAAGCAGCGGCCGTCATGGCCGGAGTCGCCGAGGGATCGGTGGATGTCGTCATCGGAACGCATCGACTACTCACCTCGTCGATGAGATTCAAGGACCTCGGGTTGATCGTGGTGGACGAGGAGCAGCGATTTGGTGTCGAGCACAAGGAGCACCTCAAAGCCCTGCGCACAAACGTCGATGTTCTCGCTATGTCGGCCACTCCTATTCCGCGAACCCTCGAGATGGCGGTGACCGGAATTCGTGAGATGTCGGTGATCCAGACGCCACCCGAGGAGCGGCACCCGGTGCTGACATTCGTCGGCCCGTACGACGACAAGCAGATCTCGGCGGCCATCAACCGTGAACTCATGCGCGATGGACAGATCTTCTTCGTGCACAACCGCGTCGAGTCGATTGATCGTGTTGCTTCTCGATTGCGCGATCTCGTGCCAAGCGCACGCATCGCCATCGCCCATGGGCAAATGCCCGAATCTCAACTCGAGCAGGTGATCCTGGACTTCTGGGATAGGCAGATCGACGTACTGGTGTGCACCACCATCGTGGAGTCCGGAATCGACATTGCCAATGCCAACACCTTGATCGTCGATCGTGCCGACACGTTCGGTCTTTCGCAGTTGCACCAGCTGCGCGGACGTGTGGGACGTGGTCGCGAACGTGCGTACGCGTACTTCCTCTACTCACCGGAGAAGCCACTCACCGAAACTGCACACGAGCGCCTGGTCACTATCGCTCAGAACACCGATCTGGGCTCGGGCATGCGCATTGCCATGAAGGATCTGGAGATCCGCGGTGCCGGCAACCTCCTTGGTGGCGAACAGAGCGGGCATATCGCCGACGTGGGCTTTGACCTCTACGTGCGATTGGTCGGGGAGGCTCTCGCTGAGCATCGCAACGAACCGGTCACGGCGGCCAGCGACGTCAAGGTCGAACTTCCGATCGATGCCCACATCCCGGCGGACTACCTGCCGCACGAGCGGCTTCGGCTGGAGGCCTATCGCCGGCTGGCCGACGCGACCACCGATGCTGCGGTCGATGAGGTCGCGGCAGAACTCCTCGACCGCTACGGGCCGCCGCCGGCACCGGTGGAGTCGCTGCTTGCCGTTGCACGCTTCCGAGTCATCGCGCGAGCGGCCGGGCTTGATGAAGTGGTGCTTCAGGGTTCCGTCGTTCGGCTACACCCGGTGGAACTACCGGAGTCCGGCCAGATGCGCCTCCTGCGGCTGTACCCCCGGACCGTGGTCAAGCCGGCAGTCCGTACGATCAGCGTGCCGCGCCCGGGTACCCCAGGGTCCCCGATGCGCGACCGGGATCTGCTGACGTGGGCAACTGAGCTCGTCGCAGTCCTGAAGCCCGCCCCGACGTCGTAGGAGAGATTCGTGAAGCGACCGCTGGCCGTCGTGCTGATCACCGCATCCGTTCTGCTCGCGTCGTCTTGCTCGATGCAGGCGGGCGCCGCCGCAACGTCGACGATGGGCAACATCAGCGAGCGCGAGCTCTCGTCCCAGGTGCAAGAGTCACTCACGTCCCAAGGCTTGAATGCGGATGCACCGGATGCGGCACAGACCAACAAGACGCTCAATCGCCTCATCCTTGGTCAGTTGGTCAACGAACTTGCGACTCGCATGGGAATCGACGTCACGCAGGGCCAGGTCGACAGTCAGCTTGCGAATTACGAAGCGCAGAACGGTGGCGCGGAAGCTGTCAAGAATGCCTTCGTCTCCAACGGCATCCCCGCGTCTCAGATTCCCAGCGTGATCCTCATCAACCTGCAGGCAGCCGCAATCGCCAAAGCGCTTGCTCCGGAGGGATCGCAGGAGGAGCAGAACGCCGCCCTCACCACTGCTCTTGCGGCGCTGAGCAAGGAGCTTGACGTCACGGTCAGCCCTCGCTTCGGCACATGGGATGCGGCCGCCATCACCGTGGGCCCGACACCGTTTGATCTCTCCGCACCGCCGAAGGGCTTGCGCGCCGCGTGACGCAGGGCTCGCGCGTCATCGATCTCGTAGCGGTCATGGACCGCCTGCGGTCTCCGGGCGGCTGTCCATGGGATGCCCGGCAGACGCATGCGACGTTGGTCGAGTACCTCATCGAAGAGGCGTACGAAACGGTCGAGGCCATTGAGACCGACGACGATGCTGGTCTGCGCGAAGAGCTCGGCGATCTCCTGCTGCAGGTCGTGTTCCATGCGCGCATCGCGCAGGAGCGTGCTGAAAGCCCTTGGTCCATTGATGACGTCGCCGACGGCATCATCGCCAAGCTGGTGCGTCGACATCCGCATGTCTTTGCCGACGGGACCGCCTCGACCGCCGAGGACGTAGAAGCCAACTGGCACGCGATCAAGGCGCAGGAGAAGGGTCGATCCTCGGTGACCGAGGGCATTCCGGCTGCGCTTCCCTCCCTCGTGCACATCGGCAAGGTGCTTGCGCGAAGTGCCACGCTGGCGTTGCCACCACTGCCGCAGGGGTCCGCGGCAGCCGCGGCAGCCGCGGCCCTCGCGTCCATCGACAGCGAGGAGGAGTTCGGCGACCTCCTCGTCGCACTCGTTGCCCTGGCGCGTGAGCGCGGAATCGACGCTGAGGCCGCGGGTCGCGGCGCGTCACGCCGACTCGTCGAACGCATCCGAGCGGTCGAGACGCCATGAGCGAGACGCTGAAGTTCCGCGCCCTCTCGGATACATGCGTCGACGCGATGTTGGCCGCGGACCCGGTGTCGGCCACATGGCTGGGCGATCATCGCTATGACGATCAACTTCCGGACTGGTCGGACACCCCGAAACTGGTGCGACGAATCGACGAGCACCTCACGGCACTGGATGGCATAGACGACCTTGAACTCGACGTGGACGACGTCGTCGATCTGGAGATCCTTCGCGCCAATCTCATGCATGCACGATTCGATCTGGCAGAGCTGCGGTCACGTCACTGGAATCCGATGGAGTGGAACCCGGGGACGGCCATCTATCTGCTGGTGAGTCGCGAGACGGCGGACGCAGAGGCGACACGCGACCGAGTTCGTGGGCGACTCGCGGCGATCCCAGATTTTCTTGCCCAAGCCCGCTCGACATTGACCGACATGTCCCGGATTCACGTCGAGACCGCCGTTGCTCAGCTGCAGGGAACAGCGTCGTTGATCCGCGGGGAAGCGCGACGCGCAGCATCGGATGACGTGCTTGTCGATTCGGCCGCGGCCGCGGTGGAGGAGTTCTCCACCTGGTTGCAGGATCAGCTGCCGGATGCGCACCGCAGCCCTCGGTTGGGACCCACGCTGTACTCAGCGCAGTTATGGCATTGCCTCGACGATGCGATCAGTGCGCAGGAGGTTCATGAAGCGGCTTCAGAGCATCTGGCTCACGTGGGAGAGCAGCTCATCGAGGCCGCCTCCGCCTATCTCGGCGAACCTGCCGATGCGCCAGACCTTGTGCGCCGTGCCCTCGATGCCGTCGCCTCACGCAATCCCGTCACCAACGACACGGTCCTGCCGCTCATGGTCGACGCGGTCGATCGCACGCGACGTTTCGTCATCGATCAGGACCTCGTCGCGATGCCCGACGTGGAGACGAGCATCATCGAAATGCCCGAGATTCACCGCGGAGTTGCGGTTGCCTACTGCGATGCTCCGGGGCCGTTGGAAACTGCACGTATTCCGACATTCGTTGCTGTGTCACCAACTCCTGCCGACTGGTCGCCCGAGCGGGTGACCTCGTTCTTCCGCGAGTACAACGGGGTCCAGCTGCATGACCTCGCGATTCATGAGGCGATGCCCGGCCACGTGCTGCAACTTGCTCACGCGCAGCAACTGCAAAGTCCCACGCGCGTTCGACGTTTTGGGCGCAGCGGCGTGTTCATCGAAGGCTGGGCCGTATACGCCGAGGAGGTCATGATCGAGCGTGGATATGCACCTACCGAGGATCCTGCGGCACGACTTGCCATTCGGCTACAGCAGCTCAAGATGCAGGCTCGCATGTCGATCAACGCGATTCTTGACGTGGGGGTGCATGCGGGTGACCTGCAGGAGGATCAGGCGCTCGCGCTCATGCGTGACCGCGGCTTCCAAGAAGAAGGCGAAGCGGTCGGCAAGTGGCGTCGTGCGCTTCTGACATCGGGCCAACTGCCCACCTACTTCGTCGGGTACCGCGCAGTGCGCGAGCTTTGCCACGACCTTCGCGTGATGCACGCGGACTGGTCGGATCGTCGGGTCCACGACACCGTCCTGGCCCATGGCTCACCTGCTCCCCGGCACCTGCGCACCCTCATTGGCATCTGACAGCGCCCTCTAGGATCGGCACCATGGCAGCCATCGAGTCCCTGATTGCACGCGAAATCCTCGACTCACGAGGAAACCCCACGGTTGAAGTAGAGGTCCTGCTCGACGACGACTCCGTCGCTCGCGCGGCCGTGCCGTCTGGCGCATCAACCGGCGCATTCGAAGCGGCCGAGCGCCGCGATGGCGGTGCTCGCTACAACGGCAAGGGTGTGCAGGACGCGGTCGATGCGGTCGAGGACGAGATCGCCGGCGAGGTCGTCGGCATGGAAGCCACCGAGCAGCGACTGCTCGATCAGGCGCTCATCGATCTGGATGGAACGCCCAATAAGTCCCGGCTCGGCGCCAACGCGATCCTCGGCGTGTCTCTAGCGGTGGCGCGTGCCGCCGCTGTGTCATCGGGCCTTCCCCTCTTCCGTTACGTGGGCGGTCCCAATGCCCATGTGCTGCCTGTTCCGATGATGAACATTCTCAACGGCGGCGCGCATGCTGACTCCAACGTCGACATCCAGGAGTTCATGATCGCGCCGATCGGTGCGACCACCTTCGCTGAGGCGCTGCAGCAGGGCGCGGAGGTGTATCACGCGCTCAAGTCAGTGCTCAAGAAGTCCGGCTACGCCACCGGACTCGGGGATGAGGGCGGGTTCGCCCCGTCGCTGCCGAACAACCGTGCGGCCCTGGAGCTCATCGGCACTGCAGTTGCCGCAACGGGTCTGACACTGGGCACGGATATTGCCTTGGCACTCGACGTAGCTGCCACGGAGCTGTACTCGAACGGGTCTTACACATTCGAAGGTGCCGAGCGATCGGCCGAATGGATGACCGGGTATTACGAGACTCTGATCAGCGACTTCCCCCTGGTGTCCATCGAGGACGGACTGTCCGAAGACGACTGGGCTGGCTGGATCCACCTGACAAACACCGTGGGCGATCGCGTTCAGCTTGTCGGTGACGATCTCTTCGTCACCAACCCCACCCGCCTTCAGCGCGGCATCGACGAAGGGGCGGCCAACGCCCTGCTGGTCAAGGTCAATCAGATCGGCACGCTCACCGAGACCCTTGACGCGGTCGCTCTGGCCCACCGCAATGGCTACCGCTCGATGATGTCCCATCGCTCAGGCGAAACCGAAGACACCACGATCGCCGATCTGGCCGTGGCCACGGACTGCGGGCAGATCAAGACGGGTGCGCCGGCCAGATCAGAACGTGTCGCCAAGTACAACCAGCTGCTGCGCATTGAGGAAGAACTCGATGAGGCCGCGCGGTACGCCGGAAGGTCCGCGTTCCCGCGTTTCGCTGGCTGAGGGATGCGCTTGCGCATGGGACCATCGCGGGGTGAGTCGGCCTTCCCCAGCCCGCCCGGCGTCCGGACCCTCGGTTACGGGCCGCGCCTTCATTCTCGGCCTCGTGGGCGTGACGATGGTGATCTCTCTTGCGGTACCCGTCCGAGCCTGGTTCGGTCAGCGGGCAAGTCTGGCAAGCCTGCGTAGCGAGGTCGAGGCAGCCCAGAAACGGGTCGCCGACCTCAAGGTCCAAAACCAGAGATGGAACGACCCCTCATTCATCGCGGCCGAAGCGCGCACGCGCCTGCACTTCGTCCTGCCGGGCGAGGTTGGCTACGTGGCACTTGGTCTGCCCGATGATGTTGCGGCCGCGCAGGCCACCCAGCCGCCGCCGGCACCCTGGTTCTCCTCGCTGTGGTCGTCGCTGCGCCAGGCTGATGACCTCGTCACTCCCGTTGGCTGATGTCGTCGTCACTCCCCTGGTCTGATTCCGGTCTCAGCGACACTGATCGTGCGTCTGTCGCAGCCCAATTGGGACGTGACCCACGCGGTGTTGTGCGAGTCGCGCATCGCTGCCCCTGCGGAGCTCCTGACGTCGTCATGACGCGTCCGCGCCTCCCGCATGGCGAGCCATTTCCCACCGTGTATTACCTGACCTGTCCTCGCGTCACCAGTGCGATCGGAACTCTCGAAAGTTCGGGCCTGATGCGTGAACTTGAGGAGCTGCTCGAGTCGGACCCGGAGGTCGCAGCGGCCTACGCGTCGGCGCATGAGTCGTACCTCGCGGACCGCGAGGCTCTTGAGGAAGTTCCCGAGATCAGGGGCATCAGCGCAGGTGGCATGCCTACGCGCGTGAAGTGCCTGCATGTTCTGGCGGCGCACTCGTTGGCGTGCGGACCCGGGGTAAATCCCCTGGGAGACATGGTCGTGGAGCGATTAGGCCAGTGGTGGACGAGCAACCCGTGCACGGATAGACAGTGAGTACCCCCTCGGTGCGGGTGGCTGCGTTTGATTGCGGCACCAATGCCATCCGGCTCCTGGTTGCTGACGTCTCCATCGCTGACGGGGCGGACGTTCGTGACGTCATTCGTGAGATGCGCATTGTGCGACTGGGGGAGGGAGTTGATCGCGCGGGTGAGTTTTCTCCCGCTGCCCTCGATCGCCTGTTCGCGGCTCTAGAGGAGTTCCGAGGATTGCTCGAAACGACCCAACCTGACCGCGTGCGATTTGTAGCGACGTCAGCGTCACGCGATGTGACCAATCGAGCCGAATTCGTTGCGGGCGTCGCGCGAATCACCGGGGTGATGCCGGAAGTCATTTCCGGGCAAGAAGAAGCTGAGCTGTCGTTCCTTGGTGCGCTAAACGGACTGCCCCACCTTGCCGCACCGCCTCTGGTGTTCGACATCGGCGGAGGGTCCACAGAGGTCATCCTCGGTGGGCAGGATCGGCAGCCGCGGGCGATCACGAGTGTGAACATTGGTTGTGTTCGGATGGCCGAGCGCCACCTGCACTCCGACCCGGCCACGCCAGCTCAGATTGACGCGCTGCGCGCGGACGTGCGAGAGGCGATCAGACGGGCCGCCACAGCTGTGCCGATGCGCGAGGCGGCTTGCTTAGTCGGCCTGTCCGGCACGATGACCACGGTCGCGGCGATCGCCCATGATCTGCCCGCCTATGACGCAGCGGCCATCCACGGATTGGTGGTTGCGCGGGCGCAGGTTGACGAGATCGTGGAGCGCCTCCTGGGAATGACGGCGGCTGAGCGGGCCGCGATGCCGGTCATGCACCCGGGACGGGTGGAGGTGATCGGCGCCGGTGCGCTCATCCTGCAAGAGGTCATGGCGGCAGCCGATGCGCCGACGGTTCTGGCCTCAGAAGCTGACCTCCTCGATGGAATTGTCATCAGGCTTGCCCGGGGTTGATGCAAGAGTTCCATCCTTTGCATGTAACAGCAGGAACCGGCCGTGTATCGTCCGCCGGTCAGGAGGTACCGATGGGCATCACGATCAAGGATGTTGCACAGGCGGCTGGGGTTTCCACCGCAACGGTGTCACGAGCACTGCGAGGGCTACCCAACGTGGATGCAGCCACGCGGGATCGGATCGTTGCTCAGGCGCGCGACCTCGACTATGTCATCTCCCCGAGCGCGTCCCGACTCGCCAGCGGTCGGACGGGAACAGTCGCGGTCGTCACGCCGCACATCTCTCGGTGGTACTTCAGCACGGTCATCAGTGGCATCGAAGCCGTACTCGAATCAGCGGGACTTGATCTCCTGCTCATGGGGGCTGGCATTGGTGAAGCCGCACCTCAGGTGTCGCCGGCTACCCGCCTACGTCGTCGAGTGGACGCCGTGATCGTCGTCGCCCTGCCGCCAGGCGATTCGCGCCTCGCGGAGGTTCTGGACCTGGGACTCCCCACGAGTTTGGTGGGCACAGCGGTTCCGGGTGTCTCCAGCGCCACGATCAATGACGTGCTGGCCGGCCAGATGGCCACGCAGCACCTCATCAACTTCGGCCATCGACGCATTGGTGTCATCACCGGTCGATCAATTGAGGAACCGATGTCCACCGGACGAGATCGACTGCGCGGCTTTCAGGAGGCGATGGCCGGGGCGGGGCTGCCAGTGGACCCGACGATGGTCGCGCACGGGAATTCCACCATCTTGGGCGGCGAGCAAGCGATGACCGCGCTCCTTACGCAGGCGCAGCCACCTACCGCTGTCTTCGCAATGTCGGACGAGATGGCATTCGGCGCCATGAAAGCATTGCGCAGTCACGACATGACCATCGGTCGTGATGTGTCGCTGATCGGCATTGATGGTCACGACATGGCCGAATACCTAGACCTCACCACCGTTGTCCAACCCGTGAAGGATCTTGGGCGAATTGCGACGAGATCCGTCATCGCTCAGATTGCCGGCGGCGACGCCGTTGATCCGGTTCAGCTCCCGACTCAGTTGGTTGTCCGTGGCTCCACCTCCCCCATCAAGGCCGAAGCCCGGCGCTAGTCCTCAATCGACAGGATGACCTCATGCGCAATGTGACCCTTGCTATCGCCGGTGAGTCCGTGCCCGGACTGCTCGCCCTGCCAGCCTCAGGCTCAGGTCCCGCAGTCATCGTGATCCAGGAGTGGTGGGGCCTGGTGCCCCACATCCAGCACGTAGTGCAACGCCTTGCTGACGAGGGTTTTGTTGCGCTCGCGGTCGATCATTACCGAGGCGTAGAGACCACCGAGCCCGATGAGGCGCAGAAGTTAATGATGGGCCTCAATATCGGTCAGACGGCGGAGGACCTGTCCGCCGCAGCGGCCTGGCTGATGGCACAGGATTTCGTCGAAGGCCCCACGGTGGGCGCCGTCGGCTTTTGTATGGGCGGCGGGCTTGCGCTGCTGGCACCGACGATTTCACGCGACATCTGCTGCACGGTTGCGTTCTACCCTGCGATGCCCTGGCCGGATTACTCGCCCGAGTGGTCTCACTACACCGGCAAAGCCGCCATGGTGCACAAAGCGAAGAGTGATGAATCGTGGGCTGGGCCGGCCATTGCGGCATATGCCGATGCCATCACCGAGGCTGGTGGACAGGTGGCAGTGCTTGATGATTACCCCGACAGCGTCCACGCTTTCTTCAATGACGCGCGACCTGATGTATTCCAAGCAGCGAACGCGCAGCTTGCATGGGAGCGCACTGTTGCATTTTTGCGCGCCTGCGGTGACTAGTGGTTGCTGACTTTTCGGCGCCCCGCACGTTGAAGCAGCTCGACGCTGCGATCTGCGCATGTGCGCGCTGTCCGCGGCTCATCGACTGGTGTCGTGAGGTGGCCATTACCAAGCGAGCCGCGTATGCACAGGATGACTACTGGGGTGGGCCCGTGCCGGGCTTTGGTGCGACTCGTCCCCGGATTTGGATTGTCGGACTCGCGCCGGGCGCGCACGGCGCCAATCGCACCGGACGCATGTTCACCGGCGACCGAAGCGGCGATTGGCTGTACGGAGCACTGCACCGCGCTGGCCTGGCTCCGGGCCGCACCGAGTCCGGTGCTGTTCGA
>JBAWXR010000003.1:0-35140 GCA_037143955.1 Actinomycetes bacterium
CCGTGATGAAGATCGGGAGACCCACCTCAAGAGCTCCGTAGCCGCTCATGAGCAGCACCACGGCCATGATCAGCACTCGGCGCAGCAGGCGATCAGACAGCACCTCGCGGTAGCCACCAACACCTGCGGGCTCCGACTCGTCGCGCGGCACTGGACCCACGCCGACACCGCGCAGGAAGATCAGGAGCACGGCCACATACAGCAGGAACGTGCATGCATCCACGACATAAAGAATCTGAAACGTGCGTAAGACCGTCACGGACACGATCAGCGCGGCGACAAGTCCCCCGACACCAAGGCCCAGATTGAGGAGCATGAACTGGATACCGAACACGCGTTCACGCTGACCTGGGTCGGATACGCGTCCGAGGAATGCTGATTGAGAAGGCCATGCCGTCGCAGTTCCTACCGCGACAACCGTGGTCACCATGAATGCTCGAGGAGTCGAATCGACGGTGGCGATGAGCGCAACGCCCACCGCTTGAACCAAAAGACCAATGATGAGGACAGGCTTGGGACCGAAGTGATCGGCTGCCATTCCGACAAGTGGGAACACCGCGAGCGATGCCACCGCCGTGTACCCGATCACGAGCCCCGCGACCGTGGCTCCTAGGCCACGCACCTGGCCCAGGTAGATCACGAGGAGTGGAAAGGTCAGTCCGCCGCCCACTGACGACAGGGCCACGCCGAGCAGGATCCGCCGTGCGTGCGTGGTCACCCCTGCATCAGAGCACGCGGCCAACCACAGCGTCCAGTTGCACACTGCCTGCTTCGGGGCGATACACATCCCGGCCGCACGTTGTCTGCCGCAACCTGCGGATAGTTAGGCGGCTGACCGCCAGGTCACGAGCGTGCGTCCCCGACCGTCCCGAAGCTCTACGGTGCTGTCGGCACTGAGCGCACGCGCAAAGGTGACCATGCCACCGGTTTGGACGATTCGAGTTGTACTCGTCACCGCGCCATCCGCTGCACGCGTGACCCGTATGGTCACCTTCGATCCGCGACGCAGGCGCGTCGCCACAGTCGCCGACATGACTCCGGCGGGAGACACACGTGAGCGAATCACGCGAACACCCTGCGCTACCTTCTGCGCCGCGACCGAGGTCGCCGGTGCGGTTGCCGCATCAGGCGTGATCACCGCGGGATTGGTGGCCGGCGCGCTCGCGGGTGCCGTGCAGGGGCGATCGAGATACATGGTGCGAAGACCAGCAAGGTCACCTGGACTGAACTTGCCCTGATTGTTGGGAAGGCCGCCTTGCGGATACATGATCGACGTGAAGTCCTCGACATGTCCGAACCCCATGGCGTGCATCGACTCATGAATCACCAAGGCCACCCGGCCCGGGCCGTCCCTGTATGAATACCAACCCGGACCAAGATCGGGACGCGGCCACTCAAGGTGCCGCCAGTCCCAGCCCAGCCACTTGTTGAGCGTCCAATCGGACTTCGTATCGAACGTGACGTATCCCTTGTTCCACCCGGTGAATCCGCCGTAGCCCGCTGCATTCGGGTGGCCTTGCGCGGTGAGATCACCCCAGCGAAACACGAGATCCGAAGGCGATCCAGCAGGAGCCTCAGTGAAGGTCAGACCCGTGAGAGGCTGAAGTGCGGCAAGCCCTGTGCGCACGTCATCGATCATCGAGTTGCGGCCCGGGTCCTCGCCACTGCGATCAAAAGACCACCGCACTGTCTGACAGGGCAGATAGGTCGCTGACGTCGAGAGCGGTCGCCATCCGTCATTAAATGTCTGCCCCGCGGCGACGGTCCACCGCTCCCCCACGCCTGGCGTGCCAGCCGCCAACGCCGCGGGACTACTCGCAACACACAGCGCGAACAAAATTGATGAGAGTGCCGCTGCCAATGCAGACGTCACGCGCCGACGTCCGCTCGTCAGCCTGGACGGCTTCATCGCGATAGCACGTACTGCGCCGCGTTGTGCCCGGGAATTCCGGAAACGCCACCACCCCGACGTGCACCTGAGCCGCATATCGCGACGTTGGGTAGATCGGTCTCAACACCCCACGTGCCGACCAGTGAATCATCGTCCACAAAGGGCCAGTCCAATGGCGTGTGGAAGATGTTGCCGGTGGGTATGCCTAATGCACTTTCGATATCGACAGTGGTGTTGACCTCGATGCACGGTGCGCCCGATGCATCGCGCCACAGGCAGTCTTCGATTGGCTCGGCCAGCACGGAATTCAGGCTGGCCACCACTGCGTCCAATGCGCTCTGCCGCATCGTCGCATTGTCATGCGCGAACAATGAATGGGGAGTGTGCAGGGCAAACACCGTCAGCGTCTGTGCGCCGGCGTCCCGCAGCTGCGGCCCCAGGATGGACGGGTCGGTGAGGCTGTGGCAATAGATCTCCGCTGGGACTGGTGACGGCATACGCCCATGCGACGCCGCAACGAACGCTGCCTCCAACTGTGTGTACGACTCGTTGATGTGGAATGTGCCAGCAAAGGCATCACGTGGATCAACAGACGCATCCTTCAGTCGCGGCAGTCGACTCAACAACATGTTCACCTTGACCTGTGCCCCGCCCTCGAGATCTGACACAGGTGCGGTCTGTGTGCGACCAAGGAGCCGCTCCAGGACAGCCGGCGCGACATTGGCCAATACGTCGGTGCACTGGAATGTCTCCTCGCGACCTTCGATCATTGCCGTCACGGTTGCGTGTGTGCCGTCGCTGCTAATCGACGTGACGGGTGCGTCTACCCGAATATCAACGCCCAGACTTGTGGCCCGTTCGGTGAGAGCAGAGATGAGCGCACCCATACCGCCCACCGGCACATCCCAGTCGCCCGTGCCATTACCGATCACGTGGTAGAGGAAGCAGATGTTCTGATGCAAAGACTCATCGTGTGCGCTGGCAAAGGTGCCGATGAGCGCATCTGTTAAGACAATCCCGCGCACAACGTCGTTGTCGAACGTGCTCTCGAGAATCTCGCCAAGCGGCCGTTCGATGAAGTCTCGCCAGACCTCGTCATCCGCGACCAGGTCCTTCAGCTGTGCACGAGACATCAGCGGCTGCGTCAACGTGGGAAACATTTTGACGGCGAGGTCTGTCGTGCGATCGTAGAAGGCACTCCACGCGCGTGCGTCCGACGTAGAACCAGTCAGTCGCTGCATATGGTCGTCCAAGGTGAGGTCGTAGTCGACCGGCACTGCAAGTCCGCGCGTGGGATCTTCGGGATCGGGCGTGTAAGACGAAATGCCGCGACGAATCGTTGTGAGGTCAATTCCCAGTTCCTCGCGGATCTTCATCGGCAGGAGAGAGATCAGGTAGGAGTACTTGGAAAGGCGCGCATCCACGCCGTCGAATACCTTCGCCGACACAGACGCACCCCCGAGCACCGGCCGCGCTTCGAGGACCGTCACCCTCCTGCCCGCCATCGCCAGGTAGCAGGCGGCCACCAGACCGTTATGGCCGCCGCCGACGACCACGCAGTCAGTTGTGGTCGCCATGTCAGATTCCCTTCAGGCCCATGTCTCGATAGTAGAACGATGTGACGTTTGGTCACCATTGAAGTCGGTACAGTTCCGCATGCCCAAATCGCTCTTCCAGCTGATTCGCGAATCGCCTTACCGGGGGCTTTTCCTTGGGGAGGGCTTGCAGGGCTTCGCGGTGGCGGCCATCGCGACCGCCATGATCATTAATGTTGCCAGCGCGACGGGAAATGCTGCGCTCGCCGTCGGAGTTTCCGCCGCACTGTCGGTGGCGGCCCTTGCCGTCTCGCCACTGGTGACCCCGGCTCTAGCCAAGTACACCTTCTTTCAGTCGCTCGTATGGACCTACCTGCTCGCCGCAGCCGTACTGGTTGTGACCAGCCCGCTGTTCTTCGTCAACATCGGCGTCCTTCCCCTGTCCTTCGCCCTCATGCTGATCCTTGGCGCCACCAACTCGTTCCACACGCCCGCGCTATACGCCACATTGGATTGGTTCGTCGGCAAAGAGAACCTGCCGCGAGCAATCTCGTCGGTGAATCTGCGTGCCGGCATCGGGTGGGTGGCGGGCCCTATCGTCGGCGGGTTGCTGGCCGGCCTGCACAACGGTGCCGTGCTGATGCTTATCGTCGCCGCTGCCTACGTGGCAGCGACCCTGCCCTACCTCGCCAACCGTGCGCTCTTCGCACAGCGGCAGGCCGAGCTTGAGGCCCGCAAGTCGAGCGAGCCAAGCTGCGTTGCTGATGCAGCCGAAGACGGTGTCGTGGCGTACGCCGGGCACAACCCCTGCCAGTGCATGCAAGCACCCGTTACTAACTCGTGGTCATTCCTCACGGTGCTCACCGTTCCGCGACTGGCCTTCACCATCGCGATCTTCATCGCCATCTACTTCTTCCTCGGCGCCTTCACGAGTCTCATGACTCCCTGGTCCATCATCGATCTGGGACTGGCCAAGATGATGGCGGGCATCGTCATCACGGTGCGATCGCTCGCGTCCTTGCCCGGCGTCGTCATCATCAACCCGATCCAAGAGCGCCTAGGAATGGGACGCACGTTGGTGCTGAGCACTATCGCGCTATGCATCGCCGCACTCGCGGCCGGACTATGCCACCAGTGGGGAGTGACGGCGGCAATCGCGGTGGCCGTCTTCGGACTCATCTTCTACCCGCTGGTCAACAGCCTGCTGCAAAGCCTCATCACCATCGTGTTCGGTGAGGAGTACCGCGTGCCCGGGCAGACCCTCATCGCCTTCAGCAAAGGGGTCGTCGCCATCGCCTACCTCGGCGTGGGTGTGCTGGCCAACCACATTGGCGTCAATGTTGCTTTCATGATCACGGCAGTGCTCGGCACGATCGTCATTGTGGGCATGCGCCTAGTGACTCGCTCTCGCTGGAACGACGTCATGCAGACCTACAACGACAACCTCAAGGTGCTAGCCCGCTGAGTTGAACGCTGCGATCGACAGTGGAGTGCCGGCGTACAACTGCACACCCAGCAGACTGAAGGGCGCCGCGGTGTACAGGTACCAGGACGTGCCATCAATGCCGAGCGCCTTGGAATCGGCATAGGTCTGCTTGATCAGCGCGGCACCCTCGGCATCGGTGTACTTGCGACCCGGAGTGGGACCTGGGCCCGCGACTCCATAGTTGACCTCAGTGTCGTAGATCAACTTCTTCAGGCCCGCGGACTTCGACGGCAGAGCACCGACGACAACGCTCTCCCAGTTGAGAATGTCCGCAACACGACCCGAAGGGCCCTTGTTGCCAGCAGGGTACGTGTGGATGGCATAGCCGTCGTAGGGGAAACCGACCGCACCGAGCGCCTTGACGTACGGCGTGACGAACTTCTTCATCGCAGGGCGCAGGCGCGTGGTGACAGAAGCGGCCAGGACGAGCGCATTGGGGTTTGCCGCCTTGATGATGTCGTTGGCGGCCTTGGTCATCTGTGCCATCTCCGTGGGACTGCCGGCCCAGAAGGTCTTGAGGTTCGCCTCGTTCCACACTTCGTAGGCCACGATGCGGGTGCCGTACTGCTTCACGACCGCGCTGACGTAATCGGTCCAGTAGGACATCTGCGCCGGCGCACTCGCCGTGCCAAGACCCCAGCGAGGATCACCCTGATTCGGGTTCTTAGCCGCCCACGTGGGCGTGAGACCGAGGACGAGCATGGGCTTGAAGCCCGCCTTCTCAGACGCAGAAATCTGCGCATCAAGATTCGCGAAGTTGAAAACGCCCTTGGCAGGATTGACGTCCTTCCATGCCACGCCCAGATCCCAAATGCGCGCAAGCCCCGCTTGAACTGGCAATGGACCAGACATGCCGACCTCGGGTGCCACCTCAATGTTGCGAACGTACGCAGCGGGCCCGGTAGTGCGCTGCAACTGCGCGATGCCCCCGGTGCGGATTCCTTGCGTGTCTCCCGTGGCTGCCTGAGCAAGCGGGGCCGCAACGATTGATGCGAGCACAACGGACATGACGACGAGAGTTTTTGAGCGCATGCCTTGACGATACCTGACGCTCGAGCTCGCGCCGTGCCTCCAACAGCGAAGACTCAGGCAACGATTTCGATGGTGGCAAGTGTGGGATCGCTGCTGTAGGCCACGCGTCCTGTGCGACCGGCAATGTGCACCGCCTCAATCAGTTCGGCGGTCACGCGCTCTCCTGGGGCAATCAGGGGAACACCCGGTGGATAGGGCGTGAACTGCTCAGCACTGATCTCGCCGGCCGCGTCGGTCAAGGCAATGCGACGGCGCGGCGCGAAGTACGCGTCTCGGGGCGTCATCGCGACTTCGGGTTCCACACGCCACACCGCTGTGGGCGAGGCTTCGCGCGCCGGTCCGCGCATCGACTCGATCATGTTGATCATGAGTGTGGTCATGTCATCAACGAATGCCGGGTCATCGGCAATGGTGAAGGTCAACACCAAAGTGTCCTGATCCGCGGTCTCTGCTCCGTGTCCGATATCCCACAGACGTTCGGCCATGTCCGTACCCACCACACCCGTGCGTGGAAGCCACAGGGTGAGCTTCAAGGGATCGACGGCGCAGTCGACCGTACTTTCGTCGATCACGACCACGCCGACCACTCGCGCCAGATTGCGACGCGCACGAGCAACCGCCTCAATGAGGGGATCGAATGCCGATGACCCCGCGCGCTCAAGCACCGCACGCGTTGCGTCAATCGAGGCCAGCAAGGTTCCCGAAGGAGATGTTGTGCCGACCAGATCCACACAACGATCCAGCGCCGCACGACTCACGAGTCCGTCACGCATCGTGACCGTCGCCGTCTGGGTGTATCCCAGCAGCGCTTTGTGCACGCTGGTGATGGCGAGGTCAGCACCATTGACGATGGCACCTCGACCCGACAGAAAGTCCAGGTGTGCACCCCATGCCTGGTCGACCACCAGGGGAAGGCCGCGGGCATGGACGATC
Organism: Actinomycetes bacterium; assembly: GCA_037143955.1. Classification (GTDB taxonomy): domain Bacteria; phylum Actinomycetota; class Actinomycetes; order S36-B12; family S36-B12; genus JBAWXR01. The sequence goes on from JBAWXR010000003.1 coordinate 6,878, forward strand.
TCTGCGAGCGCGGCCACGTCAGTGATGCTGCCTACGTATGACGGTGACGTGATGAACACCGCGGTGGCATCGGGTGGAATGTCCGCGAGGCTGCTCGTGGGCATGCCCACAGGGATACCGAATTCAGGATGAATCGTGGGATAGATCCACACTGGTCGGGCGCCGGTAACAACAAGTGCGGCTTGCACGCTTCTATGTGAGGTACGGTCCATGACGATGGGCTCACCCGGGCGACCCACTGTCGTGAGTGCTGAGATATTTCCCTGGGTTGAGCCTCCGACGAGAAAGCGTGCGTGATCTCCCCCAATGGCATGGGCCCACAGTTCCTCGGCCGTCGCGAGGTAGCCCTGGGAGTACGCGTTGTCGTCGACCCCGCCCTGCATAGGAATGTCGTCGCGCACCAACGGACCCAGGAGGTCAGCGCCGATCGCGTCGTGGGTGAAGCGATACCGACCCTTGTGCCCGGGAATCTGCATCGAATGCGCTGCGCGGTCGCGAGTGGCAAGCCACGCGCGGGCCAGAGGTGCTTCGGTCATATCTCCTCCGTCCGCAACGCCGCGTCCCGCAGGTCGAGCGTACGCAGGATCTTGCGCGCAAGGGCGTCTGGGAGTCCGTCCTCACTTCTCATGCGCAGGACCTCCTCTTGCTCTGCACGGACCATGGCCCGGGCTGTCTGCACGAGAAGTTGCCCCTCGGTGCCACGCGCCAGCTCGTCATCGTCCGATTGATCCTCGATGAGCCGTCGCTCGGCAACCTCGCGAAGGTGGTTGGAGATGGACATGGGCATCGGCGTACCCGCAGCCTCCAACGTCATTTCAATATCCGACAGTCGGTCAAGAGCTGCGCGTGCGAGCATCGCTTCCACACGCCTTGTGGCTTCGACCTCGTCTTCTGATGACACCTTGAGAGCGCGAGCGAGGGGAGCGATCGTCATCGACAGCACGACGGACACCACGATGACACAGAACGTCGTCGCCAGAATGACATCCCGATAGGGAACGGCCTGACCGGTCTCGTACACAAGCGGCACAGAGAACGCGGCCAGAGCCGAGACCGGGCCGCGTGATCCTGCCCAGGACGCGACGACAGCCCCGCGCCACAGCGCCTGCCGGTTGGGAAGCTGCGTGGCTGCGCGACCAAGAGCGACCATCGCGAACACGAAAATGAATCGAGTGGCGATCAGTGCGACCACGATCGCGGGCACAAGCAGGAAGACCTTGGAGGTGTTGGCCGCCATGAGATTGCCGACAACGCTCGACAGCTCAAGTCCCACCAGGAAATAGGCAAGAGACTGCAGGATGAAAGTGACGTGCTTCCACAGCGTGACGCTCTGGACGCGGCCAGTGTGCGCTGCAACCGCATTCTGCGCGTGGGCGATGACCAGTGCACTGACGACAACGGCAAGGATTCCTGAACCACGAATCTCTTCGGCAGCCACGTAGAGCACAAAGGGAATGACGACAACGAACGAGTTGACGGCCACCACATCCGAGCTGCGTCGCAGCAGCCACGACGCCAAGAACCCACCGACGGCACCTACCCCCACGCCGCCCACGACCGCTAGAACGAAGTACCCGGTGATCTGCAGTCCCGTCACACTTCCCGCTGCCGCTGCCACCACGGCAACTTTGAGCAGAGTCAGACCCGACCCGTCATTGACCAGGCTCTCGCCTTCGAGCACAGAGACGAGGTAGCGAGGCAGTCCGGCCTTGCGTGCGACCGAGCCCACCGCAACCGCATCCGTGGGAGCAAGGATCGCTCCGAGGGCAAAGGCGAGCGCCAAGGGAATGGCCACGATGGCGACGGTGACCCATCCGACAACCGCGGTGGTCGCGACGACAAGTCCGATGGCAAGAAGCATCACGGGGCGGCGTACGCGCCGAAGGTCGAGGTAGGACGAACTCAACGCCTCGCCGAAGACCAACGGAGCGAGAACGACCACGAGGATTGTTTCGGGGTTGGGCGGCGCAGACGGCCCGAACGGCAGCGGGCCGATGACAGCGCCGGCAACGATGAGGAGGAGGGGTGCATTCCAATTCAGCCGTCTCGCCACGAGCGCAACCAGAACCGCAATGGCGGCGGCTCCGCCCAGAGTGATGAAGGTGTCGGTCATGGCGGATAGAGCCTAGGCGCGCGGGGCGCCCTCGTGCGGCGTCAGGCCACTTGGAACGATCTCTTGGCCAGTCCGAAGAAGTAGCCCTCGATGACGGTGTCGACCGCTCGCGCAGGGTCGGTTGCGGCACCAAGAGTGATGAACAAGGGCAGTAGGTGCTCAGGTGTCGGGTGCGCAAAGGGCAGGCCGGGAGCCTTGTGTGCGTAATCCGCGAGGGAATCAACGTCGCCACTCTCGAGAGCCGCCTTAGCCCACAGGTCGAAGTCGACACTCCACCCCGGCGGCTCCGCCGCCGGACTCCAGTCGCGCAGGTACGGCAAGCCGTGGGTCAGAAATCCAGATCCAATGATGAGGACACCCTGCTCACGCAAGGGCTTGAGGGATCGCCCCAGGTCAAGCAATCGCTGCGGGTCCTGCGACGGAATCGACAGTTGTAGAACAGGAATGTCGGCGGACGGATACATCACTTTGAGCGGGACCCAGGCCCCGTGGTCGAGTCCACGGCTGGGGTGTTGCCGCAAGCCTTCTCGGGCGGGAAGGGCTGCCGCCACAAGCGACGCAAGATCGGTGGCATCCGGGGTTTCGTAGGTCATCTCGTAGAACCGGGGCGCGAAGCCGCCGAAGTCGTAGATAAGAGGGGTCGCTGCCAGTGGTGATGACAGTGTTGCCGGGGCAGATTCCCAATGGGCCGACACGATGAGGATTGCGGTAGGTGTTGGCAGGTTGGCTGCCCAGGAGCTCAACTGCCCCATCCACAGTGCATCGTCCAACAGGGGTGGGGCACCGTGGCCCAGGTACAGGGCTGGCATAGGTACTGCTGGCATATCGGCACGTGGACTGGACACCGCCTCAGTGTCCCACAAGATAGTTGAGCAATCAACTATCTGATCCCTGGCCCCACAAAACACTGGCCTCGCACGTTGGCACTTGCCGACGCGATCCGACAGGCTTCTCCCATGACTTCCGGGACTTCGTCGACCGACCCCACTGCCACGCGCGTGCGCACCGGACGCCGAGCCATCTGGCTCGCGATCGTCGTGGCCATCATCTGGCTGGCCATCGGATCGTTCGCGGGACCGCTCGCCGGAAAACTCAGCGAGGTCCAGAAGAACGACAACGCGTCGTTCCTGCCCGCATCGGCGGAGTCCACGAAGGTGGCCGACGAGGTCGCCGGGTTCTCCGAGAACCAGTCACTGCCCATCCTCGTCGTCATCACCAAGCCCGACGGCGGGGCACTGAGTCAGGATGATGTTGCTACCGCGACCTCATTCGCCGGGACCATCCCCGACCTACCCGTGGGCACGTCAACGATCAGTGCCTACCTGGACCCGCAGCCCATGGTCCCCTACCCGGCCCAGGACGGTAAAGCCGTTCTCATCAGTGTTCCGCTCAACGGAGACAAGGCGACGCAGAAGGTCGGAAATGAACTCGTCGTGCGTGCCGCTACCGAGAGCATCAGAGCAGCCGCAGAGAAGATCACCACAGTTCAGATCAACGTCACCGGACCCGGCGGTATTTTCACCGACCTCTTGACTGTCTTCGGCTCCATCGACACCACGTTGCTCGGCGCTACCGCGTTGATCGTTGCCGTGATCCTGATCTTTGTGTACCGCAGTCCGTTCCTGTGGCTCGTACCACTGGTCGCCGCGGGAATGGCTCTGTCCGCAGCCAGTGCAATTGTGTATGTACTCGCCAAGAACGACGTGCTGGTCCTCAACGGGCAGAGTCAGGGAATTCTCACCGTGCTCGTCTTCGGTGCAGGCACCGACTACGCACTGTTACTTGTGGCGCGGTATCGAGAAGAACTCCATCACTTCGAATCTCACACCGACGCTATGCGCGCGGCATTGCGTGGTGTGGTGGAACCCATCGTCGCCAGCGCTGCGACCGTCATCATCGGGCTGCTGTGCCTTCTGCTGAGTGAACTCAACTCCAATCGCTCAACCGGCCCGGTTGGTGCCGCGGGAATTGCCGGCGCACTCGTGGTCATGCTCACGTTCCTACCCGCACTCCTCGTGATCCCTAGCGTGGTGCTGCCACTGCTCGCATTCATCGTGCCGACGGTCATTGGCCTAGCACTCCACCTTGCCGTCAATTCCATTCCCATCGGGCCCTTCGCGGCAATCGGTGGCCTGCTAGCCGTCATCACCATCATCGGCTGGATTGTTTTTGGCATCCTGCGCATCGTTCGGCCCACCTGGGGTCCGTTCTCGCGCACACGGTTCCCCGCAGGTCGATGGGCGTTCTGGCCCAAGGTTCCCCGCAACGGCGGCGAGGACGAGCGCATGTCCGGCCTGTGGTCGCGCATCGCCGGCGGCATCGGTCATCGACCACGCATCACGTGGATCGTCACCGCGCTGGTCATGCTCATCCTGGCGTGCTTCACCTTCACCCTGAAGTCCAGTGGCATCACGACCACGCAGGGATTCATCAACCGCACGGACTCCGTTATTGGTCAAGAGCTTCTCGCTGAGCACTTCCCCGGCGGGCTGGGGACTCCGGTCATCATCCTGGCCAATGCGAGTGAAAAGGATCAGGTGCTCTCGACGGTCAAGGAGACGGACGGCATCGCCGCTGCCACGTTCTACACCGGAGTACCGGCGATGTCTCCGGCCGCTCAAACTGCTCCCCCCAAGGTCGTCGACGGTCGAGTGGAAATCGAGGCGACCCTGGCTGCGGCCGCCGATAGCCCCGAAGCCAACGACACCGTGCGGCTTCTGCGTGATCGGGTTCATGCCATCGCGGGAGCCGACGCGATCGTGGGTGGGCAAACCGCATCACAGCTCGACGTGAACGAGGCTTCACTGCATGATCGCAACCTGATCATCCCGGTAGTCCTGGTGGTCATCTTCCTGGTGCTGATCGTGCTGCTTCGAGCTCTTGCTGCGCCGTTGATCCTGATCGGCACCGTGGTGCTGTCGTACTTCGCCACGCTGGGAGTGTGTGCACTGCTGTTCAACCATGTATTCCAATTCGCTGGAGCAGACACATCGTTCCCACTTTTCACCTTCGTGTTCCTGGTCGCACTCGGCGTGGACTACAACATCTTTTTGATGACTCGCGTGCGAGAGGAATCGAAAAAGCTCGGGACTCGACCTGGCATTCTCAAGGGACTCACGGTCACCGGTGGTGTCATCACCAGTGCTGGCATCGTCTTGGCAGCCACGTTCCTGGTGCTTGGCGTGCTTCCGTTGGTCGCACTTCGTGAGATCGGCGTCGCGGTCGCCATCGGCGTGCTGCTCGACACCTTCATCATTCGGTCGACCCTTGTGCCGGCACTCGCCTACAGCATCGGGCGCAAGATCTGGTGGCCAAGCGCGTTGTCCAAGGCAGACCAACCCGACAGCGCGCTCGAACTCCAGAAAATCAGCTAGCGGGTAAGTCCTGCGGTCAGTACCACTGATTGTGTGGGGCCGTTGCTGGTTGTGGGTTCCGCCGGCGGGGCGAAGATTGCGTCCACGCGCTGCTTCAGGTGGAAGAGGGTCGGACGAGGCACGGCAGTCTTCATCGGCTTCTCTGCAGCAGTGAACGAATCATTGATCTCATTTTGCGGGCGGGTCACCTCGCTTGGATCCTGAGCCGCCTTAGCGAGGTAGTCCTGCCAGGCGAGGTTATGGCGCACGTAGGCGTCCTTGGCGCGCACAATCGCGGTGTGCCACGGAAGGACGCTCACGTTCGCGACTCCAGTTCCGGCCTTTTGCACTGAGTCATGACCTGCGCCGGCGACTTTCTGGATCTGCGCATTGAGTTTCGCCCGCACATCCGGCGTGAGTTGCCCCTGCCCGGCGAACTGGTCAAAGGTCGCACCAAGGTCGCCCTGAAGGGTGCCCATCGCGTCCTCAGACACCTCCACTTTGGCAACCAGGGCGTTCATCTCCGCATTACGCAACGCCCAGTCGGTCACCACCAGGCCGCCCACGCCCAGAACGATGAAGAACACCAGAACAGCGAGGACCGGGGGGACCCATCGTGGGGTCGCGCGGCTGGCCTTGGGCGGGCTGGGGATCTGCGGCGGCATCGTCACCCGACCATTGTCACCCACTACCGTTGGCGATGTGACCGCGGTGGCTGCTGACTGGCGAACGGGCTACGAGCGTCTGTGCGCCACCCTCGTGGAGCAGTACCGAGCCATCCCCGCAGGGGCGCCCGTGCGGCTGGCCAAGCGCACCTCCAACTTGTTCCGCCCGCGCGTCACGTCAACGACGCCGGGCCTCGACGTCGCGGCCTTTGACGGGGTCCTGCATGTCGACCCGGTCACGCGTACGGCCGAGGTTCTCGGCATGACCACCTACGAGCATCTCGTCGAGGCGACCCTGCCCTACGGGCTCATGCCGATGTGCGTTCCTCAATTGCGCACCATCACTCTTGGCGGTGCGGTCACCGGCCTGGGCATCGAGAGTGCTTCGTTCAAGTTCGGTACGCCGCACGAGTCCGTCATCGAGATGGACATCCTGACCGGCGACGGCGAGATCCTCACCGTCACCGGGGCAACCGATGACCCCCACCGAGACCTGTTCTATGGATTCCCCAACTCCTACGGCTCACTCGGCTACGCCCTGCGGTTGAGAATCGAACTCGAGCCCACTAAGCCGTACGTGTTTTTGCGTCACGTGCGATACGCATCAGCCTCAGCTATGGCCGATGCCCTATCGGCACTGTGCATCGCACGAGAATTCGAAGGTCGTCGCATTGACTTCCTCGACGGCACGGTGTTCACCCCCACCGAGCAGTACCTCACGATCGGCACGATGGTCGAACAGCCGCCGGCGGGCACGTCGCCCAGTGACTACACAGGCATGAGCATCTACTACCGCTCCATCCAGCAACGCGAGGCTGATGTTCTGACCATTCACGACTACCTCTGGCGTTGGGACACCGACTGGTTCTGGTGCTCGCGGGCGTTTGGCGCACAGAAGCGTTGGGTTCGTCGCCTGTGGCCGAAGAGCAAACTGCGCAGTGACGTGTACTGGAAGATCGTCGCGCTCGACCGGCGGTTCGATTTCACCGGACGATCCGCCCGGCTGCGCCACAAGCCATTCCACGAGCCCGTCGTTCAGGACATTGAGGTTCCGGTCGACCGGCTCGCTGAATTCCTGGAGTTCTTCCACCGAGAGGTGGGCATCGAGCCAATCTGGGTCTGCCCCTTGCAGCAGCGCGATCCCGCCGCCCGTTGGCCCCTGTACGAGTTTGACCCGGCCGTCCTCTATATCAATGTGGGCTTCTGGTCGGCCGTCACCCTCGAGCTGGGCGAGGATCCGGCCGATGGCCGGGTCAACCGGCGCATTGAAGAGGTGGTCACCGCCCTGGATGGCCGCAAGTCCCTGTACTCCACGGCCTTCTATGACCGGGAAACGTTTTGGTCGATCTATGGCGGAGTGCAGTACGCGCAACTCAAGTCCCAATACGATCCTTACTCAAGGTTGCGGGGGCTCTACGAGAAGGTCGTGGAACGCCTGTAGTTCGTCCAGCAGCAGCGTCGGCCTCTCCGCCGGCGCGCACGAGATTTGCCGCACGGCAAGGAGGCAGCACCATGGGTATGACGCTCGCCCACGCGTTCGAGCTCATCGTTCCCGCCGAAAGAGGTGTGGGATTTCGCGCCTACGACGGGTCCACCGCCGGACCGGCCGATGCCGTCGTGACGCTCGACATCCGAACCCCCCGCGCCGTCGAATACCTGGCCTCCTCCCCTAACCAGCTTGGTCTGGCCCGCGCCTACGTCACCGGCGACATGGAGATCATCGGCAGCGCATACGAAGCGATGTCGCGGCTCTACCCCATGCCGATGGACCACCTCACGCCCGGCGACAAGTTCAAGCTGGGTCGTCTGCTCGCGGGCAAGGCGCTTAAGCGCCCCGCTCCGCCGCCGCAGGAGGCCGTGCTCAAGGGCGGTCGCCACTCCAAGCGTCGCGACGCCGCGGCCATCCATCACCACTACGACGTCAGCAACCTGTTCTACTCCTGGGTGCTTGGGCCCTCGATGGCATACACGTGCGCGGTCTTCCCCGATGCCGACGCGAGCCTGGAGGTCGCGCAGGCGACCAAGTTTGACCTCGTGTGCCGCAAGCTAGACCTTCAGCCCGGCATGCGTCTGCTCGACATCGGTTGCGGATGGGGCGGCATGGTCCGCCATGCGGTCAAGTACTACGGCGTGACCGCCATCGGCGCCACGCTTAGTGAGCAGCAGGCGATCTTCGCCCAGCAGCGCATCGCCGAGGAGGGCCTTGGTGACCGCGCCGAGGTTCGGTTCAGCGACTACCGCGATGTCAAGGAGACCGACTTCGACGCCATTTCGTCGATCGGCCTCACCGAACACATCGGCCGCGACAACTACCCGTCGTACTTCGCCTTCGCGTACGACAAGCTCAAGACCGGTGGCCGCATGCTCAACCACACCATCACGCGCTCCGACGACGGCGAGCGCGCCATCTACAAGAACTCGTTCATCAACCGCTACGTGTTCCCCGATGGCGAACTCTCCGGTCCCGGCCACATCATGAGCGCCTTCAACAATGCGGGCTTCGAGATTCGGCACGAGGAGAACCTGCGCGAGCACTACGCGCTCACCCTCAAGCACTGGTGCGAGAACCTTGAGGATCACTGGGACGAGGCCGTTGCCGAGGCGGGCCTGGGCACCGCTCGCGTGTGGCGCCTCTACATGGCCGCGTCACGTATGGGCTTTGACATCAACAACATCCAGTTGCACCAGATGCTTGCGGTCAAGAACGATGCACGCGGACGTTCAGGAATGCCGCTGCGCCCGGACTTCACCACTCAGGTGAGCGCGTTCGTCTAGAAGTTGGACTAGGCGCGAGCCAGCACCATGTCGTGCTCGCATACGAGTACTCCGTCAGGTCCCGGGACGAAATCTCGAATGAGGGACTCCTTGACGCCGAAAACCGTGTCGGAGTCCAGGTACTTGCTCGCGCGATCAAACACGTGGGTTGTCAACGACAGGTAGCCGTCTTTTGAGACCTTGACGTGAATGTGGGCCGCGCGCCATTCGTGGCGCCCTGTGTCGCGAAGCAACTTGCCCACCGGTCCATCGGCCGGCACGGGATAGGGCACCGGTCGCACGGTGTGGATCTCGAAACGCCCCTGCTCATCCGTCAGGTACTTGCCGCGCAGGTTGGTAGCCGGCTGCTCGCCGGGAACCTGCACTGCGTAGAAACCCGTGGCCGCGTTCTGCCACACGTCGAGCATTGCTCCAGCCAGAGGATTTCCCTGCTCGTCACGTACCGTGCCGCGATATATCGCGGCCTCGCCGCCGTCGGCGTACTCCACCATGGATTCGCCGAACTCACGCACAGGGGAACCGCCCGCGTAGAACGGACCCAGCACGGTGCTCTCGGTGATGATCGGATCGTCATGGCCATGGTTGATGAGGTCCACCTGCATCGACAGACCAAGGGTGTCCGACAGCAGGATGAACTCCTGACGCACGTCATCGGAGATCTTCCCCGTCGCCGTCAAAAACTGCACTCCCGCAAACCACTCGGCCTCCGTGAGCCGCACCTCACGGGCAAACTCATGAAGGTGGCGAACCAACGACGTCATGATCTCCCGCAGCCGCGGGTCGGGCGTGGCGGCAAGGCGGCCGAGAACTTCGTCGGTGAGTCCCTGCTCTTGGTCGGACGCACTCATGCTGCCGGCTCCTTCGTCTTGACCACGGCAAATCTCTCCAACGGATTCACGAGGCGGTAGCCCACGGGGAACAATTTGATGCGGCCATTAAGGCTCAAAAGTCCCCAGAGTCCACGGGGTGCAAGCAACACGACGACGATCGCCAGCACGCCGAGGATGACCAGGTACCAGACGCCGTAATCCGAAAGCCACTGCTGGAGTGCATAAAACACGATGGCACCGATGATGGGTCCCTCGATCGTGCCCATACCGCCAATGACCACGATGAAGATCATGAACGCCGAATACTGCACCGAGTAGACCGACTCCGGCGTGATGTGCAGTGTGTTGGCAGCGATCATGCTGCCTGCGAGCGCACAGCCCATGGATGACACCAGGTACACGATGCGCTTGCTCGACGTTACCCGCACGCCGAGCGATCCCGCGGCCGTCGCGTCATCGCGGATGGCCGTGAAGCCCAGGCCCAACCGCGATCGCATGATGAGGTACGTGACGAGAACGGCGATCACCACAGCGGCAAGTGACAGCCAGTAGACGTACGCGATGCGACGGCCGGGGCTCAGGACATTGAGCGCGGTCAGTGTCAGACCAGCGCCACCACCCACAGCATCGATCTGCATGGTGATGAGGCGAACGACCTCAGCGATGACCCATGTGCCAATCGCGAAATAGCCCCCCGAAAGTCGGAAGGCCAGGAACGAGATGGGCAATGACAGCAGGCCGGCAATGATGACCGCTACTGGAACCGCGAGGAACGGATCGATCCCCAAGCTGTCGGCGATATAGACCAAGCCGTAAGCCCCGATGCCGATGTAGGCCTGCTGGCCGATGGACACCATGCCGCCGTAACCGGCAAGCAGATTCCACATGGTTCCCAGGACGATGAGGGAAAAGAGGATGACGAGGTTCTGCTGGAGTCCCCTGGAGATGATGTACGGCCCGAGGGCCAACACGATGAGGATGGGCACGATCACGGCGAGCCCGATCCACGAGGACTTTGTTGCGCGTCGAACCTTGACTGGCCCGACAGTGGCTGGTGCGCTCATGAATTCACCGCCTTCTGTAGGAGACCGGTAGGTCGGAACGCCAAGATTGCGAGGAACACGAGGTTGCCAAAGAGCACGCCGTACGACGGATTGATCTGTGCACCGACAGTCTGGGCAACACCCAACACAATTCCACCGATAAGAGTTCCCCACAGGGATCCCAGACCACCGATGATGACCGCCTCGAAGGCGAAGATCAATGTTGCATCGCCATAGGTCGGACTGAACTGCGTGCGGATACCGAGGAAGACGCCCGCGATGCCGACGATGCCGATCGCGAGGGCTGTCGCCTTGGCATAGATACGACGATTGTCGATGCCCATGAGCTGGGCCGCATCCTTGTCGTCACTCGCTGCACGCATTGCTCGGCCATCGCGTGTCCGATTGAGATAAACCTGCAACCCGGCAATGACCAACACGCCTACGACAAACGTGATCAGCGGGAACACGCCGATGTAAATCGTGTCCGTGACCTGAATGCTCTGGACGCCGAGCATGCCCGCATCAATTGATCGGGTATCGGCGGTGAAGAACGCCTGTAAGAGGTTTGTGATCACCACCGCGATACCGAAAGCCACGAGGATGGGCGCCAACCCGCCAGACTTCAGGGAGGGATTGAAGAGTCCCATCTGTAACACCCAGCCGATACCGGCCATCACCGGAATCACGACTATGAGTGTCAAGAACGCATTGATATGGAAATTGTGAACAAGGAAGTAGCCCATGTAGGCGGCCACGACGGCCAGAACACCATGAGCAAGATTCACGATGCGCATGACACCGAACATGAGTGATAGGCCTGCAGCGAGCAGCGCATAGAGGCCACCCAGCAGGAGACCCTGGAGCACGGCATTGAGCCAGTCCACGACAGCCCTCCTAGATTCCGAAGTACGCGGACGCGATTTGGTCCCGGGTGAGCGATCCCGCGGTGCCTTCCAGCACCGTGCGACCCTCAAGCAGGCACTGCACGCGGTCGGCCACCTTGAGGGCCTGGTTGACGTCCTGCTCGACCAGCAGAACGGTGGTGCCATTACCCGTGATGGTGGGCATCGCGGCATAGATCTGCTCAACAACCACCGGCGCAAGGCCCAGCGACACCTCATCAAGCATGAGCAAGCGCGGATTGCTCATGAGTGCTCGGCCAATCGCGGCCGCCTGCTGTTCACCACCGGAGAGATTCACACCCACGCGATCGCGTCGATCAGCGACAAGTGGGAACGCTTCGTAGACCGACGCGAGATTCCAGGGACCCGGGCGCCCCGAGTGCGCGCCCACCTTGAGGTTCTCCTCCACCGACAGGCTCGGAAAGATACGTCGACCCTCGGGGGTGAGCGCAATGCCCATTGGCACACGCTTATAGCTGGGTACCCGAGTGATGTCCCGACCGTCGAAGGTGATGGTGCCGTTCGTGGGCGTCATGAGACCCGCCAGCGCCTTCATCAGGGTGGACTTGCCGGCTCCGTTGGCCCCGATGACGGCCAGCGTCTCACCCTCCTGGACGTGCAAGGACAGGCCATACAGCGCCTGGAAGTCGCCGTAGTGGACGTCAACGGCGTCGACGTTGAGCAAGGTCATGACGCCTCCCCACCCAGATCGAAGGTGGAGCCCAAGTACACGTCAATGACGGCCTGGCTACGCATGACTTCCTGCGGGTCTCCGATGGCAAGGACCTGCCCGAGTGCCAAGCACATGAGTTGGTCAACGACCGCGGTGAGGGCATGGACGATGTGCTCAATCCAGATGACCGTCACCCCCGAGTCTCGAAGAGACCGGATGAGTTCGACGAGCGGCGGTAGCTCTTTCTCGGTCAGTCCGCCAGCAATCTCATCGAGAAGTATGAGCTGGGGATCCGTGGCCAATGCCCGTGCAAGTTCGAGGCGCTTGCGATCCAAGAGACGAAGTGAGCCGGCGGGCTTGTCCGAGAGATGCGCGAGGCCCGTGACATCCAAAGCCCGCGCCGCAGCCGCGTACCCGGCCTGTCCGTGCGCCGAGGCTCCGAATGCCGAGCCGACATAAACATTCTCGAAAACAGTCATGTCCACGAACGGCCGCGGAATCTGGAACGTCCGCGCAATTCCATTGCGAGTGCGCACCGCGGGCCGCTGTTTGGTGATGTCGGCTCCGCGGAAACGAATGGTCCCTGCATCCACGGGGAGCACACCGGTGATGAGGGACAGCAGGGTGGACTTTCCCGCGCCATTGGGTCCGACGATGCCTAACGCGGTTCCTTGCTCCACAGTGAAACTGACGGCCTCCGCAGTGACGACCTTGCCGAAACGCTTCGACAGGCCGCTGACTTCGAGGATCGGGCTCATGGGTTCCTCTGCTGGATTCTGCCGGGGGGGCGATCAGGGAAATGCTGTTTGGGGGGCGGGTCTCCCCGCCCCCCAAACCGTGCACTAGCTCAGCGGCTCAACCTTGCCGCCGGTGGGGATTGCAGGTGCAAGAGAGTTCGACACGATGACCAGGTCGTAGGGGAACTGGCCTCCGTCCGTCTTGCGCCACTGTCCACCGGTCAGCGGGGTCTTGGCCACGTTTGCGACCGGGCCCTTGGACCAGTCGAGGTCGCCGACGATCGACTTGACCTGAAGCCCCGAGAGGGCCGCTGCAATGGCCTCCTTGTCGGGTCCGCCAGCCTTGATGACCGCAGCCTGCATGACCTCGAACAGCGCCTCAGAGAAGCCGATCGGCTGAGTCCACTGCTTGCCCGTCGCATCGGTGTAACCCTGCGCGAGTTCAGCAGCTGTCTGGCCGGTCAGGCTCGAGGAGAACGGGTAGGACGGAGTCCACCACACCTCGGAGCCGAGGTTGTTGCCAAGGTCGCCCAGCGCCTCGATGGACGACGGGAAGAGCAGTGCCTTACCGATGGTCGCGATCATCGGGTTGAAGCCCTGCTGCTTGGCCTGCTTCCAGAAGTTGGTGAAGTCCGGGGGAATCGGAACACCGGTGAGGATCTGGTCGCCAGCCTTCTTGTACGCAGAGATCTGCGCGGAGAAGTCCTGCGTTCCGTTCGGGTACAGACCCGGATCAGTGAGCGTGTAGCCATTGGGCTTCAGGAAGTCAGGGAATGCGCCCTGCCACGCCTGGCCGTCGGGATCGTTCGGGAACAAGCCGCCGACCTTCTTGTTGGTCTTCAGCTGGCCCCACATGTCCTGGTAGACCGCTGCAACATCCTCAAGGCCCCAGAAGAAGTGGTAGGTGTACTTGAACGGTGTCTCGGGCTTGCCGCCACGACCGAAGAAGTACGGCTGCCACGGAGCATCGGACGTGATGCACGGGGTGGCGTTGGCCTCGCACTGATCGGCAACAGGATTGGTGGTGTCCGGTGTGCCGTGTGCCATGACGATGTCAACCCCGTCGGTGTTGATCAGTTCACCAGTGACCTCGCCGGCCCGCTTGGCATCAGACTGAGAGTCCTTCTGAATGATCTCAACGTTGTAGGACTTGCCGCCGGCCTGGATGGGATGCGCAGCGAACCAAGCACCCATCGTGTCGACGATCCACTTATCCGGCTCACCGAAGCCAGCCAACGGACCGGTCTCGGGGGACACGAAGCCCACCTTGATCGTGCCGTCAACGGCGGGCGCCGAACCGGCGTCCGAGGCAGCGGCTTCTGAACTAGCCGGAGCCGCCGAACTCGCGGAAGATCCCGAACTGTCGAGATTGTTTCCGCAGGCGGTCACCAGCAGGGCACCGGCGGCAAGAGCCACCACTACCCCTGAGGAACGCGCAATCTTCATGTGCTCTCCTTCGATGCGGTTCTATGAACCGTGGCGATTCCGACACCCGCAGCGGACGTCGGCGTTTGACCGGTGGGTTGGACCACCCTCCGGGCTGTTTTCTCCCACATTTCGGGACAGATTGCCTGCAATGTGGGAAAACCGTGATGGATTTGTGTCATGCCGCCTCCGGACGACTGCCGCGCGCAGCCGCGGCCAGGAGTTCGCGAACGCCCTCGACATCCACGGGACGGGGGTTCACGGGGCGGCCTTCGACCACCAGGGTCGCCGCCGCCTCTATATACGCGGGGTCGAAGCCAACGTCGGCCAGGCTCGTGGGGGCGCCGATACGACTGGCCAGGTCCCAGATCCCCGTGGCAGCCGTGGGCGCCGCTAATCCGGCCGCACGCAAAGCGGCGATCAAAGCGGCCATGGCCTGCGGCGCAGCAGCCTCGTTGAATGCGGTCGCGTACGCGAGGACGGCCGAATGCATCGGGCCGTGCGGCAGGTCATAGGCGCCACCCAGCACATGGCAGATCTTGTGATGCACGCCCATGCCGGTGGTCCCCAGCGTCCAGCCGGCAAGCCAGGCTCCGTACAGGGCCTCGGCTCGCGCATCAATGGCGTCGGGCTGGGCAACGACCTTGGGCAACGCCACAGCAAGCGCACGCACGCCCTCTTGGGCCGTCAATACCTGAAGCGGCGACACACCGGGAGCGTAAAGGCCCTCCACCAGGTGCGCGAGCGCGTTCATGCCGCTCGCGGCGGAGATGTTCACGGGGAGGGACAACGTGAGTTCAGGGTCATAGACAACTGTCTTGGGGAGCACCTTGGGATCACGCCCCGTGACCTTGCGGTTGTTCTCCGTGAGCCCCCAGATGCTGGTCATCTCCGAGCCCGCATAGGTAGTGGGCACCGCCAGAATCGGAAGACCCGTCTCCTTCGCGACCGCCTTGGCCATGCCGGTGGACGAGCCGCCACCCAGAGCGATGAGGGAGTCGCAGCCACGAGATGCCTCGATTGCCCGAGCGGCGATAGCCACCGGCACATGCATCACCACGTCGGTGAAGCGGCCGTGCACTCGATCCCCCAGTGCATGCGCGATGCGATCGGCATATTCGGCTTCCGGTCCGCCAGAAATAAGCAGGGCACGCGACGAACCCAGGCGCTCAAGCTCATCACCCACCTGACCAAGTGACCCCGCGCCGAAGACCACGCGGGTTGCCGGGCTGTCGTGTACGAAAGCGTCCATGGTCAGGCCCCCGCCTGCAGAGCACGCAGCAGTCGCAGCTCGGTTGCCGTCGGCGGTTCTGTCGACATGACTTCGGGAGAAACCTTGAGCGCCCACCCCGTGGCGGCGATGGCCTCCTCTACCGTCCGGCCCGGGTGGAGTGCGGTCAGCACGAACTCTCCGGTGACGGGATCGGGACGCATGACGCCAATGTCCGTGATGATCACCGTCGGTCCCGCACCGGTCATGCCCAACGATGCGCGCGAATTACCACCCTTGTAGTTGCCGACGCTGGTGCGGAAGTCGAGTTGGTCCACGAAGGCACGCGCGTTCTGTCGCAGCATGATGAACGTCTGCTTGGCACTGGCGGCAATTTCGGGAGCACCGCCTGCACCGGGAAGTCGCACCTTGGGGTGGTCGTAGTCGCCAACCACCGTCGTGTTGATGTTGCCGTACTTGTCGACCTGCGCTGCGCCGAGGAAGCCCACATCGACGCGGCCGGCTTGGAGCCAGTACGCGAAAATCTCCGGCACGGACACCACAGCATCAGCGGTCTCAGCGAGCTCCCCGTCGCCAATGGACAAGGGTGGTTTGGTGGGCTTGGCTCCGATGGTGCCGGATTCGTAGACCAGGACAGCGTTGGGAGCCTGGAGCTTCTTGGCCAGATTGGCTGCCGTGCTCGGCATCCCGATCCCCACGAAACACACAACGCCGTCGCGCAGTTCACGGGCCGCGACGATAGTCATGATCTCGTCGGTCGTGGCCTCGACTCCGGAATCAACGGTGGCGGTCATCGGCTGGCCACCAACTCGTTGTCGATCATGCGCAGGTGCTCCGCAAAATCGGTCGTGTCGAGTACATGGGCCTTGATCCACGCCGTGAACGTGTCGCGGTCGCGGCTGATGGCGTCCCACGCCTTGTAGAACTCGTTGTCACGCACGTAATAGTCGTGCGCATAAGACGGGTGAGCGCCGCGCGGAACATGAGCTATCGACGTAACCACCCACGATGGAAGCCGCACAGTGCATCGAGGATCAAGGGTGTCCACGATCTCCTCGACAGTGACGATCGACCGACTCGCCGACAGCACCGCCTCCTTCTGCACACCCTGGATGCCCCAGAGACCAACATTCCCGTCACGGTCGGCCTGCTGCGCATGAATGATCGATACGTCGGGGCGCAATGCCGGGACTGCTGTCAGCTGCTCCCCCGTGAAAGGGCACTCGATAGTCGCGATCGTGGCGGTGTGGTCGGGCAATTCGGTGCCCACGTAGCCGCGCAGAACACCGAACGGAAGCCCGCTTGCTCCAGCGACGTATCGTGCGGCCATGCCGGCGTGACTGTGCTCCTCGAGCTCGATGGCATGCGGCCAGCCTTCTTCGACCGCATCCCGGAATCGCGGCAGCGAACCGACACCGGGATTGCCACCCCACGAGAACACCATTGTGCGCACGCAGCCCATGC
Source organism: Actinomycetes bacterium (assembly GCA_037143955.1). Lineage (GTDB taxonomy): Bacteria > Actinomycetota > Actinomycetes > S36-B12 > S36-B12 > JBAWXR01. The sequence goes on from JBAWXR010000003.1 coordinate 24,092, forward strand.
CAATCAGCTGGTCGTAGATGACGTCCGGAGTCATGCGGATCACCGTGAGGTCGCGGCACCCTTGGCGGATGATCTCGTGTCCGGCCGCGTAGGGGATCAGGTGTGTGAACCCCTCCATCGCGATGCTGTCGCCATCGTGGACATTGTCAGCAATCGCCTGGGCGAGGGTCTGGAACGTGGCCAAGATCAGCCCCGCGGGTAGAACGGTGGCAGCTGCGCATCAACGTTGATCCACACAGCCTTGGACTCGGTGTACTCCCGCATGGCCTCGAAGCCCATCTCACGCCCGTAGCCGGACGCACCGATGCCGCCGAAAGGCGAACCCGGATTAACGCGCTTGTACGAGTTGACCCAGACCATGCCCGCATGGATGTCGCGAGCCATCTTGTGTGCGCGCGAAAGATCGCGAGTCCACAGGCCACCACCCAGGCCGTAGTCGACCGAGTTGGCGATGGCCAAGGCTTCGGCGTCGGTCGAGAACGTGTGCACCGTCATAAACGGACCGAACACTTCCTCGCACGCTACGCGCGAGGAGGGTGATGCACGCACGATCGTGGGTTCGATGTAGCACCCCTGTGCGAGCGCGGGATCCGTCGGCTGCTTGCCTCCTAGCAGGATCTCGCCACCCTCGGATGTCGCAATCTCGATGTACTTGAGCACCCGATCGCGATGCATGGTCGAGGTGAGGGGGCCCATCTCTGTCGACATGTCCTTGGGGTCACCCAGCTTGATGCTCGCCGCGAGTTCGAGGAACTTCGCCATGAACTCATCGACCACAGATTCATGAATGATGAGGCGGCTTGCGGCAATGCATGCCTGGCCCTGATTGTGGAAGATGCCGAACGCGGTGCCATTGACGGCTGCGATCAGATTGGCATCTTCGAACACAATGTTGGCGCCCTTGCCACCCAGTTCGAGGTGTACCTGCTTGAGGGTGTCAGCCGCGTCGCGGGCGACGCCCTTGCCGACGACCGATGAGCCGGTGAACGACACCTTGGCAATACCGGGATGCTGCACGATGCGCTCGCCTGCAGGCACGCCGTATCCGGGGATGATGTTGACGACACCGGCGGGGAAGCCAACCTCGTTCATGAGTTCGGCGACGCGCAGGGCGCTCATCGGCGTGAGATCCGAGGGCTTCATCACGACCGTATTGCCCGCGGCCAACGCCGGGCCCATTTTCCAGCTGCAGAACATGAGCGGGAAGTTCCACGGCACGATCTGGCCGATGACACCCAGCGGCTCGGGCGTGACGTAGTCCAAGAATCCTGCGTCCACCGGCACGACGGAGCCTTGGAACTTGTCAGCCATACCGCCGAAGTAGCGGAACGTGGCAGCGGTACGCGGAACGTCCAGATTGCGCGAGTCGCGAATCGGATGGCCCGTGTCGCGGGTTTCCAGCATCGCCAGATTGTCGACATCCGCTTCGATCGCATCGGCGAGCTTGAGGAGAAGCCGACCGCGATCCATGGCCGACATGCGGCGCCAGCCGTCCTTCGCGGCTGTGGCAGCCGCCACGGCGCGATCGACGTCGGCCGCCTTCGCCTCGGCCACCTGCGCCAGCAGGGAACCATCGTGCGGATCGACGACGTCAATCGTGGAGCCGTCGAGTGAATCAACGAACTCACCGTTGATGAACAGCCGTGTCTGCATGGGGTCCCTTGGCTCGATGAAGGTTGCGGTTGCTGCGCGAACGAACTAGAACTCGACCGGGTAGGTCGGGGTCTTGCCGCTAGCGATCATCTCGGGCAGGGCTGCGGAGTTGTTCTCCCAGACCAGAAGCATGGAGCGCTTGGGTGAATAGCCCTGGTGGCGGATGTCAGCAGGCATCGCGCTGACATCGCCGGCCTTCATGGTGACGCGTGAGCGACGGGCACCCGTGTCGCGATCCTCGACCTCCCACGTGATTTCGTCGCTGAGCTGCACGAACCACTCGACGCGATCGTTGCCGTGGATGATCGGAAGGATGTACTCCTCCGTCGTGGGGCAAAACAGCGAGTCCTTGCACTGGCTGACGACGGACGGGTTCCACGTCACGTCAGAGCGCGACAGGTACGCGAACAGATTGAACGCGGCGACCTCGTTCTCAAAGCCGGGCTCGGCTTCAACAACTGGCTCACTCTGATCGACGTCTTTGAACATGCGATTGATGGGGAAGCCAGAACTGTCGGTACGGATCTGCTCGTCACCGGGCAGGGCCACCATGCGGCGAGCTGCGACGCGACGGCGGGTCACGGCATTGATGTTGCTGCCGTTCTTGACGCCAAATGCGGCACCGGTCTCGTGGGGTGACGCAAAAGGATCGAACGTCTCATTCGTCCAGTCAGCGAGGATCGACTTGAACGTCTCGCGGATCTTGGGAGTCTCAACGTTCTCGCTGTAGTCGAGTTCGGCCTTGCGGTAGGACTCGTTGTACCGGCCGGCGAAGATGTCGACGGTGCCGTAGTGGTTCACGGTGCCGAAGACTCCGTCGAAGTTGACGATTCCGTAGAAGAAGTCCCAGGCAACGTCGCGCTGGAGCGCGCGCAGGAACGCGTCCACACTCATGATGTGATTGCCCGTGGGCCAGGCGATGTAGGCGAAGAACTCATCGCGACGGAAACGGAACTCCCCCAGCGTGAACTCGTGGTAGCCATCCATGTTGGTGTCGGTGGACATCTGCACGTTGTCGGCGATCGTCATCTCAAACTCCTTGGCGTCAGGTGAGGTGGGTGGTCAGGAGGTCTGGCAGATCTCGGCCCAGCGGAACAGCGTGTCCGAGCCACTGATGGTCTGTTGCATCAAGACCGAGGTGCGAGCCGCCGTGAAGCGGTACGCGGAGCCGGCGGGCAGCAGGGCTTGGTGCCCGCGGCCGAGGTGAATGCGTCCCATGCGGGCACCGGTTGGTTCACCATCGAGCTCGATAGAGCCTTCGTGATCTGGCGCCAGCGGCGACGCATCGAGCTTGACGAGCTCAACCGTGACCTCACCGTCCATGCAGACGACGAACTCATCGTGAGCGCACGTGCGCCACGAGGATGTGCCTTCGGCGCGAATGGCCTCGAGTACGTACTCCAAGTTCTTGGCTACGGCGACCTTCTCCCACGGCTTGCTCTTCGAGGCGACCTCGAAGATGTTGGAGAAGGCGTAGTGGCGGGCGTCATCGTTGATGAGCTCCACGCCGCCCTTGCTGTAGTTGTCCAGCGAGCCGAACACTGTCGTGTAGGACGAGCGCTCGACTCCGCCTCCTGCTGTGCGGCTCACGGACACCTCCGAGTTCGATCTAAAGTTCGCGATGCGAACATGCGTTCGCTGTCAGAACGCATCCTTGGGAGTGTGGGGGCTGCCGTCAAGGGGTGTTCTCCAATTCGTTGTACGCATGCCGATCACCTGTACGCCATGCGTACTTTCACCTAGCATGCCCGCATGAGTGAGCCGGACGAGCGCCCCGGGGAGTTCGTTCAGTCCTTGGAACGCGGACTCTCGGTGATCCGGGCCTTCTCCCATGACCGACCGCGCATGACCCTGAGCGAGGTCGCCCGCGAAACCAACATGACGCGTGCGGCCGCCCGCCGATTCCTGCTCACCCTCGAGCATCTGGGCTACGTCGGGTCCGATGGCCGGCAGTTCTTCCTGCGGCCCAGCGTGCTGCAGTTGGGCTATGCGTACCTGTCCTCGTTCAGCGTTGCCGAGATCGCCCAGGACCATCTGGAGCGACTTGCCGAGAGACTGCACGAGTCCTGCTCCGCGTCGGTGCTTGACGAAGCAGAAGTCGTCTACATCGCGCGCGCATCAACAAATCGCATCATGACCATCGGACTATCCGTCGGGGCTCGACTTCCCGCGCACTGCACATCCATGGGGCGTGTGCTGCTTGCCGCTCTCACCCCGAAGGAGCTTGATCGCTATCTCGCCCGCGCGGATCTGGCTGCTCGCACCGATCGCACCATCACGGGGGCAGGCGCATTGCGCAAGGAGCTCGATGTCGTGCGTAAGCAGGGGTGGTGCCTCATCGATCAGGAACTTGAAGACGGTGTGCGCTCCGTCGCGGTCCCTATCCAGGATGCGCAGGGCCGAGTACTCGCTGCCATCAACGTCAGCACGCACGCGACCCGAGTCACCTTGCCGACGTTGCGCGATGACTTTCTGCCTCAACTCATCGCGTGCGCGCGCGAGATCGACGAGGATCTCGCCGGCGGGCGACACTGACGACTAGCGTTCCAAGAGCGCCGGAGTCGCGCCCACCACCAGGGCGCGCACCTGCGCGAGCACATCGGCTACGTCCTGATCGTCCGGGACGGTCACCAGAAGAACCTCGGCGCCTGCGCGTGCCAGCTCAAGAACCTGTTCCTGCGCTTGCTCAAAAGTGCCAAAGATTCCGCACACGCGTGGGTGGGCATCGCCCACAAACCGTGGGTCGCGATCGGCCCGCGCCTCAGCCTCGTTCAACGTGCGCCCCAGCGAGATGGGCACGGCAACGATAAGAGGACGGTTGTCTTCAGCAGCATCCAAGAGCGCGCGCACCCGTCGAACTTCAACGGGGTCATTGCGGCGCACAATTCCGTCAGCGAGCGCACCGTCATCCACCACCACCATGGCGGGCTCAGCGGCGTCCATGATCTGCTCGATCTCAGCCGGATCGACACATCCGTCTGCGGCCAAAGGCAGATGAATGGCCGTGAATCCCAGCCGAGCCGCCAGGCGCGCCATATGCGCATGCTCGGCCAGCGATTGATCCGGATGAAGCATCACCGCAAGATCAAGTAATTGCTCCATGTGCATTCCTTCCGGCCGGGCGCGATAGGTCTCTAGGCTGGCACGGTGTCCGCTCCCCCGGCAAATGTGCCCGCGCTCCAAGCGGTGCCGCACGCGGTCACGACTCTCGTCGATCGATTACGGCGAGGCGGACTGCCCGTCTCCACCAGTGAGACGCTGGATGCCATCGCGGCCGTTCAGCGTATGGATCTGTCACAGCGCCAAGACGTGCGGACTGCCCTGAAGTCCACATTGGTCAAAGACTCCACGCACGATGTCTTGTTCATGCGTGCCTTCGAGTCGGTCTTTCCCCGCCAAGCCCGTATGCGGGCTCAGACCGAGCAAACAGACGACGCCGTGCTCACCGACCTCGTAGACGCACTTCGCGATGCCGACGACGAGCGAGTCGACGACCTACTTGACGAGGCCATCGATCGATTTGGCGGTGACGACACAGATGGACGCAGCGCCGGCTATCACGCCAACCGCACCCTTCGCCGGATGAACGTGCCGGATCTGTACCGGCGATACCTCGAACAAGAATCCGGCTCGACTGAACTCGATCGCGCGATCAACACAGCCGAAGCAACGTTGGCCATGGAACAGATGCGCCGGCGGCTGGACGACCTTGTCTCAGGACGCATTCGCGAAGACCAACTGTCCATGCAGGCGCTGGAAGACCCTGAGGATCGGCCTCTTCTATCGGCCGGCCCGGATGAATTGGCAGCCATGCGATTGGCGATGCGCCCGTTGGCTCGTCGCCTCGCCACGCGTCTAGGCAATCGGCGCAGACGCGGAACGTCCGGCTTGGACATGAGGCGCACCATTCGAGCATCCATGGGCACGGGTGGCGTGCCGGTGACACCGGTGCTGCGACGCAAGCGCCCGACAAAGCCCGATCTTGTAGTGCTGTGCGACGTGTCGGGGTCAACCGCTCAGTTCGCGCCCTTCACATTGACCCTCCTGCACGCCATTCATCAGGAATTCAACCGCGTGCGCTCGTTCGTCTTTATTGACGGCGTCGTGGAGATCACCGACATTCTTGCCAACAGCCCGGGAGTTCTTGACCCGAAGGCCTTGCTGTCACGTCAGGGCCTGGTCGCCAAGGATGGACGTAGCGACTACAAGCGTGCGTTCGCGACATTCTTGGATCGGTGGAACGACGCAGTCTCAGCCAAGACCACGGTGATCATTGCGGGCGATGCCCGTTCACACGATCGATTGCCCGCTACCGCTGAGATCGCCGAGCTCGCCCATCGCGCACGCAGGCTCTTCTGGCTCAACCCCGAGACTCGCAGCGAGTGGGACCTGCTCGACTCACGGGCCACGGAGTACGGCAACCACTGCACCAATACCTTCGAAGTGGCCACCATCAGAGACCTCATCAGTGCGGTGACGCAGATCGTGTAGCGCGGCCCGAACCCGTGAGGCCGATACGACTACACGCGCTCGATCACCATCGCGGCACCCTGGCCCACGCCAATGCATAGCGACGCGACGCCATATCGACCACCTGTGCGCTCCAGGTGTCCGATCAGGGTGATCAGAATTCGGGAGCCACTGGACCCGAGCGGATGACCCAGAGCAATGGCTCCACCGACGGGATTGAGTTGCTCACGAGCAAGTCCGAGGGCTCGCTCGCATGTGATGACCTGCGCGGCAAAAGCCTCGTTGATCTCGACCGAATCGATCTGATCAAGTGTGAGGCCAGCGCGTTCGACCGCCATACGAATCGCGGGAACCGGACCCATCCCGAACAGGCTTGGCTCTACTCCGGCGACTGCGTAGGACACGACGCGCGCTCGAGGGGTCAGTCCCTGAGCGGCTGCGGATTCTTCGGAAGCCACCACCAATGCCGACGCACCGTCGGACAACGGAGACGAATTGCCAGCGGTGACGACGCCGTCGGCGGTGAAGGCCGGACGAAGCTTGGCCAGACCCTCGCGAGTGGTGTCGGCGCGAACAGTCTCATCCCGGGTGAACTCACCGGACTTGGTGGGCACAGCAACAATGTCTGCGTCAAAGAATCCGGCGTCCCAGGCCGCCGCCGCGAGTCGCTGTGAGCGCTGCGCGTATTCGTCACTGTCCTCGCGTGACACATTGTGAAGACGTGCGAGTTTCTCGGTGCATTCACCCAGTCCCAACGTGGCATCTCCGGCGTCGACGTCGCGCATTCTGGGATTGATGAAGCGCCACCCGAGTGCTGTGTCGAAGACCTCGCCAGGCTTCGCCCACGCACTTCCCGGCTTCGCCATGACCCATGGCGCCCGGGTCATCGACTCCACACCGCCGGCCACGATCGTGCGCGCGTCGCCGCTGCGCACAGCCTGCGCCGCCGACGCGACGGCCTGGAGTCCAGAGGCGCACAAGCGATTGACGGTGTAACCGGGAACCGTGACGGGAAGGCCCGCGAGCAGTACAGCCATGCGGGCCACATTGCGATTGTCGTCACCAGATTGATTTGCAGCGCCAAGAATTGCGTCGTCAATCGTCTCGGGGGAAGCACCGGTGCGACGAATGACTTCGCCGACGACGAGGGCAGCGAGGTCGTCCGCTCTCACGCCCGCAAGCGCACCGCCATACCGCCCGACAGGCGTGCGCACTCCGCCGACAAGGAAAGCCTCACTCATGCCTGCCCCAACCTCAATTGCTCGCGGACCTTGGCGCGATCGGTTTGGTGCTTGAGCACCACACCTAATGTCTGCTCCACCACCGCATCGGTGAGTTCCTGAACTCCCAGCGCCTGCATGGTGCGTGCCCAGTCGATCGTCTCGGCGACACTCGGCGGCTTACGCAGATCCTGAACGCGCATGGCGCGGATCGCACGCACAAGAGCGATCGTGAGATCTTCGGCGATCTCCGGCACTCGCGACATCACGATGGCGCGTTCGCGTTCGGCATCGGGGTAGTCCACGTGCGCATAAAGACAACGCCTCTTCAACGCCTCGGAGAGTTCGCGCGTTGCATTTGAGGTGAGCACGACGAACGGCTGCGATGTGGCCTTGACCGTGCCGAGTTCAGGGATCGTGACCTGGAATTCGCTGAGCACTTCGAGGAGGAGACCTTCGACTTCGACATCGGCCTTGTCAGTCTCATCGATGAGAAGAACCGTGGGTCCCTCACTTCTGATCGCCTGCAGGAGTGGGCGAGGCAGCAGGAACTCCTCGGCGAAGATGTCGTCGTGCAGCTGCGACCATGCAGCGCCCTGATCCTGAGCAGCTTGAATCCGCAGAAGCTGCTTGCGGTAGTTCCATTCGTAGAGCGCGCGAGCCTCGTCGAGCCCTTCGTAGCACTGCAGGCGCACAAGCGTGGCTCCTTGCGCTTGAGCGACAGCTTTCGCGAGTTCAGTCTTGCCCGTGCCGGCCGGTCCTTCGAGGAGGATCGGCTTGCCGAGCGCATCGCCGAGAAACACGACGGTGGCCAGTTCGTCATCGACGAGATAGCCCGTGGCAGCAAGGCGATCGCGAGCATCCTCAATGGAGGAGAAGTGGACCACCGAGACTCCTCACGTGACGATCAGTGATGTGCGCGGCACTCTGCCAGCGGTAACACTACTTACTGGCGTGTGCGCCCACCAGCGAGCAGCAGAACGACGTAGACGATGACGAAGATGCCGCCAAAGGCGAGGTACGCCCAGCGCACGGGTGTCCAATCCGCGGGGATCACCAGCGTAAGGATGGTCATGGTCCCGCCAGCGACGATCATGACGCCCGCTGCAGCTCGCACCGAGGCGTCGCCCGCTCGACGCACCAACCACATCTGGCCGGACAGACCCAGCAGGCAGGCGCCGATCATGCGCATGGCCCAGTCCACGGCATCGCTGTCGGGCAAGCCGAGTGCGGTCGCGAACATTCCCGGCGCCAAGAGCAGGAACAGCGCCGACACAAAGAAGACCGCTGACCCGAGGGCCAGCACGATTCGGATGAGGCGCGTTGCATTCGTCATGTCTCGACGGTACTCCCGAGTTCGACGAGAAGGTGGCTGGTGACCTCATCTGAGAGTTCGGCGTATTCACCCGCGCTACCAACGGTGATGCCGCCCGGCGACCGATGGACCGTGACCGATGCGCCGGGCATGGCCCCCACTCGATGAAGCAGCGTCATGACACTTGAATTGTCCTGCAGGGGCTCGGCGATGCGTCGGACGATGACACGTCGTACGTCAATGGCTGCAACGTCAGATAGCGGCGCCATGGCCCCGTGTGCCATCGCAACAGATCCCGGCACAAGTTCGTCCAGCCCCGGAATCGGATTGCCATAGGGGGACGTCGTTGGCTCATGCAGGAGCTCATAGACGCGACGTTCCACCGACTCGCTCATGACGTGTTCCCAGCGACATGCTTCCGCGTGGACCTCTTCCCATGGCATCCCCAGCACTTCGACCAACAAACACTCAGCGAGCCTGTGCTTTCGCATGACCCGCACCGCTGCCTCGCGACCCGCGGGCGTGAGTTCGAGCTGGCGGTCATCGCCCACGACCACGAGCCCGTCGCGCTCCATACGGGCCACGGTCTGCGACACGGTGGGACCGGACTGGCTCAACCGCTCGGCGATGCGGGCGCGCATGGGGACCACACCCTCCTCTTCCAACTCGAAGACGGTGCGCAGGTACATCTCGGTGGTGTCGATCAGGTCACTCATGGCTCACCCCCTTGTGCGGTCGGCCCCAACCTAGCGCCGCGTGCGCACCCGTGACCCTCCACCTAGCCTTGACCCATGCCCCGGGTGATGTGGTTCCGCCGCGATCTGCGGTTGGCAGACAACCCTGCCCTGCTGGAAGCGACGGCCACCGGCGCCGCGATTCCGCTCTTTGTCTTCGATCCCCGACTGTGGGGCGCAAGCGGTTCGGTACGACAGGCCTATTTATTGCGATCACTGGCGGCCTTTCAGGAGTCACTCAACGGACAACTCGTGATCCGCTGCGGCGACCCGGTCACGGTCGTACCCGAGATTGCCCGTGAGTGCGGCGCCGAGTCAGTGCACATCGCCGCAGATTTCGGTCCCTACGGTGCTCAACGGGATGACGCGGTCGCCGTTGCCCTCGGCGAGGTACAGCTCGTACGCACGGGGTCGCCCTACGCCGTCGCTCCCGGACGCATACTCAAAGATGACGGCACCGCTTATCGCGTGTACACACCTTTTTACAAGGCATGGATGAAACATGGCTGGCGCGCACCCGCTGAGGATGCAGACGTGTCGGCCATATCCGCAGCCGATCTCGCCTCCGACGCATGGCCCAGCGAACCCGACCTCGACGGCATCGTCTTGCCACCGGCAGGCGAACGGGCCGCCTGGGCCACGTGGGAGTCCTTTCGTCATGCGCGTTTGGCGTCCTACGCCGATCAGCGCAATCTGCCGGGCATTGATGGCACCAGCACCCTGAGCCATCACCTCAAATATGGCGAAGTGCACCCGCGGTCATTGCTTGCCGAGTTGGGCGAAAGCGACGAAGTCTTTCGCAAGGAGATCTGCTGGCGAGAGTTCTATGCGGACATACTCGCGCAACGACCCGACAGTGTGAGTCGCTCACTCGATGCTCGATACGACGAGAACATGCGCTGGGCGAGCGGGCCCGATGCAGACGCACTCTTCGAAGCGTGGTCACTCGGCCGCACGGGGTATCCGTTTGTTGATGCCGGCATGCGCCAACTTCTCGCAGAGGGGTGGATGCACAATCGCGTGCGGATGGTTGTCGCGTCCTTCTTCGTCAAAGACCTTCACCTACCGTGGCAGCGGGGGGCTCAGTACTTCATGCAGTTGCTTCGTGACGGCGATATCGCAAGCAATACGCACGGGTGGCAGTGGACCGCAGGCTGCGGGACTGACGCGTCACCGTTCTATCGGGTGTTCAACCCCATCCTGCAGGGCGAGAAGTTCGATCCCGATGGGGCATACGTGCGTCGCTACATCCCCGAACTCGCCCACCTGTCAGGGGCAAAAGCGCACGAGCCATGGGATTGCCTTGACGGTTACGCGCAGGGATACCCCGAACGCATCGTGGATCACGCGGTTGAGCGCGATGTCGCGCTTGCAGACTTCGCCCGCATCAAGCGTTAGTGCTGTGTAGTCGTCGCACCCGGCTGTGGGATCACGTCTTCAAGAGCCTGCGCGATGTAAGCCTCGTTTATCCAGCGGCCGCTCGGGTCAAAGTAAGAAGAGGTATCCATATCAAGGTAGCCACCGAGGTCAACATCGCCTGCCTTGACCTGAGCCAGCATGGCAGCGATCGCATCCGCGTCAACCTTTTCCATGTTCTCCCCTTCGAAAGTGAACAGGCATGGCGTGTATTACGAAGAGTCGTCCCGGGTCGACGATC
>JBAWXR010000004.1:0-30244 GCA_037143955.1 Actinomycetes bacterium
GTCGGATTGCTCGAGGTGACGAACGGGTATGTGCCGTGGTCGACGTCGAGCAGCGTGCCCTGCCCGCCCTCGAGCAAAACCACCTTGCCGTCATCGAGAGCGTTGTTGAGCAGCAGGCTCGTATCGGCCACGTAAGGGCGAAGGACTTCGGCGTACTCGAGTAACTGGTCGGCAATCGCATCGACCTGAAGTTCGCGCCGGTTGTAGACCTTGACGAGCACCTGATTCTTGTTGACCAGCGCACCCTCAACCTTTTGGCGCAGGATTGACTCGTCGAAAAGATCCTGCACTCGAATGCCGATGCGCGCGATCTTGTCGCTGTAGGTCGGTCCGATGCCGCGGCCCGTCGTGCCGAGCTTGGACTTGCCGAGGAATCGCTCAGTGACCTTGTCGAGCGTGACGTGATACGGGGTGATCAGGTGGGCGTTCGCGCTGATGACGAGCTTGGACGTGTCGACGTCGCGGGCCGCGAGATTGGCCATTTCCTGAAGCAGCACCTCGGGGTCGATGACCACGCCGTTGCCGATGACCGGCACGACACTCGGGGTGAGGATGCCGCTGGGTAATAGGTGCAGCGCAAACTTCTGGTCGCCGATGACGACGGTGTGGCCGGCGTTGTTGCCGCCCTGATAGCGCACGACGTAGTCGACGCGACCCCCGAGCAGGTCGGTGGCCTTTCCTTTGCCCTCATCGCCCCACTGGGCACCGAGGAGAACGATCGCTGGCACCGGGCAAGGTTAGTGGCCCAGCCGGTCGGCCATTGCCACGCCGAGGGCGGTGCCCGAGAGCCACGCTGATTCGACGCGCGGACCATCGGCCCACGCGTCCCCCGCCACCCCGATCGGGTGATCCGAGTGGAGCCAGAACGGCTCGGGGTGGGCGCTGGCGGGCTTGGCAAACGTCCAGCGGTGGGCATCGACGAAGGACGGCAACTCGGTGAACCACAGCACCCGCTGTGTGGCTGCGACCACCGCAGGGATCGCCGTCATCGGATCGTCCAGGTGCATCGCCGACGCCACCGGAGCCATATGCGCGACAAGCACCGGGGCGTCATCACCACGACGCGATCCGTCGTCGGCAATCCACGTGATGGTGGGGTGATCGTTGACGAAGGCACCATCGAGCTCATGCCACCAGTGCTCCTCGAACACCATGGTCACAGCGATCACGGGCTCCCACAGCAGTGACGACGGCGGAACGTCGGTGCAGATTCGATGAGCCTGCGGTCCCGGCATGCACAACGCCACGGCATCGGTTGACACGCCGTCGACTTCCAGGCCGCCCTGCACAGAAACCTCTGCTACATCCACCTGCGAATTCACGGTGAGACCTGCGTCATCGCGCATGGCCTCCACAACTGAGCGCAGTCCACGCGGCGCGCTAAAGCGCATCGGACCTTTGCGAACGCCCATGACCCCTTCGGGTCCTGCCACATGGAAAGCATCGGTCCAGGGCCGCACGATGTCACGTGCGATGAGTCGATCAACCAACGTGACGAATTCATCATCACGCGCAGTGAAGTAGGACGCGCCTATATCGACCACGCGACCGTCCCACTGCGTGCCCGTGTCTTTCAATGTGCGAGAGGCCATGCGTCCGCCGATGCCGCGACCGCGATCGACAATACGTACAGAAACACCGCGAGCAGAGGCGGCCGCGGCACACGCGATGCCGGAAATTCCCGCACCGACAACGGTCAGCATGATCAGCGCGTCAGATCAGCGAGACAGGGTCGGGTCGCAGTCGACCAGAAATGCGTCGATGCGAGCAATTTCGTCGGTTTCACCGATGGCCTCGGCGGCACGCGCGAGCGCAATGAGACAGCGCAGGAAGCCCTGATTGGGCTCATGACTCCACGGAACCGGGCCATGACCCTTCCAACCGTTGCGACGCAGCGAATCCAGCGCCCGGTGATAGCCGACTCGGGCGAAGGCGTAGGACTCCACCACTCGGCCGTCAGCCCACGCCCGATCCGCCAATACCGCCCAGGCAAGAGAACTCGTTGGGAATTCGCGCACCACCTGGTCGGCATCGACACCAGCCGCCAACTGCGCTGCCGCAGGATCAACCGGCAGCAACGTCGGCGGCGGACCTCCGAGCAGGTTCTCGTGAATGGACATCAGGTGATCGACGCAGAGTAGATGTCGTCAATCGTGGCGCCGAGCGTCGCGGTGAACTCAGCATCGGATTGCTGAGCAGAAAGACCTTCCGACAGCGCACGCGAGAAGCTCGCGATCATGCCGTGATTGGCGCGCAGGATGTCGCACGCCTCGTCACGCGCGTAGCCACCCGACAGTGCAACAACGCGAAGCACCTTGGGGTGACCGATGAAGACCGAGTAGAAGTTGTTGACACTCGGCAGCGTCAACTTGAACATGACCTGCTGACCATCGGGCACTGAGTCGAGGCCGGCCATGAGTGCATCACGGAGCAACTCCTCAATGCGCGCCTTGTCGGGGCTGGTGATGTCGACCTCAGGCTCGATGATGGGCACGAGTCCGTGGCCAAGAATCTGGTGACCAAGCTCAAACTGCTGATCGACGACGGCAGAGACACCCGCGGCGTTGGCTTCCTTGATGACACTTCGCATCTTGGTGCCGAACACGCCCTTGGCGGCAGCGCGTGCAAGGAGATCGTCGAGGCCGGGAATCGCCTTCATGACCTGCGCACCGTCGGTGAGATCGGCAAGACCCTTGTCGACCTTGACGATGGGTACGACGTGCTTGACGTCCCACAGATACGACGGGGTCGGCTTGCCCTCGACATCGCGGTCCATGGTCTGTTCGAACAAGATCGCGGCGATGACCTTGGAACCGACAAAGGTCGGGTCGGTGATGATGCGTGTGCGCATCGCGTGAACGAGGTCGTACATCTGCTCCTCGCCGGAGTAAGCAGACTCGGGGATGCCATACAGGCCAAGGGCCTTGGGCGTACTGCCGCCGCTCTGGTCCAGGGCTGCAATGAAACCTTGGCCCGAACCCATCTGTGTGCGCATGTCCATGTTCATGAGCGTCAGCCTAATGGCGCAGCGGGCGTCTCTGGTTCGAGGGACAGTCGGCGGACCGAACGCGATACGAGCGTTGCAGCAATGCCAAGAAGCGCTAGTGCAGCGACGATGAACAGACCTTCGCGCAGGCCCACCCACGCCACCACCGGGCCGGCAAGTGCAAGTCCGATCGGGCCAAACATGAGAGAACCGGCCTGGTCGTACGACGACACGCGCGACAGCGACTCGCGAGGAATGTTGGCCTGCATGGCCGTCATCCACACGACATTGACCTGCTCGAACGCCCAACCCCACGCAAACGACAGGGGGACAACCACGACCAGGGGCCAGGCCATCGCAAGCGAGGCAAACCACAGGGGCAGGGTCAGGCTGGCGACAGACACCGCGAAAAGCGGCCGCTTCCATCGCAACCGAGTGGCGACCAGTGCACCGAACAGCAGGCCCACCGCCTGCGCTGCCATGACGATGGACCATCCGCGTGGTCCGTCGTACGCCTGCAGTGCAAGCGCGGGACCCATCACCTCCTCGCCGCCGCGCCAGGCCATCACGATGACCGACCACGCAGCGACCACGATGACGACCCAGCGGTAGGACAAAAAGAGCTTCCAGCCGTGCACAAGGTCACCGACGATGGATTCGCCTGAATCGCGACGCAGCGAGGAGGAGCGGATGGTGAAGACCAGAATGCCCGCGGCAAGAAACGTCAATGCGTCGATGGCGATGGCTTGACCCGGACCCCACGCCGCAACAAGAATTCCGGCGATGGCCGTGCCGATGATGTACCCGGCATTGGTGCCCACACCGATCAGCGCATTAGCGGGTTGGAGCTTCTCGTCTCCCTTCACCGTGTCAGGAACAAGGCCCGCGTAAGCCGGGTACCACAGCGCGTTGAGAACGCCGGTGATCACGCCCAGCACCGCGAGGATGGGAACGGTTGCGGTACCGGTCATGAGCAGAATGGCGGTCGTCATGACGAACGCGCTCAGAATCACATCCGTGGACCAAATAATTCGAGCACTTCCCACTCGGTCGGCGATGACCCCACCAAACGGCAACAACAGCACCACCGGGATTGCTTGCGCCGCAAGAACGATGCTGAGAGAGGTGGGGCTTGCGCCCGGGAGTGCGAGAACACCGAATGCCAGGGCAATGGGCGCCATGCCATTGCCGATGCTGCTGATGGTGCGTGCCACCAGCAACCGCTGAAAAGCAGGCACGGAGACCACACTGCGAGTGCCTGACACACCGCCAGCCTAGGCGGCTGGACTCTTAGCCGACTTTGCTCAGCAGGTAGTCGCGTCGCGCCATCAGGACATCGACCGGTGCGGCGGCACTCGGCGGACCCGGTGCCACTTTGCGCAGTTCCCCGTGGATCTCGGCATGGTTGCGCGAGCTGCGGGCGGCCCACGTGCGTACAAGCCCCGCAACCTCGTTGCGCAACGCGTCAACATCGCGCCAGTGCGTCGGATCTGCAGCAGCATCAAGTTCGTCAAAGAAGGTCGAACTCTTGCGAATGTCCGCGTCGCGCACCGCAAGCAGGGTCGCGGTCTGCTCCGGGGTGAGCAGGCCGGGCAGTCCAAGGAAGTCCTGGTCTTCGGGTGCAAGGTCGGCCGTGTGCGCGCGTCCGCCATGCAGCACGTGAGCGAACTCAGCCTCCGAATCCAATGCGGTGAACTCTGGTGCACCGGGTTCGGTCATCACACGTTCAATCAACGTGTCGTCCAATGCGCTTCCGGACGGGAAACGCACCACGTGATTTCGCTGCTCTTCCATCTCGGCCGCAAGAGCAAGCAGTGGCCGCACCGCGGGTAGGAAGACGGTTGCGGTTTCCTTGGTGTTGCGTGCGCGCACGACGCGACCGACAGCCTGAGCGAAGAACAGGGGCGTGCGATAACTCGTAGTCCATACGCACACATTGAGTCGGACGATGTCGACACCTTCGGACACCTGGCGCACCGCCACCATCCAGCGGTCATCACTGTGATTGAACGCCTCGATGCGCTTGCTCGACTTGGGATCGTCTGACAGCACCAGGACCGGGGTGTGGCCGGTGACCTTCTTGACGATCTTGGCGTACTCACGGGCTGTCTGCTGATCGGTTGCCAGCATCAACGCTGCTGCATCGGGCATCCCTGAGTCGCGCACATCCGACAGGCGGCGATCAGCAGCAGCGACCACGTGCGGAATCCACTTGCCCTCGGGATTCAGCGCTGTGCGCCACGCCGTATCTTCGCGTCGCTTGGTGCCGGCCTCCGACAGGGATGCACTGAGCACCTCACCCGCGGAGTTCATCCATCGACTCGTGCCCGAGTACGCGGCGAAGACCACCGGCCGAACAACACCTTCAGCCAGCGCTTCGCGGTACCCGTAGGAGTAGTCCGCCACCGACATGATCTCGTCCGCCGACGGTGCCTCGTACTGCACGAACGGAATGCGCTCGTCCGGCTTGGTGCGAAACGGTGTGCCCGTCAGGCACACCCGTCTGCGCGCCTCACTGAAGGCGGTGCGCACCGCTTCACCCCACGAAAGACTGTCTCCCGCATGGTGAATCTCGTCAAGAATGACCAACGTGCCTTTGGCGGTGGCACGAGCGCGATGCAGCATCGGGTGGGACGCCACCTGCGCATAGGTGGTGATGTAACCGTGCATGTCTGCGCGAACCGGTCCCACACTGTTGGCCAGCTTGGGATCCAGAAGCAGGCCGACCGAGCTTGCCGCATCGGCCCACTGCGTACGCAGGTGATCGGTCGGCACCACCACGATGACGCGATCAATGTGTCGCGCAGTCTTGAGGCGAGTGGCCAGCGCGAGGGCGAACGTGGTTTTACCTGCGCCTGGGGTCGCCGTGACGAGGAAATCTTGGGGTGATGAGGTCTCGTATGCGGCCAGGGCCTCGCGCTGCCACTGGCGCAGGCGCTGTTCGGGACGGGTGGTCATCGCCGCGCGAGTCTAGTGAGCAGCTCTAGCTGACCGGGTGTTGCCCAAATGCGTGTCGACGAATCCAGGCATGCATCGCAATCGCCGCTGCCGCTCCCGCGTTGATGGAGCGAGTGGAGCCGAACTGTGCGATGGAGAGCACGCTGGAGCAATGCTGCTGGGCTTCGTGGCTAAGCCCATCGCCCTCCTGGCCGAACATGAGTATGCAATTGCGCGGAAGGTCACAGGTCTCCAACGGCACAGAGCCGAGCACATTGTCGATACCGACGAGGTCAAGTTTGCACTCCTGCGCCCACGCAGCGAGGTCACCGGCAGATTCGTGATGACGGACATGCTGGTAGCGATCCGTCACCATCGCTCCGCGACGATTCCACCTCTTGCGCCCGACAATGTGTACTTCGGCGGCGAGAAAAGCATTGGCGGTGCGCACCACAGAACCGATATTGAAGTCGTGGCTGAAGTTCTCGATGGCAACATGAAACGGGTGCCGACGTAGGTCCAGGTCGGCCACGATCGCATCCAATGACCAATACCGGTACTCGTCCGTCACGTTTCTGTGATCGCCCTCAGCCAAGAGATCGGGATCCCACCACGATCCTTCGGGAGGCGGACCCTGCCAGGGACCCACTCCTGGCGACACGTCGGGATCCACGGTCGCGACGATAGCCTTCACTCGTGCCCACCATCGCCCTGATTCCTACCGCCGCTCATTCACTGGTGCATTCATTGGTGCATTCATTGGGCCCCGGTTGGCTCAACCCCGAGACACTGCTGACCACCCTCGGGACAGTTGCGTTCTGGGTCGTCCTCGGGATTGTGTTCGCGGAGTGCGGCTTGCTCGTCGGCTTCTTCCTCCCCGGCGATTCCTTGCTCTTCATCGTCGGTCTGTTCATCGCTTCCGGAGCCATCCAGATCAACATCGCACTTGCCTGTGTGCTGTTGTTCGTCGCCGCACTTGCCGGCAACATCGTGGGCTACTGGATCGGTGCCGCAGCAGGTCCGGCGATCTTCCGGCGTCAGGACTCCCGGCTCTTCAAGCAGAAGTACGTGGATCACACGCACACATTCTTTGAGCGGTACGGCAATCGCGCGATCGTGCTGGCACGCTTCGTGCCCATCGTACGCACCTTCATCACAGTTGTCGCCGGGGTCGGCCGGATGGATTTCCGCCGCTACCTCATGTTCAGTGCCATCGGTGCAGTGCTGTGGGCTGGCGGTGTGACGCTGCTGGGCTACTTCCTGGGCAACATTGAATTCGTGAAGTCACACATCGAGTTGATTCTCATCCTCGTCGTGGTTCTGAGCGTGGTGCCCCTGATCGTCGAATTCGTCAGGCATCGTCGCCAACGCGCTGCGTGACCTACAGACCCAGATCATCTAGAGAGTAGGCGGCGCGATAGGACAATCCTCGCGCCTCCACCGCAGCCCGCGCTCCACGATCAACAATCACGGCGACTCCCACGACTGTTGCGCCCTGCGCTTCGAGCGCATCAACTGCCATCAGCACCGAACTGCCGGTCGTCGACGTGTCTTCGACGGCGAGAACCCGACGACCTGTGACGTCAGGCCCCTCAATTCGGCGCTGCAGGCCGTGATCCTTCTCTGACTTGCGGACAACGAAAGCATCAAGGTGTTCTGCATCGCGAGAAGCCGAGTGCAGCATCGCGGTGGCCACGGGATCGGCGCCCAAGGTGAGGCCTCCGACAGCCTCGTACTCCCACTCATCGGTCAGCTGACGCATGACGTAGCCGACAAGTGGACCTGCCACGGCGTCCATCGTGACCCGGCGCAGATCGACGTAATAGTCGGCCTCCTTACCGCTGGACAAGGTCACCTTGCCGCGCACAACGGCCTTGGTGAGGATCTCTTCGCGCAATTGCTTCCACTCGTTGCTCGTCACGCGATCAGCCTAGGGTGTGTGCGTGTACAGCGATCAGGCGAGCCTGCTCCTCCTGCCGACCATCGACACCGACCTTGCCGCGCGTGTACTCGAACTCTCGACTCGGATCGTTGTCGTGGCGCCGGTTGACGGGCCCGAGAATGCACTCGCCACTCGTACCTGTGCCGCGCTGATGTCATTGGCGCTCGTGGACCCCATTTCGGTCGTCGCCATCGCGGACGGTGCTTCACTGCTGCCTTCCGTCGCGCGGTCGCTCCGCGCACGCGGGCACGCCGTTGGCGGGTATGTGCTCATCGAGCCTGTCATTCCCGCGGTGAGCGATACCTGGCCCGACGCACCGGTATCCGTCTACTGCAGCCTCACCTCGGACATCGCACGCGTGTCTGAACTTCGCGGATGGGACGTTTGCGACATCGCCCACGTACCGTCTTGCAGGGACTGGTGACGGCCAATCGGGCCTTCGCTTTGACAGGCACGTACCGTGGTGTCATGCACCGGGGGCGGACGGCCGCGCGAGTCGTGTGCCTTGCAGTGGTCGCTGCTGCCGGGCTGATTCCCGCTTCCCTCGCTCAAGCCGCTGCCCTTCAACCTCGGGTCATCAACGGCACTCCGTCGGATGGTTCGGCGTCTTACGTCGTTGCCCTGCTTGATGCCGCGCAGTACCGCACTGACGGTGGCTTTCAGGCTCAGTTCTGCGGTGGAACGCTCACCACGCCGACCACTGTCGTGACCGCAGCCCACTGCCTGCGCGAGGACAACGGAACCGTCTCAACGCCGCAAAGCATCGTGGTGGGAGTGGGTGGCAACCTCAAAGCCGCATCGCTCAGGGTGTATTCCGTTGCCTCGATCGCTATCCATCCCGGCTACATCCCTGACTCTGGGGTTAATGACGTCGCCGTCATGACTCTCGCGACGCCCGTCACCGGCGCCATCACACTCACACCCCTGCAGACAAGTGACGCTGCCGCCGTGATGGTGCCCGGTACACCACTGCGCGTGCTTGGCTGGGGCAACATGTCTGCATCCGGTGAGACATATCCCGAAAGTCCAGTCGTCGGCGATCTCGTCCTGTTCCCAGACTCCACCTGCGGGGGCGGCGGGAGTTACGTCGTCAACGGCGTGCGTTTCAATGGTTTCGGCTCCGCTGATGCCGACCCAACGGTGATGGTGTGCGCCTCCGGGGTGAGCAGCACCGGCAAGATTGTCGACTCGTGCGAAGGAGACTCCGGAGGCCCACTCGTGTTCGGAGCAGGCAATGCCGCGCGTCTGGTCGGCGTCGTGAGCTGGGGCGAGGACTGTGCAACACGGCGTCCCGGGGTCTACACGCGCATCACCACGATGTATCCGTTCCTCGCGCAGTACGCCGCCGTTGCGCCAGCACCAACATCCGCACCTACCTCTACGACATCCGCACTTCCGTCACCGCCCACCATCGGTGTTATGTCGTACCGCAATGCCCTTCGCGTGACTTTCCGAGTTCCGGCGACCGTCAATCCCACAGCCTTCGCTGCCAGCGCGATTGACTCCGTGACCGGTGCGATCTCCACGTGCAGCACAGCCCCGCGCAGCGATGGGCGCCTGCCTTACTGCACCTTCACCGGCCTTCGCGCCGGTCGGACGTACGCGGTCAATGCCATCGTGGCTAATGCGGCTGGTAACTCGGTGCCCACGGCCTCGGTCACCGCGGTGCCCAAGCGACGCTGATCAGCCCGAGACACCCCTCATGGCGAAAGTGATTGATGCCGCGCGGGTGTCCTGCGTCTGAGCCTGCACGAGCAAAAACATTGATTCACGAAGTCGTCGTTCCGTTGATGTGCCACTGAGCATGGCCGCTCCCGCCGCAGCCACAACATTGGCAGTTGCCGCACGGACCGCAAGGTCGAGGGATGCCGCACGGACCGCCAGTCGTTCAGGTCGCGTTGCTTCTCTGTCCGGCTCGCCGATCAACTCGTACGCGCGGGCTCGCAACTGGCGGCACTCAGCGATGATCGCGCGTACCTGTCGTGCCATGAGTTCGTCTTTGCAAAGAGTCGCCCTCTCGTCCAGCTCTGCCACTGATGCGCGGATGAGCCCGAATGTCGCCGGGTTGGTGTCCGCCGTGCGCAACCGATCCTCGGCCAGCCATGCCTCAAACTCCACCACGGCAAGGACGTCGTGATCATCAATCACGGTGTTCTCAAAGGTCACGGGCCTGGTGTGGGTACCTGTCATGGCGAGCAAAGCCAATGGCTCACCCACATTCACGCCCGTGGGGCATGGGCTTTCCGAATGACCTCCTGGGATAACAAATGCCACGAGTGTGCCGTCATCCGCACCCACGGCGCGGGCAGTGACCACGATGACATCAGCAATGTCCCATGACGTGACCCAGTCCAGCGTTCCGTCGATGCGCCAGCCACCTGTCACGCGCGTTGCCGTCGGATTGGCTGGGCCGGGTCGACGCACATGAGCGAACGCGACGCCGGCGAGCAGCGATCCTGCCTGAAGTCCCGGCAAGAAGCGGTCGCGCAAGGCTGCACCCGCGGGAGTCTGCGGTGAGTCGACTGCGGCTGCCATCACCTGCATGGGACTGACGTGCTGAACCCAGCAGAACCATGTTGTGGCGTCGCACCCGGCCAGCACTTCGGCAAGTTCCTTCGCAGCGGACGCGGGGGTCAGGGGGACACCCAGCAGCCCTGCCGCCGCTAGCTCGTTGATCGTCGAACGCGGTACACCGTTGGCATCAGTCTCGGCGGCACGCGACGCGATGCCGGTGAGTACCTGCAGCGCGGTCGCCGGCAGGGGATCAGCCGACGGACCCACCGGGTCATGCAGGGGGAATGGCACAACGAAACGCTATCGGTAGCGTGAGCGCATGAGGAGAACGGTTGTCGCGCGCATGGAGGAACACTCCACCTCTGTCTTCGCTGAGATGTCGGCTTTGGCCGCCTCCACCGGCTCGGTCAATCTGGGCCAGGGTTTTCCCGACACCGATGGTCCGCAACTTCTCAAGGACGTGGCCACCCAGGCCATCGAGCAAGGGCGCGGCAACCAGTACCCGCCTGCACACGGCATCCCGGAATTGCGATCGGGCATCGCCGCCCACCAGCAACGCTTCTACGGCCTCACACTTGATCCCGCGACCGACGTCGTCGTGGCCACCGGGGCATCCGAGGTCCTGTCGTCAATTTTTCTCGCACTCGTCGATCCCGGTGATGAGGTCATCGTCTTCGAACCATGGTTCGACGTGTACGTCGCAGGCATTTCACTTGCCGGCGGCACACGTGTACCCGTACCTCTCACCACACCGGGACTTCGTCCCGATCTCAACGCTCTTGCCGCGGCAATCACACCGCGCACGCGCATGATCGTTGTCAACTCACCGCACAATCCGACCGGAACCGTGCTCACCATGAGTGAGCGTCTCGACATCGCACGGCTCGCCATCGCGCACGACCTCATCGTCGTGTCAGACGAGGCCTACGAGCACATGTGGTTCGACGGATACCCACATGTGCCCATGGCGACCCTTCCAGGACTGTGGGATCGCACCATCACGGTCGGGTCAGGCGGCAAGATGTTTTCGTTCACCGGCTGGAAGGTGGGCTGGGCATCGGGTCCCGCCGATCTCATCGCCGCGGTTCGCGTCGTACGACAGCATCTGTCCTTCGTTTCTGGTGGCCCCTTCCAGTACGCCATGGCTGCAGGACTGGAGTTGCCGGACAGTTACTTCGAGGACTTTCGACATACTCTTCAATCACGAAGTGCACTTCTCAGCGCAGGGTTGAGTGACCTCGGATTTGGTGTCATCCCATCGCAAGGCACCTACTACGTCACTACCGATGTGCGACCCATGGGCTACTCCAATGGCTTGGATTTTTGTCGCGAGCTTCCGACACGTGCGGGGGTTGTCGCGATCCCGCATCAAGCCTTCTGCGACCACCCCGAGGTTGGTGCGCCATACGTGCGGTGGGCGTTCTGTAAGCAGGAGGACGTACTTGCTGAGGCCCTGCGTCGTCTGGCCTCAGCGTTTAGCTCATAAGGGAGTTGAGCCACAGTTCGCTGTACCGAGAAGCGTTGATATCTAACGCCACATCGACGACCCGGCCAGCCAGAGGGATTGCTCCGTCGTAGACCACGGGCCGACGATCCACCGCGGTCATGCCGTAGGCCGGCCCCGCCTCGGTCACAACGGTGGTGACGAGCGGCGTGGTGGAGAGCGCCGCGGGGTCAATCACGGCGCACACGGCTCCCGCATCGCCGATACACAAGGGGTAACCGAGGACATCTGCGAAGAACGTGGCCAGGCGCGCAGCGAGTTGTGCTGGTTGAGATGGCGACTCGGCCAGTTGCTTCACGTCTGTGCGGTCAATCACCACGTCATTGAAGACGTCGAGTCCATACATGGTGATGGGCACTTCGCAGGAAAAGACGATGGCCGCCGCATGCGGATCGTGGTGCACGTTGAATTCCGCCAGTGCCGTGACGTTACCCGGTCCTGCCGATCCACCCATCACGACGATGCGCTCCAGATTGGACGTTGTCTCGGGGTGACGCTGCAGCAATTGCGCAATATTGGTGAGAGGAGCCAACGTGATCAACGTGACCGGAGAAGCACTCGACACGATGGTGTCGCGCAGCCATGAGACGGCGTCAAGCCCCGAAGCGACGCGAGACGGCTCTGGCCAGTCGATGCCACCGAATCGGTCGCGTCCATGGACGTCGAAGGCATAGTGCGGTTGCGCCACCAAGGGCCGATGTGCGCCCGCGACGACGGGCACGTCATGACGCTGTGCTGCATCCAGAACTCGGATGGTGTTGCGCACAACGTCTACCAATGGTGCGTTGCCGTCTACGCAGGTCACTCCCAGAAGGTTCAGCCGGGGATGCGTGGCTGCCAGAAGAAGGGCGAATGCGTCATCGATACCCGTGTCGACGTCGATGATCACAGGGATGCGCTGGTCCACGGCCGGAGCCTAAGCCCCGGTAACGTGACCGGATGGCCCTTCTAGTCGACAACGCTGTATGGCCGTGGCGTGGTCGCCTGTGGTGTCACTTGGTCAGTGACACCAGCATCGACGAACTTCACGTCTTCGCCCGTCGACTCGGCATTCCCGACCGCGCGTTTCAAGGCGACCACTACGACCTCACCGACGAGTTGCGCGACTGCGCGATCGCCGAAGGTGCTGTGGCAGTGACCCCTCGCGAACTTGTCAACGCGTTGCGGGCTGCCGGCCTACGCCGGCCCCCCACACAACCTACGGATGCGTCGGGACCAGAGTGAGCGCGTCACCCGATTCGGCCGTGTCAACCTTGACGTGGTCGCCGTCGCGAATGTCGCCACCGAGGATGCCGCGAGCAAGCTGATCTCCCACCGCGGTCTGAACGAGACGTCGCAAGGGTCGCGCGCCGTAGATGGGATCGAATCCGCGGTCGACGAGCCAGGCCACTGCGCCGTCACTGAGTTCAAGTGTGATGCGCCGATCGTTGAGCCGCTTCTGCAGCAGGTCAATCTGCATGAGAGCGATGGCGCCGAGGTTCTCGCGATCCAACGGCTCGAAGGTCACCAGCCCATCGAGGCGATTGAGGAACTCTGGTCGGAAGTGCTCGCGCACGACCGCAAGTACCTGTTCGGTTCGCTGCTCGTAGGGCACCGTGAGATCGACCAGGTAAGAAGAACCAAGGTTCGACGTCATGATGAGAATGACGTTGCGGAAGTCGACCGTGCGTCCCTGACCGTCGGTCAGGCGACCGTCATCCAGCACCTGCAGCAGGATGTCGAACGCCTCCGGGTGCGCCTTCTCCACTTCGTCCAGCAAGACGACCGAGTACGGGCGACGACGGATTGCCTCGGTGAGCTGTCCGCCCTCCTCGTATCCCACGTATCCGGGAGGGGCGCCCACGAGTCGTGACACCGAGTGCTTCTCGGAATATTCGCTCATGTCGATGCGCACCATCGCCCGTTCGTCATCAAACAGGAAGTCCGCCAACGCCTTGGCGAGTTCGGTCTTACCGACGCCCGTCGGGCCAAGGAACAGGAACGAGCCGGTGGGCCGATTGGGGTCAGATACGCCCGCTCGTGCACGACGCACGGCATCGCTCACCTCGCGAACGGCAACCTTCTGCCCCACCACACGGCGACCGAGTTCGTCCTCCATGCGCAGCAGCTTCTGCATCTCGCCTTCGAGGAGCCGACCGGCAGGGATTCCCGTCCATGCCGACACGACGCCGGCAATGTCATCTGCGGTGACTTCTTCCTTGACCATGGATGCACGCTCGTTGGTTTCGCTCGTGACTCGCGCGAGTTCAGATTCAAACGTGGGGATCTCGGCGTACACGATGCGCGAGGCCTGCTCGAAGTCTCCGGCGCGTTGAGCACGCTCCGCCGTGGCCTTGAGCTCGTCGATGAGAACCTTCAGCTCGCCAATGCGATCCAGCCCTTGCTTCTCGCGATCCCAGCGAGCCTTGAGGCCGGACAACTCCTCGGTCTTGTCCGCGATTTCGGCGCGAATCTTGGCCAAGCGCTCCTTGGAAGCGTCGTCGGTCTCCTTGGCGACCGCCATCTCCTCCATGCGCAGGCGATCCACCTGGCGTTGGAGAACGTCGATTTCGACGGGCGAGGAGTCGATCTCCATGCGCAAGCGCGACGCCGACTCGTCCATCAAGTCAATCGCCTTGTCTGGGAGGAATCGCGAAGTGATGTAGCGATCAGACAAAGTAGCGGCAGCGACGAGTGCGGAGTCCGAGATGACCACCTTGTGGTGTGCCTCGTACTTCTCCTTGATTCCACGAAGGATGGCGATGGTGTCCTCAACAGAGGGCTGGCTCACGTAGACCTGCTGGAAACGTCGCTCCAGAGCCGCATCCTTCTCGATGTACTTGCGGTACTCATCCAGTGTCGTGGCGCCGATCATGCGAAGTTCTCCGCGGGCCAACAGCGGCTTGAGCATGTTGCCCGCGTCCATCGACGAATCTCCACCGGTGCCGGCACCGACGACCGTGTGCAGCTCGTCGATAAAGGTGATGACCTGACCGTCGCTGGCCTTGATCTCGTCGAGCACGGCCTTGAGTCGCTCCTCGAACTCGCCGCGATACTTGGCGCCAGCGATCATGGCCCCGAGGTCGAGCGAGATCAGCGACTTGCCTTGCAGTGAGGTTGGCACGTCACCTTCGACAATGCGACGAGCAAGACCTTCGACTACAGCCGTCTTTCCCACGCCCGGCTCACCAATGAGCACGGGATTGTTCTTCGTGCGGCGCGACAGCACCTGGATCGTGCGACGGACTTCCTCGTCTCGGCCAATGACCGGGTCAATTTTCCCTTCGCGTGCGCGCGCGGTGAGATCAACCCCGTACTTCTCCAGCGCCTGAAAGGTTGTCTCGGGATCGGCGGACGTCACGCGCCGGCCAGCTCGCAGTTGCTCCAGCGCAGCCATCAGCGCTTCGGGCGTCGCTCGGTACTGCGCCAGGCGATCACTTACGCCCGGGCCACCTGTCTTTGCGAGAGCAACAAGAATGTGTTCGGTACTGACGAACTCGTCGCCGCGATCCTTGGCGATGCGATCGGCATCGTGCAGCACCCGAATGGACGCCTGGCTCAGATTCGGAGGCGCAACAGATCCTCCCGATGCGGACGGGAGATTCTTCAGCGCGCCCCGCACCTGAAAGGTGAGGTTGGGAACGTCTGTGCCGACAGCTTCAAGCAGAGCTGTTGCCACGCCTTCGCCCTGCTGCAGCAGCGAGTCCAGCAGGTGCAATGGCTCCACCTGCGGATTGCCATTGGCCGACGCAATGCGAACGGCTGCGCCGAGTGCCTCGTTGCTCTTGGTAGTGAGCGCAATATCCATGGTGTTTTCCCAGTTTCTTTGGTTACGAAGTCTTCTTCTGCGGACGCCACACGACGAGTGCCCGTGAGTCACTGACCCGGCGCAGTTCGTCCAGGCGTGCGGTGAGGTGAGCCACCTCTTCCTGCAGCGCCAGCACCCGGCGGATGCCTTCGAGAGACAAGCCCTCGGATGACAGCAGCGCAATTTCACGCAAGCGCGCAATGTCGTTGGCGGAGTAAAGGCGATTGCGCCCGCCCACACGTGTGGGTCTGACCAGGCCGATGCGGTCGTATTGACGCAGGGTCTGCGCATGGAGTCCGGCGAGTTCTGCGGCTACCGAGATAGCGAACACCGGTGCCTCATCCGAGACACGGAATCCTGTGCGCTCGCCCGGGCGTCGGCCGGTCATTTTGCGTTCTCCGCCCAATCCAGCAGTGCCTTGCGCGGATCGTGGTCAGCCGTGTGCTCGGCAAACTGCTGCAGGGCCGTGCGAGCGTCGTCGGTGAGGACATCCGGTACCGAGACCTCCACGGTGACCAATAGATCGCCATTTGTTCCGTCTGACTTGCGAAATCCCTTGCCGCGCACCCGGAATGTGGACCCGTTGCTTGTTCCCGCAGGAATCTTGAGTGTGACTGAGCCGCCGCGCGGGGTAGGGACACCGATCTCGTCGCCCAGTACTGCCTCGACAAACGTCACCGGGATCGAGATCGTGACGTTGTCTGCCTTGCGATCGAACATCACGTGCGTGGCCACCGTGACATCCACGAACAGGTCGCCGTTGGGTCCCCCGCGCTCGCCCGGCGACCCTTTGCCCTTGAGGCGAATACGTGAACCGTTCTTGACCCCGGCAGGAATACGCGCCTGAACCGTGCGAGTGGACATGCCACGTCCAGACCCGCGACACACACCGCACGGATCTTCCGCGAACAGGCCACGTCCCTTGCACGTGACACATGGTTCGGCGAACGCGAAGCCGCCGGCATTGCGCGACGTCTGGCCCGTGCCGCTGCACGTGGGACACATCTTGGGAATGGTCCCGGCCTTCGCACCGGTGCCATGGCAGCTGTCGCACGGCCCGTCGCTGCTCAACCGCAGAGGCACCGTGACGCCGTCGAGTGAATCGTCGAAGGACAGGGTGAGTGAACTCTCCAAGTCCTGCCCTCGCCGAGGCGCACGCACGCGACCCCCGGGGCCATTGCCGCGACCGCGATTGAAGATGCCGCCGATGAAGTCACCGAATCCTCCGGCATCGCCGGAGAACATGTCCTCCATGTTGACGTCGTACTGCGCACCACCGCCCCCGCCGAAGCCGCCACGTCCGCCGGCTCCATAACCACCACGGAATCCGCCTGAGCCAAAGAGACTGCGTGCCTCGTCGTACTCCTTGCGCTTCGCTTCATCCGACAGCACGTCGTACGCCTCGGAGACAGCCTTGAATTTCTCCTCCGCGTCCTTGTTGCCCGGGTTCTTGTCCGGATGAAGTTCGCGCGCAAGCTTGCGGTACTTCTTCTTGATCTCATCGGCCGAGGCGTCCTTGGCCACGCCGAGGATGGCGTAGAAGTCCTTCTCGAGCCAATCCTTATTCACGTTGAATTCCCCGCACCTAGTTGATGTGTGCTCAGTCGGTTCCTGCGACCGCTACCCGCGCCGGACGGAGTACGCGACCGGCGTACCTGAAACCGGATTGGTAGACCGCGACGACGGTGGGTGTTGTGACACCGTCCCGCGACTCTGTCGCAATCGCTTCATGCTGCATGGGATCGAACTCATCGCCATCAGCACCGAAGCGCTCGAGTCCCAGCTTGGTTGCCGCGTTCTCCAATGCCTCACCCACGGTGCGGAACGCACCATCGAGTTCGCCGTGCTGCCTGGCACGATCGATGTCGTCGATGATCGGGAGCATCTCGCTGAGTGCACTACCGATAGCCATCTCGCGCACGGCCTCGCGATCACGCTCGACACGACGCCGATAGTTGGCGTACTCCGCCTGAACTCGCTGGAGATCGTTGGTGAGTTCTGCGATCTTGGTCTCGACTTCCAACCCCCCGGCCGTGACAGCGGCTTCTTCGGCGGCCTCGGCGGCCGGTGTTGCCGGCCGCCGAGGTTCGCCCGTCTCAGGATCGATGAGTCGGTTGTCCGTCACGCGGACTCGCGCCTCTTCGGATTCGCTCACTTGGATTCGCCCTCATCCACGATTTCCGCGTCGATGACGTCGTCTTCCGCGGTGTCAGCCGCGCCCTGGAAGGCACCTTCGGCGGAGCCGTCAGCGCCCGCCTCCTGTGCCGACGCGTACATCGCAGCGCCGAGTGTCTGGCTTGCCTGCGCAACCTTGTCGGTTGCGGCACGCATGCCGGGCAGGTCATTCGCCTCGATGGCAGCCTTCAGCTCCGCAAGTGGGCCATCGACGTTGGCCTTGGCATCTGCCGGGACCTTGTCAGCGTTGTCGGCCAGGAACTTCTCGGTCTGGTACACCAGCGCCTCGGCGCTATTGCGTACTTCGACCTCCTCGCGACGCTTCTTGTCGTCCTCAGCATGCTGCTCGGCCTCGCGCATCATGCGATCGATCTCGTCCTTGCTCAGTGCCGACCCGCCCGAGATCGTCATCGACTGCTGCTTGCCCGTGGCCATGTCCTTGGCGGACACGTGCACGATGCCGTTGGCGTCGATGTCGAAAGTGACCTCGACCTGCGGGATACCGCGAGGTGCCGGCGGAAGACCGGTGAGCTCGAAGGTGCCGAGGCGCTTGTTGTAAGCCGCCATCTCGCGCTCGCCCTGGTACACCTGAATGAGTACGGACGGCTGATTGTCGTCGGCGGTCGTGAAGATCTCCGAGCGCTTGGTCGGAATGGTCGTGTTGCGCTCGATGAGCTTCGTCATGACGCCGCCCTTGGTTTCGATGCCCAGCGACAGCGGGGTCACGTCAAGAAGCAGAACGTCCTTGACCTCACCCTTGAGAACACCGGCCTGAAGCGCCGCACCAACGGCCACGACCTCGTCAGGGTTGACACCCTTGTTGGGGTCCTTGCCGGTCTCCTTCTTCACTACCTCGGTGACAGCAGGCATGCGCGTGGAACCGCCGACGAGCACGACCTGGTCGATCTCGCCGATGCTGATGCCCGCGTCCTTGAGTACCGCCTGCACAGGTGCCTTGGTCCGCTCGAGTAGGTCGGCGGTCATGGACTCAAACTGCGCACGCGTAAGCGTCTCCTCTAGGTGCAGAGGGCCGTCAGCTCCTGCGGTGATGTACGGCAGGTTGATCGAGCTCTGCATCGAACTGGAAAGTTCGATCTTCGCCTTCTCAGCTGCCTCACGCAGACGCTGCATCGCCATCTTGTCCTTGGACAGGTCGATGCCGTTGTTGTTCTTGAACTGACCGACCATCCAGTCAACGACCTTTTGGTCCCAGTCGTCGCCCCCGAGGTTGTTGTCGCCGGACGTCGCCTTGACTTCGACAACACCGTCGCCGATCTCCAGGAGAGACACGTCGAACGTGCCACCGCCGAGGTCGAATACGAGGATGGTTTGCTCTGTGTCGCCCTTGTCCAGTCCGTACGCGAGTGCGGCTGAGGTGGGCTCGTTGATGATGCGCAGGACATTGAGACCCGCGATCTCGCCGGCCTCCTTGGTGGCCTGACGCTGTGCGTCGCTGAAGTACGCGGGGACGGTGATGACAGCGTCCGCGACGGACTCACCGAGGTACGCCTCAGCGTCGCGCTTGAGCTTCATCAGCGTGCGAGCGCTGATCTCCTGCGATGTGTAGGACTTTCCGTCGATGTCGACGGTCCAGTTCGTACCCATGTGACGCTTGACGGACCGAATGGTGCGGTCCACGTTGGTGACTGCCTGACGCTTGGCGACTTCGCCCACAAGGACCTCGCCATTCTTGGCGAAGGCCACGACGGACGGTGTCGTCCGGGAACCCTCGGCGTTGGCGATGACGACGGGTTCTCCGCCTTCGAGGACCGACACGACGGAGTTGGTCGTGCCAAGGTCGATACCGACTGCTCGAGCCATGGTGGTGGTGCTCCTTCTTGTTCAGTCCGGTCGTCAGGTCGACGGGCCGGTTGGTCTCAGGTGAGTCTGCCTCGCCGAGTTATGCCCCGCAAGCGAGGCATCACACTCTTTGAGTCGATTGGACTCATATCGAATAACGGGGTGCACCCACCCGGCATTCCCTCACGAGGGTATCCGTTTGATGTGATCTAGGTCACGTTGAACGAAGCAGGGGGAACAGGTCGTGAGCCATGGGCGCCCCGGCGGGGATGTCCTCCTCCAGCCCGTCGAACTGCGGGGAGGTCGGCCAGCTTCGAGGGGCATGAACCATGTCGTCCCCGAGGAATCTCAAGGAGAAGGCCCGGCGCCGGTTCCGTCCCGGCACGCCATAGGAGTGGTGCAGCGTCAGCATGTGAAAGAAGACCGCGTCGCCCGGTTCGAGGGCCCATCCCAGGATCCGATGCGAGCTGCGATCAGCCTCAATGTCGGGGACCTCCGACATCGTGCCTTCGGGGAACCACTTCGCTTGCTTGTCCAGAAAGGTTCGGGGCATGAGCCAGCCACCGCGATGAGAGCCCCCGAGGAACTCCAGCGTTGACTCCTGCGGCACCGGATCGACCGGCATCCACATCGAGCAGTTCATCACGCCATCCACGTTGTAATACGGCTGGTCCTGATGCCACGGCGTCGGCTGAAGAGTTCCCGGTTCCTTGACCAGCATGTGGTCGTGGAACAGGCGAACCGTGCGCCCGCCCATGAGCGCGGCCGCAACATCCGCTGCCATCGATTCCTGCGCAACGCGCTGATACTGCTCGATGCGTTGCCACTGGCAGAAGTCCTCCACAAACCGTCCCGGGTCGGTGGGCTTGCTGGCCACCTTGAACATCGGGCCCGGTTCAGCGAGGTTGCGCTCTATACCCTCGCGCACCAACTCGACCTCGTCGGGTGAAAACAGACCTCGAACAACGATGGCTCCGTCGATCTGAAATGCGTCCATATCCTCCTGGCGCAGGGGCACGTCATCACGCAGGCGGGGCGAGGTGGCCATGGGTCCCTTTCGCAGGTAGGTCGAAGATGACGTTAGCGACCGCGGAGAGGCTCGTCACATGCGCGGAGATCGAGCCTGAAGTCTGGCCGACGATGGATAGCCTTTGCACGTGGATTCCCATCAGCTGATCCGGCTCGTCGTCGGCCTCGCTATCACGGTCATCGTCCTGGCCTTTGCCGGCAAGCGCCTGTGGTTCCTGGTCTCCCTCGGCCGCTCGGGCAAACCGGCCGTTGGTCGCCTCGTCGACCCCACCGCGCGCGTGACCGCCGAAGCCACCGAGGTACTCGGACAGAAGAAGCTGCTGAAGTGGACCATCCCGGGTATCGCCCACGTGTTCGCCTTTTGGGGATTCCTCGTCCTCGGCCTGACCATTCTCGAGGCATACGGCGCGCTGTTCGTCGCCGACTTCGGGGTTCCGATTGTCGGCACCTGGCCCATTGTCGGTTTCCTCGAGGATCTCTTCGGCGTCCTGGTCATCGTCGGCATCGTAATTTTTGGCTTGCTCCGCCTGCGCAACAACCCCGCTGACAAGGGCCGGTCCTCGCGCTTCTTCGGATCTCACACGCGTGGCGCCTGGTTGATCCTCTTCATGATCTTCCTCGTCGTCATCACCTTGTTCTGGTACCGCGGCGCGCAGTCGGCTTCGGGCAATCTGCCGTATTCGAGCGGGGCGTTTGTCTCCGACTGGGTGGGCTCACTGATGTCCGGGTTGTCACCGGAGACTCTTCTCTGGGTTGAGACGGTCGGCCTGTGGGCACAGATCGCCGTCATCGTCTGCTTCCTGCTGATCGTGCTGAACTCCAAGCACCTGCACATCGGCGCAGCTCCGGTCAACGTGTACACGTCGCGCAGGCCTAACGCTCTCGGCCCACTGCTGCCGATCTATTACAAGGGCGAGCCGGTCAACTTCGAGGATCCGCCCGACGATGCCACGTTCGGCAAGGGACACATTGCTGACTTCACCTGGAAGAACTACGTCGACTTCATGTCCTGCACCGAGTGCGGACGCTGCCAGTCGCAGTGCCCGGCGTGGAACACCGGCAAGCCTTTGTCTCCCAAGCTCATGATCATGAACCTGCGCGACACGATGTTTGCGCAGGCTCCGTACCTGATGGCCGCCAAGGGCCAGCATCCCGGCCTTGGCGAGTTCGACACGACGTCGCTCGAGGGACTGACCCCCGAGGTACGGACCGAAGTCGAGCGTCCGTTCATTGGATCGCGCGAAGGTTCCGATCACTCCGCCGACGACGGCTACACCTTTGATGGCCACCGCAGCACGGGCGCCGAGCTGCCGATCATCGATCAGGAAGCCTTGTGGGCCTGCACCACGTGCGGTGCGTGCGTCAATCAGTGCCCCGTCGACATCGAGCACATCGACCACTTCGTCGACATGCGACGCAACCAGGTGATGATCGCCACGGATTTCCCTGCCGAGCTCAACGGCCTGTTCAAGAACCTCGAGAACAAGGGCAACCCGTGGGGCATGAACGCGTCCGACCGCAACGCCTGGATCGCCGAGGTTGACTTCGACGTGCGCGTGTTCGGGGCCGATGGCGAAGACAGCGTTCCCGACGATGTCGACTACCTGTTCTGGGTCGGCTGCGCGGGCGCGTTCGAAGATCGTGCCAAGCGCACGACCAAGTCCGTCGCAGAACTACTCACCATCGCCGGAGTGCAGTTCATGGTGCTGGGCGAAGGCGAGACCTGCACCGGCGATCCCGCGCGACGCGCAGGCAACGAGTTCCTTTTCCAGATGCAGGCCATGCAGAACGTCGAGGTCCTCAACGAGATCAAGGCGCGCAAGATCGTCGTCACGTGCCCGCACTGCCTCAACACGCTGGGCCGCGAGTACCCGCAGCTCGGCGGCAACTTCGAGGTCGTGCACCACACGCAGTTGCTCAACGAGCTCGTCAAGGAAGGCCGCCTCACCGCGGTCACGCGCGTCGACCAGAAGGTGACGTATCACGACCCGTGCTACCTGGGTCGACACAACCAGGTCTACGTCCCGCCGCGCGAGTTGGTCGACGCCACCGGTGCAACTCGAGTGGAGATGGAACGTCACGCCGATAAGTCCTTCTGCTGCGGCGCCGGAGGTGCGCGCATGTGGATGGAAGAAAAGATCGGTACGCGCGTCAACCAGAATCGCGGCGACGAGGCCATCGGCACCGGCGCAGCAAAGGTCGCGGTGGCGTGCCCGTTCTGCTCGGTCATGCTCAATGATGCGGTCACCAAGCGTCAGGCCGAAGGCACAGCGCAAGGTGTTGAGGTTGTCGATGTGGCGACGCTGCTGCTGGAGTCGGCGAAGCGCTAGATCATGGGATGCAATTTGCATCCCAGCGTGGTACCGTCGCAGTATGTCAATTCAGATCGCCGTGCGACTTCCCGATGACTTAGTCGACGCCCTCGACACCATGGTTGTGGAGAGTGACGAGTCGGGCCGTGCCTCAGTGATCGAGAGGGCCTTACGGAGGGAGCTCCGCCGATATCAGGCCGAGCAGGATGCCCACATCCTGCGGGAGAAGGGCGACTACGACGAACTGGCAGCCTTCATCACTCGCGCCCAACAATCCTTCCCCGAACTCGACTAAATATGCGACCTATTCACCTGTGTCAGGTTGATAAGACCCGTCCTGTGGTGGTGCTTTCTCGTTCGATCTTTCGTGAGGACCGTAGGTGGGTCACGGTTGCTCCTATTACATCAAACATCAAGGGACTGTCCACTGAGGTACGCGTGGGTGCGCACAATGGCATCGACCACGATGCAGTTATCACGTGCGACATGGTGACGACGGTCGCGAGTTCTTGCCTAGGACGCCACCTCGGATTTCTTCTAGCGGATCAAGAAGCTTCCCTCGCCGCGGCTATCTCCGCGGCTTTCGACCTCGACTTTCGCTAGTCGACGCGTTGGTGATCGCCACCGTGGACCTGATCCACGGCATGCATCAGCACCGGCCCCAGTGCAGCAATCGCATCGCGAGCGCCCCCGGGTGAGCCAGGCGCATTGACGATCAAGGTCGTTGCCGCAATTCCCGCGATGCCACGCGACAGGATCGCGGTCGGGACACCATGCGATACGCCGTAAGCGCGGATCGCCTCGGCTAGACCTGGTGACTCGCGCTCGATCACCTGTCGCGTGACCTCCGGGGTGAGGTCCATGGGGGTGTGGCCTGTGCCGCCAGTAGTCACAACAAGGTCGAAACCCTCGTCAACGGCCTCGCGGAGCGCGACGAGCAGTGGTTCGCCATCTGCCACCACCACCGGCGCATCAACGTCGAAGCCGAGAGCGTCCAACCCCTCCACGAGAACCGGACCCGATCGGTCCTCCCACACGCCGGCCGCTGCTCGCGTGGACGACGTGATCACTCGTGCGCGGCGCTTCATGCCAGCAGACATCAGGACTCGCGCACCCAGTGCCCCGAACGGCCACCGAGCTTCTCAAGCAGCACGACTTCGGTGATGGCAGCGCTGCGATCGCGTCCCTTGACCATGTCGATGATGGCAAGACCCCCGACGGCAGCTGCCGTGAGTGCCTCCATCTCGACACCGGTGCGATCGGCTGTGCGCACCGTGACATGTATGTCGACTCCAGCCGGATCGACGACCTGCACATCGACGTCGACACCGTGGATCGCGATCGGGTGGCACAGCGGGATCAACTCTGCGGTGCGCTTGGTGGCCTGGATGGCCGCGATGCGGGCAACCCCCAGTGCATCACCCTTGGGCATCTCACCCGCGCGTAGTGCCGCGGCCACGTCGCCGGAGACAACGACATGACAACGCGCAGTGGCGGATCGCATGGTGACGTCCTTGTCGGTGACGTCGACCATCCGGGCCTCGCCGCGCTCGTTGAGATGAGTGAACTTCTCGTCCATGGAGGTCAGCCTAGGCTGCTCATGCTGCTCATGCTGCGCGGCGTGTGGCACTGCTGATCGCGGACATGACTTCTTCAAGGGCCCGTACCGAATGCCCAGAAACGAACGTGTCAACGTACGGAAGCGCAGCCTGCATTCCACCCACGAGTGGCTGGTAATCGGAGGCCGCCTTGCGCGGATTGACCCATATGACGTGATGGGCCAGTCGCGACAGCCGCGCCATTGCTTCGCGCAATATCGTCGGGTCGTCGGTCTCCCAGCCGTCGGAGACGATCACGACCACTGCCCCGCGCGCGGTTCCTCGACGGCCATAAACATCGAGAAACTCCATCAGCGTGCGCCCGATGCGCGTGCCGCCGGACCAATCTGGTGCTGCCTGTGTCGCCTTGCGATACGCGACATCAGGATGGTGCTGGGCCAGGGTCCGCGTGAGCCTGGTGAGGCGGGTGGCAAAGACGAACGCTTCTGCGTGAAGGGCTTGCACTGCCCCACGCATGAGGTGCAGGTACACCCGCGTATAGGGCTCCATAGACCCTGAAACATCGGCCAGCAGCACCACTCGGCGCGGCTGCTCGGCGCGGGTGCGCATGACCAATGCGACCGGGTCCCCGGCGGTGCGATGTGCCCGCCGCAAAGTCGCACGCACGTCAAGTCGACGACCGCGTCGATGTCGCCGGGTGCGACGTGCCTCTCGCATGGGTGGCACAAGGGGGAGCTGATCCACCAAGCGGCGGATGAGAGCAAGTTCGTCAGGGGTGCAGCGCGAGAAGTCCAAATCCGACAGTCGCTCATCTGAACTCATGGCCGCAAGCACCTGCGGCGGCGCATCACCGTCGTCAGCACCCGAGCTGCGACCTTCGGGAGACGCGCTGGAGCCGCGCGGTGCGCTCGGGGATTCGCGAATGTCTTGCTGCGCATTCTGCTGGCGGTCGCCGTCGGGCCCGGTCATCGAGGTGGACACCTCTGACTGCCGTCCGCCCATCTCTGCGACGTCAATCAGTCCCTGAAAGATGTGTCGGAAGACGCGGTCGTAGGTACCGACCTGATCGTGCCCGGTCAGCAGAGTGACGCGGCCGAGCCAATAGAGCTCATCGATCTTCTTCGGCTGCGCGATCACGACGGCGCTGGCAAAACGCGCACTCTGCTGTGGGGTGACCGGCACGCCGCTCTCATGAAGTCGATGACCGAATGCCGCAGCAATGCCTGCGAGCTCGATCACCTCAGGCTCCTGCGACCCAGGTGAGTCCTTCGGCTCGCGCACGTTCTTGATCCTCGCGGTACTTCAGCACCGAACCAAGCGTCTGGTCGACGCTCTCGGCGTCGAGTGCGTGAATCCCCAGCAGCACTGCCGCATGCACCCAGTCAATTGCCTCGGCCACGCCCGGGGGCTTTTGCATGTCCATCGTGCGAAGACGCTGCACCGCCGCAGTGATCTGCTCTACGAGTGTGGGTGACGCGGCGGGGACACGAAGGCGAACGATGCGCGTCGCTTGCTCAAGGTCGGGATAGTCGATCCAGTGGTAGAGGCATCGACGCTTGAGTGCATCATGGAGGTCACGGGTGCGGTTGGACGTGAGAATCACGACGGGTGGGACTTTGGCGTACAAGGTGCCGATCTCCGGCACGGTCACGGATGACTCCGCAAGCAACTCGAACAAGAACGCCTCGAATTCTTCGTCGGCGCGATCAACCTCATCGATGAGCAGAACAGCGGGGTTGGGGCCCGGGTGCTCAAGAGCTTGCAGAAGTGGTCGTTCGATCAAATATTCGCGTGCAAACAGCGACTGTTCCGACAGATCCGCACCTGAGGCTTCAGCAACGCGAATGCCCAAGAGCTGGCGCGGATAGTTCCACTCGTAGAGAGCTTCGCTCGCATCGATGCCCTCGAAGCACTGCAGTCGAATGAGCGGGGTATCCAGCATCGCCGCAAGAGCCTTCGCGGCTTGCGTCTTGCCAACTCCGGCTTCGCCTTCAAGAAGTAGTGGCTGCGGAAGTCGCACCGCGCAGAACAGCGCGGTGCCAAGGCCTGCCTCTGCGACATAGTCGTGCTCCGCAAGCTTGGCGATGAGCGACTGCGGGTCCGGGACCTGGTCGGCCAGTGTCATGGCCTACCGGGCCACGATCCACCAGATGACCCCGACCACGACGATGACGCCAATGAGTGCGGGGATCACGCGCTTGAGGATGGGGCCCGCCGCGGCGCTACCGAGGTTGAGCGCCTCATTGTTCATCACCGGCGGCGCGGACTGCACCGGTGGAGGTGTTGCGAATGCGTCGCTGGTCGCAGACGAAGTCTCGGGAGCTTCAGCCGGCGAGGCCGACGCCTTGCGATGCTCGATCACCGTCTGCAGATTGCCGGCGAACTGATCGATCAGGCGCTTGGAGACATCAGCCATCACTCCTCGGCCGAACTGTGCGGCCTTTCCGGTGATGGTGAGGTCAGTGGTGATGTTCGCGCGGGTGACACTGGGGCCCTCAGCGGTGAGGGTCGCGGTGATCTTCGCTGACGCGTTACCCCCACCCTTGACTTCCTTACCTGCTGCGTCGATGACTGCCGTGTGAGTTGCCGGATCCTTGCTCACGAACTTTCCGGTGCCGCCAAACACCATGGTGACCGGTCCCAGTTTGACCTTGACGTCGGCGGTGAACTCATCGCCTGTGAAGGAGGTGAGGGTCGCACCCGGCATGCATGGCGCGATCGATTCCACGTCCAGCAAGGTGTTCCACGCCGTGTCGATGTCAGCCGGCACGAGAAAGGAGTTCTCGAGTTCCATGGATCCTCCGGGGCAGGTTTGTGGAAGTGAACTCTGCTCTGGTCTCGACCCGGGGGCAAGCCGTTTGACAGAGTCGTAGGGTCTGACCATGACCAGCACTGCAATCCCCGTTCACCTGTTCGCGGCAGCGCGCGCGGCCGTGGGTGCTCATCAGGTCGACGTCTCAGGTGCCACGCTTGCCGACGTCATAAGCCAGCTAACGTCGACCTATCCGTCCTTCGCCGCCGTCGCACCGCGATGTTCCTTTTTGGTGGATGGCCTGGCCGCTCACGGTGACCCGGCTTCGGTGCCGCTGGCGCCCGGAACTCGCATAGACGTACTTCCGCCTTTTGCGGGTGGCTGAGCAGATACCCGCTCAGCCGCCAATGGCGGACATGGGGCGATCCGGCTGAATGAAAGACGGATCGTTGATTCCGTGGCCGGGAAGTTTGGCAGTGACCGACGTCTGGAACAGACGTCCGATGCGCTCTCTGCGCTCTGACGCGGGAAGGTCACCATCGCGCAAGGTGGCCCGCAGATCAGTCTCGTCGAGAGAGAACAGACAGTTGCGCACCTGGCCGTCCGCGGTGAGGCGAATGCGATCGCAGGCGGCACAGAACGGCTTACTCACACTAGCAATGATGCCTACCGTCGCGGGACCGCCGTTCACATAGAACTCTTCGGCCGGCGCAGAGCCGCGCGTGGGTACGGGCGTGAGTGCGAAGTGCTCCGAGAGTAGTTCCAGAATCTCAGCCGCCGTCACCATGTCGCCGCGATCCCACGAACCCTGTGCATCCAGAGGCATCTGCTCGATGAATCGCAGGCTCCAGCCGTTGTCGACAGCGTGCTGCAGCAGGGGCACTGCCTCGTCGTCGTTGATTCCGCGCATCAGGACGGTGTTGACCTTGAGTGGTGTGAGGCCCGCGCGCTGCGCCGCCTCAATACCGGAAAGCACATCAGCAAAGCGGTCGCGCTTCGTGAGCTCACTGAAGCGCGCACGATCAAGAGTGTCGAGGCTGACGTTGACTCGCTCGAGCCCAGCATCGGCGAGTGGTTGGGCAAGGGCTTCGAGTCGCAACGCGTTAGTCGTCAAGGAGATGCGCGGCTTGAGTGGCAGCGCATTGATTCGACGGACGATCTCAACGAGATCGGGGCGCAGTAGTGGCTCGCCACCGGTGAGACGAATGCTCTCAATGCCGTGCTCGGTCGCAATCTCGATTACTTCGAGCATCTCGTCGATGGATAGCAGGTGGTCGCCTGGCAGCCAGTCGGAGAAGTCTGCCGGCATGCAGTAGGTGCACCGCAGATTGCAGCGATCAGTGACAGACACGCGCATGTCGCGATGCACACGACCGAAGGTGTCGATGAGGGCGGTCATGCGCAGTTCACCCACTCATCTGTGCCATCGATGAAGATCTGGTGCTTCCAGACGGGAAGCTTCTCCTTGGTGAGATCGACCAGAGCCGCACATGCCTGGAAAGCAACGTCGCGGTGCGCCGACGATACGGCAGCCACCAGGGCTGCGTCGCCGATGGCGAGATCCCCTACGCGATGGGATACGGCGAGTGCAATGAGGTCAAACTTCGATGCGATCTCGTTGGCCACCTGCGCCAATACCTCCGCCGCGCTGGGGTGACCCTCATAGGTGAGGCGGACCACCTCGCGCCCGTGATCGTGGTTGCGCACATTGCCGCTGAACGTCACCACGGCCCCGGCCCGGTCATCGGCCACCATGGCCTCGACGGCGGGAACCCCGATGGGATTCTCCGCGATCTCGACCAGCCGAATCTGAGCCACCGGAGCATTATTGGCCCTTGGCCGTTGGGCGGCCCGCCGAATGGTCGGTCCAGTCACGGAGGTGCGCATGCGCGAGGTGCTTGATGAGCTCATTGCGGCTCGCAATCGTGAC
Source organism: Actinomycetes bacterium (assembly GCA_037143955.1). Taxonomy (GTDB): domain Bacteria; phylum Actinomycetota; class Actinomycetes; order S36-B12; family S36-B12; genus JBAWXR01. The sequence continues at coordinate 29,228 of JBAWXR010000004.1, forward strand.
GGGCAGGTGGCTATGGCCACGGTCGTACGCACCTGGAAATCCGCTCCTCGACCCGCCGGTGCCTCCATGCTCGTCACCGGCACAGGCGAGGCTGTCGGCTCAGTCAGCGGTGGCTGCGTGGAGGGTGCGCTCTACGAGCTCGGCCAGGAAGTCCTGGCCGACGGCCAGGCTCGCTTTGAGACCTACGGGGTCAGCGACGATGACGCGTTCGCGGTCGGCCTTACGTGCGGCGGCATCCTCGAGGTTTTTGTCGAGCGGGTGGACCACACCACATGGCCCGAGCTCGACGGCATTGCGGCCAGCATTGCCGCGGGTGAACCGGTCGCCGTGGCAACCATCGTGCGCGGACCGCACTTCGTCGGTCGGCACCTCGTCGTGCGCCCCGACCGCACCGAGGGCAGCCTCGGTACCGATCGACTCGACGACACGATTCGCGAAGACACCATCGGCATGCTGGCCTCCGGAACAACGGGGTTCTTGCGCTACGGGCCCGAAGGTGAGCGACTGGGCGAAGGTCTCGACGTGTTCGTCGCCTCGTATGCACCGCCCGCGCAGATGTTCGTCTTCGGCGCCATCGACTTCTCCGCGGCTCTTGTGCGAGTCGGAAAACTGCTGGGATACCGCGTCACAGTGGTCGATGCACGTCCGGTCTTCGCGACCCGCAAAAGATTCCCGGATGCCGATGAGGTCGTCGTTGATTGGCCGCATCGCTGGCTAGAACAACAGCAGGTCGATCAGCGCACTGTGATCGCCGTGCTCACGCACGACCCGAAGTTCGACGTGCCTGCACTTCAGGTGGCGCTACGTACCGATGCGGGATACATCGGCGCCATGGGTTCGCGTCGCACGCACGAGGACCGACTTGAACGTCTCAAGGAAGCCGGCGTGACCACCGACGAGATTGCTCGACTGCATTCGCCCATCGGACTTGACCTCGGTGCACGCACTCCTGAGGAGACCGCAATCTCGATTGCGGCGGAGATCGTGCAGGCACGGTGGGGTGGCTCTGGCCAGCAC
>JBAWXR010000005.1:0-29689 GCA_037143955.1 Actinomycetes bacterium
GACGAGTGCCCGGCTAGTGCCTGGCGATGCCGGGGCCCGGCCGTACCCTCACACCATGACGCTGGATGTCCACCGGGCCAGTGCCGCCGAGGCACACCAGATGGCTGACTGGGCCGCGCGAGAAGGTTGGCAACCAGGTGTCGGTGATATCGACGCCTTCTATGCGACCGATCCCGCGGGTTTTTTCGTCGGCACGCTGGACGGTGAGCTTGCCGCGATGGCAAGCGTCGTCACCTACTCACCCGGCTATGCGTTCGCCGGTTTTTACATCGTGCGCGAAGACTTGCGTATGCAGGGTTTGGGACATGCGATCGGTGATGTTGTCTACCGCGAGGTGGGCTTTGATGACGTGATTGTGGGTGGAGACGGAGTACCGGCTCAGGTCGCAACGTACGAGGGGCTCGGCTTCGAACTTGCGTACTGGACCGACCGATGGGGCGGTGATCCCGTCGGCATCACTGCGGCCCTTGTTGATCACGGAGTTGTCGCACCCCTCGATATGTCGGGGGTGATGCGTGAGCGCGTGCATGCCTTCGACACGTTGCATGTTCCTGCCCCACGGCCAGCCTTTGTCGATGCCTGGTACGCAGCGCATCCCGATCGACAGTCGTTCGTCGTCATGAATGGAGATGAGATCGCCGGGATGGCCACGGTGCGACCAGCCATTCCTGATGGCGCACGCGTCGGTCCACTCTTCGCCAGAGATGCGAAAACGGCGGCCGCACTCCTACGTGCGTGTGCGGATGTGGCCAGACCATGGATCGCCGAGCATGGTGGCCAGCTCTTTCTCGATGTTCCCGCCCCTCACAGCGCCGGAGTCGATCTTGCCCAACGGGCCGGCATGGCACCTGGATTCAGGTGCGCCCGCATGTACCGAGGGGGACTACCCCGATTGCCCCTTGATCAGATCTACGGCAACACCACATTTGAGCTCGGCTGAGGGTCCCCGCGTCGTTAGAGGTGGAGGGTTAGCATCAACCCACCGCACAACACAGGAGGCTTAGGTGGGCTTGCTCGAGAAGTTCGAGGACTCCCTCGATCGACTCGTCAACGGCGCCTTCGCCCGGGCTTTCAAGGCCGAGGTCCAGCCGGTCGAGATCGCCTCAGCCCTGCAGCGCGAGGTCAACGACCGAGCGGCGGTGATCGACCGGTCGCGGACCGTCATCCCCAACGTGTTCCATGTTGAACTCTCGACCCATGACTACTCCCGGCTGTCGGTGTTCAAGGATGCCCTTCAGGTGGAGTTGGGCACGTTGGTGCGCGACTACGGCGCCGAACAGTCCTACACGCTCATCGGCCCCGTGCAGGTTCTGTTGGGACAGGACGACGAGCTCGAGACCGGAATCTTCCGCGTCCGCAGCGAGGCGCAGGCCGAAGTCAGCTCGAGTACTGGAGGAGTTGTCGGTTCTACCGATGCAGGCCAACCTAGGCTCGAGGTGAGTGGATCGGCCTACCCACTGATGCGCGCGGTTACTCGCCTGGGTCGTGGCACCGACACTGATATTCGGATCGAAGACCCCAGTGCGTCACGGCATCATTGCGAAATCGTTCTGGGAAGCCCTGTTGTCGTGCGTGATTTGAATTCGACCAACGGCACGTACGTTGATGGAGCGCGCATAACAGAGGTAGCACTCGCTGATGGCACAACGATCACCATCGGTGCGACCCCACTGGTGTTCCGGAGTAGCTGAGTGTCCGAGCTTGCGCTCACCCTCATCAGGCTTGGCTTCCTCGCACTGTTGTGGGCATTCGTCCTCACCACTGTGCTGATTTTGCGCAGGGACCTCACCGCGCCAGCCGAGGCACGTCCGGCGGGTCGTTCACCGCGTGAGGGTCGCGCCGCCCGCGCTCCCAAGCCGACCAAGGTCGCCAAGCAAGCAAAAGTCAAGGGGACCAAGCTCGTCGTGATCGAGGGTCCACTGAAGGACACTGTCATTCCCCTCGGGACCGAGCAGATCACCATCGGTCGCGCACCTGACTCCACCTTGATCATTGATGACGACTACGCGTCCAGTCGGCATGCACGCATCTATCCGGCTGAGGGTTCGTGGATCGTTGAGGATTTGGGCTCAACGAACGGAACCTGGATCGATCGGTCTCGCATCACAAGTCCGACTGTCCTGCAGGTCGGTGCGCCTCTGCGGGTGGGTCGAACGACACTGCAGATTCAGAAGTAGTCGACATGGTCTATCACCTGAGATACGCCGCAAAGTCAGACGTCGGTCTCGTGCGCGAAGGCAACGAGGATTCCGGTTATGCCGGCCCATCACTTCTCCTGGTCGCCGATGGCATGGGCGGACATGCCGCCGGAGAACTCGCCAGTGCCATCGCGGTTGCCACTGTGGCTGATCTCGACATGAATCCGCCGCGCCATGAGGACCTGCTGCGCTCACTCAACGAATCCATCGGTGACGTGGGTGAAGGCATTGCGGATGTGATCGCCGTAGAGCCTGATCTCACCGGTATGGGCACCACCGTCACTGGCCTGTTCTGGCACGGTGATCGCATAGCCGTGGTGCACGTGGGCGATTCCCGCGCATATCTCCTGCGCGACGGTGAACTCACACAGATCACGCACGACCACACGTACGTCCAGACTCTCGTCGACGCTGGGCGAATCACTGAAGATGAGGCAGCCGTCCATCCCCGACGCTCCTTGCTCATGCGCGCGCTCGACGGTATGAATCCCGTCGAAGCGGACCTCTCCATGCGTGACGCTCACGTCGGCGACAGATACCTGCTGTGCACTGACGGACTCTCGGGCGTGCTGAGCAACATGGAGATCGCACTCGTTCTTGGCGATGGTGACCCGACGGGATGTGTCATCCGGCTCGTGGATCTTGCACTGGAACGGGGAGCTCCTGACAACGTCACCGTGGTGGTGGCGGATGTGGTTGACGGTCCTGAGCCAGAACCCACGTGGCCAGTTGTCGTCGGTGCCGCCGGTGAACCACGCGTCCGACATCGACTCCCCGATGTGCGATTCCCCAACGATGCCCAGCCCGATCCTGATCGGCCCGATGCGCCACCTCCCATGACTGATGGCCCACCCACGGCTCCTCAGGCACTCGTCGACTCAGAACTAATCGTCCCTGCAGCAGAGTCGGCGCGACGACATCATCACCGACAAGTGCAACGAGACGCGAATAGTCGTGCCCGACGTCGGCGATGGATCGTGGCTGCAGCCGCTTTAGGTGCGTTGGTAGTCGTGTTGGTCGCTGGGCTCCTTCTCGCACGTTCGTGGATTTCGAGCCAGTGGTACGTCGCTGTGAATGGCAATGCCGGAACCGGCACCGTTGCCATCTATCAAGGCGTCCCCGGGGCACTTCTGGGCATTCCGCTGTCCTCACTGTCATCAGATTCACAACTCGAGGTAGGAACTCTGCCGCTGTTCGATCAAGAACTTGTCAGCAAAGGCATCCCCGCGACGGGCATCGATGATGCCCAGCGGATTGTGACCGAGCTTGAATCGCGCGCAAGACAATGCCAAACGCTGCTGCCGCCCACGGGTTGCCCCGGTGCACAGTCGTGAGTGGCACGGTCGCCTCTCCGTCTGCACGTCAGCCCACGCGTCGCTTGTGGGAGCTGCTGCTCTTGGTTTTCGCTTGGCTTATCGGCGTACTGGGGTTTCTGCAGATTCAGTGGGCGAATGGTGAGGGGGCGAACGCTCAACTCTGGCTCACCGTCACAGTGGTAGGGGTGCTGGCTCTTGTGAGCCACGGGGTTGTGCAATGGAAGGCGCGCTACGCCGACCCCATCATTCTTCCCCTGGCAACGCTGCTGACCATGCTGGGTCTGATCATGATCTACCGCCTTGATGTCGCGGCAGCGCACAAGGCTGAGCTCAATGGCAATCCCTCGCCGTCGCCGGATGTGTATGCGCAGCTCACGTGGTTCACGATCGCGATCATTCTGTTCATCGCGGTGCTGTTCGTGGTGCGCGACCATCGCACTCTGCAGAGGTACACCTACACACTCGGGCTCATGGGCCTCATCCTGCTCGTCCTTCCTCTTGCGCCATTCATTGGAACAACGATCAATGGCGCGACCTTGTGGTTGCGTGTTGGTGGCTTCTCCTTCCAACCCGCCGAGGCAGCAAAGATTCTGCTCACCATCTTCTTTGCTGGCTACCTCGTTGAGAAGCGAGACTCACTAGCCCTCGTGCGCACCAATGTGATGGGCGTCGGACTGCCAAGGGGTAAAGACCTGGGACCCATCCTCATCGCCTGGGGTGTGTCCCTTGCCATCCTGGTGCTAGAGAACGACCTTGGCACGTCCATGCTGTTCTTCGGTCTCTTTGTGTGCATGCTCTACATCGCAACTCAACGCAGGTCGTGGTTGATTCTCGGTGGTCTACTTTTCCTTGTCGGAGCAGTGCTGTCGTATGTACTTGTGTCACATGTGCAAATTCGTGTGACCGTGTGGTTGGACCCGTGGACGTATTCCGACACATCCGGCTTCCAGATTGTGCAGTCGCTGTTTGGTTTGGCCAACGGGGGGATGCTCGGCAGCGGCCTTGGTCGTGGCTTCCCCAATCTCGTGCCGTTCGCCAATACCGACTTCATCATCTCCGCCCTCGGTGAAGAGCTGGGGGTGACGGGCCTGGTCGCTCTGCTCCTCATGTACGCGCTGCTGATTGAGCGCGGACTGCGCACAGCAGTCTCAGTGAAGGATGCCTTCGGTCAGCTCCTAGCAGCGGGCCTTTCTATCGTCCTGGCGCTTCAGGTATTCGTCATTGTCGGTGGCGTCACGCGCCTGATCCCGTTGACCGGACTCACGACACCATTCCTTTCGTACGGTGGCTCATCACTGGTGGCCAACTGGATCATCGTGGCATTGCTGTTGCGCATCTCCGACCGGGCCAGGCGTCCGGACATTGCCACACCGGCAGCCGACGATGCGCTGACCCAGGTGGTGCGCAGGATATGAACCGCCCTATTAGACGTATCGCGTTTGTCCTCGGCTTACTCCTGGTCGCCCTCATCATCAATGTGACGGTCATTCAGGTGTTCTTGGCTCGTGACTACCGGGAGCGTCCCGGAAATCAACGTCTCTTACTGCAGGAGTACGACCGCGAGCGTGGACCACTGCTCGTCGGGCCTGACCCGGTCGCTCGATCCAAGGAGACCGGCGACACCCTGACCTATCAGCGGGTGTACTCCAATGGACCGTTGTACGCACCCGTAACGGGCTTCTACTCGCTGGTCTATGGGGCTACCGGTCTTGAGCGAACAGAGAACGGGATCCTCACCGGGAGTTCCGCACTGTTCATGGTGGACCGCGTGCAGCAGCTTTTCGCTGGCCGGCGACCCCGCGGCGGTGCAGTGACCACAACCATCAACGCGCGAGCCCAACTCGCCGCGTACAACGCAATGCGCGGCAAGAAGGGCGCAGTGGTCGCGATCGAGCCCTCGACTGGGCGCATTCTTGCGTCCGTTCAATCGCCGTCCTTTGACCCGAATCAACTGTCCAGCCATGACCCGGCCGCGATCCGTTCGTATTACCTAGGGTTGGAGTCCGATCCGAACAAGCCGCTTCTCAATCGACCGATCGTGTCTCTCAATCCTCCGGGCTCGACGTTCAAACTTGTCACCGCCGCAGCCGCACTTGAGTCAGGTCAGTACACGCCCGACTCTGTTCTTCCCGGCCCCGCAACCTACTTGCTGCCTAACTCCACCAAGGAACTTCACAACTGGAATGGCAAGGCGTGCGGCACCAAGGGACAGGTCACGCTCCGGCAGGCGTTGGCACTTTCGTGCAACACCGCCTTTGCGTGGCTAGGGGTGCAACTGGGTGATGCGGCGCTGCGCGACCAGGCACGCAAAATGGGGTTCGACTCGGCGTTCCAGATCCCCTTGCGTGTTGCCACCTCGCATTTTCCGGACATCTTGGACCCCGCACAGACGGCGCTCTCCGCCATTGGTCAGTTCGACGTACGAGCGACGGCACTGGAGATGGCGATGGTGGGTGCCGCCATCGGTAACGGTGGCGTGCTGATGAATCCCTATCTCGTGCAGGAGGTTCGCGGGCCCGGTCTTGCTGTGCTGCAGACCACTGATCCCTCCACATTCGGCACCGCACTCACGACTGCCAATGCGGCCACGTTGACCGACATGATGGTCAACGTTGTCGACAAGGGGACCGGAACCAACGGGCGTATCGGTGGTGTCAAGGTCGCTGGCAAAACCGGCACGGCGCAGACTGGCAATGACAACCCCGCGGTTGCGTGGTTTGTCTCCTTCGCACCCGCCAATCACCCCCAGGTGGCGGTCGCAGTGGTGGTCGAGGACGCGGGTGCAGCCGAGGTCAGCGGAAACGGGCTCGCCGCCCCGGTGGCTCGAGCCGTTATGCAAGCCGTGCTCCACTAATTCCCCTGTCACTGAGAGACTGGTACCCATGAGCACCGACAATCAACCGGCCCGGATGTTGGGGGATCGCTACTCCATCGGAGTAGTGATCGGGCGAGGCGGCATGGCTGATGTTCACGAGGGCCGCGATCTGCGGTTGGGTCGTCGGGTCGCCATCAAGATCCTGCGGTCTGATCTGGCTCGTGACCCGTCATTCCACGCGCGCTTCAGACGCGAGGCACAATCCGCTGCGGCTCTCAACCATCCCAACATCGTGGCCGTTTACGACACAGGTGAAGAAGAACTGAGCTCCGCTGATGGGACAAGCTCAGTCGTTCCCTTCATTGTCATGGAATACGTCGATGGCATGACACTTCGGCAGTTGCTCGCCAGTGGACGCCGACTCCTTCCGGAGCGAGCTCTGGAGATCACCGCAGGAATCCTGTCGGCGCTCGACTACGCCCATCGGCACGGCATTGTGCATCGCGATATCAAGCCCGCCAACGTGATGCTGACGCGCACCGGCGAAGTCAAGGTCATGGACTTCGGTATCGCGCGCGCGATCAATGAGGTGGCTCAGTCGATGACGACGACGTCCACTGTCATGGGCACCGCGCAATACCTTTCGCCGGAGCAGGCTCGCGGCGAAGTTGTCGATGCGCGAAGCGACCTCTACTCCACGGGTGTGCTGCTGTACGAACTGCTCACAGGAAAGCCGCCGTTCACAGGAGATTCACCGGTCTCCATCGCGTATCAGCATGTGAGTGAAATGCCGTTGCCGCCATCACAGGTGGATCCCGGAGTGTTGCCCGACGTTGACGCCGTGGTCTTGCACGCCCTGGCCAAGCGTGTCGAGGATCGCTACCAGACAGCCGTGGAATTTCGTGGCGACGTGGAGCGCGCCATTGTGGGAGGGCCTTTGACGGCCGCCGTACCCGTGATTAGTGGTGAACACACCGCTGAACTTGCCCCCATCGATGCCGCGGGAGTCCGCAACTACCAGCCGATGTACGACCTATCGCGCAAACGCACGAGTCGTGGTCGAGCGCTATGGGTATTCACGATCATTGGCATCGCCGCCGCCATCATTGGTGCATTGCTCATTGGTCGGTTCGTCTTCTTCAGTGGAGGTGCCGGTGATGTCACGGTACCTAATCTCTCCGGGCTGACGGTTGAGCAGGCCAGCGCTGTTCTCACAGAAGTGGGCCTGAATCTCGGGGCCCAGACACCAGAATCCTCCGATCGTCCCAAGGGGACGATCATCGCGCAGCAGCCGGCCTCCGGTGATGCCATCCAGCGCGGCCAATCGGTCAACGTCACCATCAGCAGTGGTCTTGAACAGATCACCGTGCCAGCCTTAGTCGCGCTGTCCTCAGCAGATGCTGCACGACAGGCACTGAACGATGCAGGTCTCAACCTCGGCGCAGTTGTGGAGCAGCCGTCGACGCAGCCAGCCGGCTACGTCTTAGCGCAGGACCCCGCCGCAGGCGCTCAAGTGGACTCTGGTTCCGCCGTCAACATCACCGTGTCGTCAGGACAAGTGACAGTGCCCAACGTTGTCGGGGCGAGTGAGGCGCAGGCCCGCAGTGATCTCGCCCAGGCTGGTTTTGACACCCAGGTCGTCGTGCTCACCGACGCCACCGCTCTTGGTGGAACGGTGCTCGCGCAGTCTCCGCAGGCGGGTCAGACTCTGGCGCGTGGTTCGGTCGTGACGATCAGTGTTGCGGCGAGCCTTCAGCCCACCGCCGAACCTGGACCGGTCACTACTGCGTCGCCTCCACCGGTGGATCCTGCTGCACCTGCGAGTCCGTCACCTAGTAAGCCTTAACTCTCAGTCACCGCAGAGAGATTGCGGGCGAGCTGGCGGGCCGCAGGGTCACCGCATGTCGCAAGCCAGTTGGCGAGCATGAGATGTCCACCTTCGGTGAGGACGGATTCGGGATGGAACTGCACTCCTTCGATGGGACGTGTGCGATGACGCAGCGCCATGATCACACCGCTGTGTGTCTGTCCGGTGACTTCCAACTCGTCCGGCACCGTCGCAGGATCGACAGCCAGTGAGTGATAGCGGGTCGCGATAAAGGGAGAGGGTAATCCCTGCAAGACACCAACAGACTCGTGGAAAACTTCTGACGTCTTTCCGTGCAGGAGTTCTGGAGCACGATTCACTGTTGCGCCGAAGGCGGTAGCGATCGCTTGGTGTCCCAGGCACACACCAAGCACCGGAACTGGACTCGCCTTCGCGATGTCGATACACACACCGGCGTCCTCCGGGGTGCCAGGTCCTGGCGACAGCAGCACACCATCGAACTCCGCCACATCGTGAGGCGTCAATTGATCGTTGCGCATCACCGTGACCTCGGCATTCAACTGCGCCAGGTACTGCACCAGGTTGAATACGAAGGAGTCGTAGTTATCGACCACGAGGATGCGAGCCACAACGGCATTCTTGCGTGCGGGTTGTGTCGGTCGGCCAGCCGGGATGGTTACTCTTGCCCCGTGCCTGAATCCAGTAGCCGCAAGAAGCCTGCCTACACCCCTCCCCAGGGAAAGGGAGAGCGCAAAGTAGCCAGACTTGGGTCGCCCAATTGGCTGGCGCCGGTCATGGTTGCCTGCTTCGTGATCGGACTGGCCTACCTCGTGGTGTTCTACGTGGCCGGGTACCAGGTTCCGGTGATGCGAGACCTCAGCTCGTTGATCAACGTCGGGATCGGATTCGCGTTCATCATCGCCGGCTTCATTCTCGCCACGCGCTGGAAGTAGCTGTCCACAGGTTTGTCCACAGGTGGGGATGAACTACACGCGTGTAAGTAAAAGAATCGTTAGACCACTCCGATTGAGGCCAGCAGCGCCTGAATCTGTTGAGTACGCCATACCGCGACCCCCACAAGCACCGCCAACACCACAACTGTCCCCAGGACTTGAACCAGGGTTCGGTGGCGGCGCTCCGGCAGGATGAACACCACGGCCATGGCGGCACCCGTGGCCAACCCACCCAGATGGGCCCGCCAGTCGGTACCCGCGGAGAAGAAGCCGATGGCGACATTTATGCCGATGAGCACCAGCACCTGAGTGATGTCGAATCGCAAGCGCCGGCCGGCGATCACCAGGGCCCCCATCAGTCCGAAGATGGCCCCACTTGCCCCCACGGACACAGTGCGCACATCTGAGAACACATATGACGCAACACTGCCACCCAGAGCTGAGATCAGGAACAGCACAACAAATCGCCAGTGCCCGAGAATTCTTTCGAGCGTAGGCCCGAAGGCAAACAGGACATACATGTTGAAGACCAAATGAAGAATGGATCCGTGCAAGAAGGCTGAGGTGAGTAGCCGCCACCACTCTCCGTTGGCCGCTACTCCGACGGGCCACATCCCATAGTTGCCCGAGACTTCGTTGACGCCCACGAGATATTGAGCACCGAACACCAGGACATCGAGTGCAATGAGGCCGTACGTCACCAGTGGGCGTCCGGTGAGTGCGCCGCCAGCAACAGTGGTGGGTTGCCTTACGGGTACACCGGCCGCCGCACAATCAGGGCATTGAAATCCCACGGGTGCAGAAACCATGCACTCCGCGCATACGGGGCGGTCACATCGAGTGCAACGAATACCGGTGGGTCGATCCGGATGGACCGGACACACCGGCATGGTGTTGGACACGCAGTGTTAGGAGCGCTCGATGGTGATCGACTCAATCACAACGTTCTCCACGGGCCGATCCTGCTGGCCAGTCTGGACACCAGCGATGAGGTCAACGACATCGCGGGAATCCTGATCTGCAACCTCACCAAAGATGCTGTGCTTGAAGTTCAACCAGGTTGTTGGTGCGACCGTGATGAAGAACTGTGAGCCATTGCTATTCGGCCCAGCATTCGCCATGGCCAGGATGTAGGGCTTCTCGAAAGTGAGCTCGGGGTGGAACTCATCGTCGAATCGGTAACCGGGGCCGCCTGTGCCCGTACCCAAGGGATCTCCGCCTTGGATCATGAAGTTCGGAATGACCCGGTGAAAGATCGTGCCGTCGTACAGCGGCGCGGTGGACTTGGCCTTGACCTTGGGGTCTGTCCACTCCTGCGTGCCTTCAGCGAGCCCGGTGAAGTTGCGGACAGTCTTAGGGGCCTGGTCGGGGAAGAGGTTCACCCGAATGTCGCCCTTGTTGGTGTGGAGCGTCGCTGTTGTCGTCATGACGTGGATCCTTTCACGAACCTGCCCGTGGGAACCACCGGGGTTGTGGAGCTTAGGAGACTCGAACTCCTGACATCTGCCTTGCAAAGGCAGCGCTCTACCAACTGAGCTAAAGCCCCTCGAATGCACGAGGTCGTGCGATGGAAGATTCCTAGCGCAGATCAGGCTCGCTGGTCGCTTCAGACCAGAGATCCTGCTCCGCCCGATTCGCCATGATCTGGCGGTATACGACATAGCCAATACCGGCAAGAACAATGACGAGCAGTAGTTTCTTCACGTGGGCCTAGGTGGACTTGAACCACCGACCTCTTCCTTATCAGGGAAGCGCTCTAACCAAGCTGAGCTATAGGCCCAAACGGGGGCTCACAGTACCCGACGACTCGGGGCCCGTCGAATGGGTCAGACCTCGTCGGACAGGACGACCTCGATCCCCCCGGTAATCCCCACGCTGGTGTTGTACATGACGGCAAAAAGGGCAGCGAGGACGGTGATCAGCACCACCTCCACGGAGGAGATCAAGACAGCCACCCCCACGACCTTGGTGAAGCCGACCAGATCCATGAGGTTGAAGCCCGACGAGCCCGAGCCAATGACCTCGTCCACCGTGCTCGAGAGGGCATCGAATACCCCGGTGACACTCAGGACCACCCAGAGAAAGCCGACAGCAACGACCAGGACGACCGCCAAGGTCAACGAGAGCAGGAAAGCCGCTTTCGTCACCGACCATGGATCCACCCGCGTGACATACAGCCGCGCGCGCCGTGGAGTCCGGGACGTATCGCTCATCCGTCGCCTTCGTCATCGGACTCAGCCGCCCGCGCCACCGCCACAACGGTGTCGCCCTCGGCCAGGTTCATCAGCGTGACGCCCATGGTGTCGCGGCCCGATGCCCGAATCTCGTCTACGCGAGTGCGAATAACAATGCCATTTGACGCTACCGCGAAGATTTGGTCGTTGGCATCGCAGACAAGTGCGCCGACCAGGGATCCGCGCTCCTCCACCAATTTCATGGCACGCACACCGAGGATTCCGCGGTTCTTGCTGACCCACTCGGACTCCTCAGTGCGCTTGGCAAAGCCACCGTCGGTGATGGTGACAACGAAGGCGCCGTCGCGCACGACATCCATAGCAAGCAGGGCGTCGTCCTCACGGAAGCGCATACCAATGACACCCGCCGTAGCGCGACCCATGGGACGCAGGGTTTCATCTGAAGCTGTGAAACGTGCGGACAGGCCCTTGCGTGAGACGAGTAGCAAATCATCCGTGTCCGCAACCAGACGTGCGGCGATGAGTTCATCGTCTTCCGCGAGATTGATGGCGATGATGCCGCCGGACCTATTGGAGTCGTATTCGCTCAATCGTGTCTTCTTGACCATTCCCTTGCGTGTGGCAAGGACGAGGTTGCCGTCTTTGTAGTCGGGAATCGCCAATACCTGTGCGATTGTTTCGTCGCCTTGAAAGGCCAGCAGGTTCGCCACATGTTGACCACGTGCGTCTCGCCCAGCCTCGGGGAGTTGATACGCCTTAGCGCGGTAAACCCGACCCTTATTCGTGAAGAAGGCGATCCACTGGTGGGTAGTGGTGACGAATAGGTGCTCAATGACATCGTCCTGTCGTAGAGCCGCCCCTCTCACACCCTTGCCACCACGGCGCTGTTCGCGGTAGAGATCCGTGCGGGTGCGCTTGGCATAACCCCCCGCGGTGATGGTGACAACGACGTCCTCGACCTCGATGAGGTCTTCGTCTGTGACGTCTCCGTCCCATGCGGTGAACGATGTGCGTCGCTCGTCGCCGAATTTGTCTGAGATCTCCGTGAGCTCTTCAGACACGATCTGTCGCTGACGGGATTCAGAGGACAAGATGTCGTTGTAGTCGGCGATACGGGTCATCAACTCGTCGTACTCATCAATGATCTTCTGGTGCTCCAACGCGGCGAGCCGGCGTAGCTGCATGTCCAGGATTGCCGTGGCTTGAAGTTCGTCGATGTCGAGTAGACCCATCAGGCCTGTGCGCGCATCGTCGACTGTGGCTGAAGCGCGAATCAGTGCAATGACCTCATCGAGTGCATCAAGTGCCTTGAGGTAGCCGCGCAGGATGTGCGCCCGCTCCTCGGCCTTACGTAGACGGAAACGAGTGCGCCTCTGGATGACCTCGATCTGGTGTTCAATCCAGTAACGGACGAACTGCTCGAGAGTCAGCGTGCGGGGAACTCCGTCGACCAGCGCGAGCATGTTGCAACCGAAATTGTCCTGCAGTTGTGTGTGCTTGAAGAGCTGATTGAGAACAACTTGGGCGGCAGCGTCGCGCTTGAGCTCGATGATCAAACGCATGCCGGTGCGGGATGACGAATCGTCTCGCACGTCAGAGATGCCGGAGATTTTCCCTTCGCCTACGAGCTCGGCGATACGCAGGAGGAGGTTGTCCGGGTTGACCTGGTACGGGAGCTCGGTGACCACCAAGTGCTGCCGACCGCGAGTGTCCTCGTCGACGGTGACGACAGCGCGCATCGTGACCGACCCGCGACCGGTGCGGTAGGCGTCTTCGATGCCTTTACGCCCCACGATCATGGCGCCGGTGGGGAAATCCGGTCCCTTGACGATCTCCATGAGCGCTGCTTGGCGTTCTTCACGCTCGGCATCGGGGTGCTCGAGTACCCATTGGGCTCCCGCGGCCACCTCGCGCAGATTGTGCGGCGGGATGTTCGTGGCCATTCCGACGGCAATGCCGGAGGAACCGTTGACCAGCAGGTTGGGGAATCTGCTGGGAAGGACAAGGGGTTCCTGCGTGCGGCCGTCGTAGTTCGGCCCGAAATCAACGGTCTCTTCGTCGATGTCTCGGACCATCTCCATGGCCAGCGGCGCCATACGACACTCCGTGTAGCGCTGAGCCGCGGGCGGGTCATTGCCGGGGGAGCCGAAGTTTCCTTGACCCTGCACCAGTGGATAGCGCAGAGACCACGGCTGCGCGAGGCGCACAAGGGCGTCGTAGATCGCGCCGTCGCCATGCGGGTGGTAGCTGCCCATGACGTCGCCGACGACACGGGCGCTCTTGGAGAAGTTGCGATCAGGTCGGTAACCGCCGTCGTACATGGCGTACAGAACCCGTCGGTGAACAGGCTTCAGGCCGTCGCGCACATCTGGCAGCGCACGAGACACGATGACCGACATGGAGTAGTCCAGGTAGGACCGCTGCATCTCGGTTTGCAGATCTACGGGCTCGATGCGGCCGTGATGATTGCCGAGCACCTCAGTGTCTTCAGACACGCGTCAACTCCGTTGTCGTCTCAGGGTTAGATGTCGAGGAAACGCACGTCGCGCGCGTTTTGTTGAATGAAGTTACGACGGGACTCCACGTCCTCACCCATGAGAACACTGAACATCTCGTCGGCTTGCGCAGCATCCTCAAGAGTCACCTGGAGCAGCACGCGGCGCTCAGGGTCCATGGTGGTTTCCCATAGTTCGTCAGCATTCATCTCACCCAGGCCCTTGTACCGCTGGATGGCTTCTTCTTTGGGAAGTCGCTTTCCGGCAGCGACGCCCGCCTCAACGAACGCATCGCGCTCGCGATCGGAGTAGGCGTAATCGGCGACATCGCGTGACCACTTGATCTTGTACAGGGGTGGCTGCGCCAAGTAGACATGGCCGAGATCCACTAGTGGCCGCATGAAGCGGAACAGCAAAGTAAGCAGCAGTGTGCGGATGTGTTGACCGTCAACATCCGCGTCTGCCATGAGTACGACCTTGTGATACCGCAGGCGGTTGATGTCGAACTCGTCCTGGATGCCGGTGCCAAAGGCCGACACGAGTGCCTGCACCTCAGTGTTCGCCAGCACCTTGTCGATGCGCGCTTTTTCAACGTTCAAGATTTTTCCGCGAATGGGGAGGATCGCCTGACGCTTGGGATCTCGACCCTGTCGGGCGGAACCACCAGCAGAGTCGCCCTCGACAATGAAGACCTCACACTCCTCCGGCTCGCGACTGGAGCAATCAATGAGTTTGCCGGGCATGCCGGCGCCGCCCAAAAGGCCCTTGCGGTTACGTGCAAGGTCACGCGCCTTGCGTGCAGCGATTCGCGCGGTTGCAGCGTTGACGGACTTACGAGCGATCTCTTTGCCCTCGGCTGGATTCTTCTCAAACCAAGCGCCGAGTTGGTCGTTGACGACCTTCTGCACGAACGTCTTCATCTCGGTATTGCCGAGCTTGGTCTTGGTCTGTCCTTCAAACTGTGGCTCGGAAAGTTTCACGCTGACGATTGCCGTGAGACCTTCGCGCACATCCTCGCCACTGAGGTTGTTGTCCTTCTCTTTGAGGATGCCCCATTCGCGAGCGAACTTGTTGACCAGTGTGGTGAGCGCTGCGCGGAAACCCTCTTCGTGAGTTCCACCCTCAGTGGTGTTGATCGTATTAGCGAACGTGTAGACGGACTCTGAGTACGTGGTGTTCCACTGCATCGCGATGTCGACACTCATGTTGCGTTCATCGGTCTCAAGTATGAGTGAGATAACCGACGGGTTAGCGACACCCTTGCTTGCATTGATGTGCTTAACGAAATCGACGATGCCACCGTCGTAGTGGTAGCGAACGCGGCGAACGCGCTCCTCACTGTCAACAACGTCATCCTCTGGGTCAACCTCCAGGACACCGCGCTCGTCAACAAGTTCGAGTGTCAAACCCCTGTTGAGAAAGGCCATCTCCTGGAAGCGGCGCGACAAAGTCATGAAGTCGTACTGGGTTGTCTCGAAGATGTCGGGGTCGGCCCAGAACGTGACGGAGGTTCCTGTTTCTGACGTTGCCTCACCTTTTTCCAACGGTGCAGCAGGGGCGCCGCGCAGGTAGGTCTGTGTGTGCAGGAAGCCATCGCGACGAATAGCGACGTCGAGTCGGGTTGAGAGTGCGTTCACCACAGACACACCCACACCGTGCAGGCCGCCTGACACGGAATAACCGGCGCCGCCGAACTTGCCACCGGCGTGCAGGACGGTGAGGACAACTTCGACAGCCGGCCGCTTCTCGGTCTTGTGCTCGTCGACGGGAATGCCACGCCCGTCATCGACCACTCGGACTCCGCCGTCAGCGAGGAGGGTGACGGAAATGGTGGTGGCGTAACCGGCCATGGCCTCGTCGACAGAGTTGTCGACGACCTCGTACACCAGGTGATGGAGGCCTTTTTCGCCCGTGGAACCGATGTACATGCCAGGTCGCTTGCGAACGGCATCGAGGCCCTCAAGCACGGTGATGGCACTAGCGTCGTAAGACAACGGACCTCCGAAGCAGGGGCTGATTTCCTTCGCCACTCGTCTCCGGATCACCCGATGGTGGGTCGGGTGCTTCTCGGGACACGGTGGCGACGTCAGTCTATCCGTTGTGGACTCATGAAGTAGCGGATGCCGGGGCTTGAGGACAGTTGTGAGGCAACCTGCCCCCCTTTCACAACATGGTCTATGTGAATGGGGCTTGAGTGGCGTTCAGATACCCTCAATGGCCGTCTAGCCGTAAGTGTCGCGGGGGCCTCGACCCTTCACTCTGCGAGGGCCGGCCACCCATGAGGGCGCCTTGGGAGCAAGAACGCTGATCTTCAACACCGTGCCGGTGCCCACCTCTCGGTCGATGGCCTGGCGAAGAGTGGGCAGGAGCAGGCGCACCTGCGTGGCCCAGGCGGTCGAGTCAGCCTGAAGGGTGAGCTCCCCGTCCAGGAAGGAGATGGGCTCCACGTGACTGGCCACGTCGTCACCGACGATGCGGCGCCACTGGTTCATGAGGGCGGCAACCGCCGTGCGCTGACGCCAACCGTTGTCGTCAAGCATCCGCTCCAGACCCTGGCCGATGAGTTGGGGATCCCGGCCGGCCCCTGATGTGCGCCGTGGGGCTGTCTTCTTGGCTCGGGGTGTGGAGCCTGCCGCCCTTCTGCGCGCGTCGGCAGCAGGGTCGTTGTCAGCCATGACCCACCTGCCCCAGGGTGACGGAGATCTGGCGACCACCGAGTGCCGGTGGCACGTCCTCCGGAACTGCTGCGGTGATGAGTACCTGCGGTGACTGCAGGACCTCCTGCACGAGGTGATTCCTGCGCGCGGTGTCGAGCTCGGCGAAGACATCGTCAAGGATAAGAATTGGCTCTCCTCCATCTGAGCGCAACACTGCAAGTGATGCCAACCTCATCGCCAGTGAGAACGACCATGACTCTCCGTGCGACGCAAAACCCTTAGCGGGATAACCGTTGACGTGCATGCTCACATCATCACGTTGTGGCCCGACAAGTGTGATGCCTCTTGCAAGCTCTTCTTTTCGACGTTCCTGCATGGCGTCCCGTAGCCAAACTTTCCAGGCATCCCTATCGGGGGATGAAGCTTCGCTATTTGTGGTGGAGACGTAGGCGACGGCCGCGCCTGACGGGCTACCGGAGATCTGTTCATAAGCGCGTGTGACGTGCGGTGAGAGCTCGTGAAGCAGTGCGATACGTGCAGCAACCAGTTCACCGCCCACCGCGGCGGCCTGTTCATCCCACACATCAAGGGTGTTGAGCATTTCTTGGGGTGGGGTTCGACGGGTCGCAGCCGCTGATTTCAGAAGGGCGTTGCGTTGTTTGAGAATGCGGTCGTAGTCAGCTTTGACTCCGAGCATGCGCGGGGCTCGCTGGATCAAGAGATCATCCAGGAACCTGCGGCGTTCGGATGGGTCACCCTTGACGAGTGCAAGGTCCTCCGGTGCAAACAAAACTGTCTGGACGATTCCCAGCACATCCCGTGGCCGAGACGCCGGTGATCTGTTCAGGCGTGCTCGATTAGCTCGTCCGGGGTTGATCTCAATCTCGACAAGACACGCGCGATCGGGCAGTACCGCTTCCACGGAGATAACCGCTCTCTCAGCGCCTGATCGCACGAGGGGTGCATCAGTGGCGACCCGGTGACTGCTGAAAGTCGCTGCGTAGCCGAGGGCCTCCACCAGGTTGGTTTTACCCTGCCCGTTACGACCCACAAGGGTTGTCACGCCTTGCTCGAGAAGAACCTCGGCGGTCGGATAAGAACGGAAGTCAGTGAGGCGTAACGCTTGTACCCACACGTCAGCCGGTGAGACGCACAGGCATCAACAAGTACTTGTACTCGGCACGTGATGCGCGTGTCTCCGGGTCGACACCGGTGAGGACGGCGGGCTTGGTCGCCAGGGTGAACGAGAACATGACCTGAGCTGAGTTAACCGCAGCGAGACCATCGAGGAGGAACGCCGGATTGAACGCGATGGAAATGTCATCGCCGTCAACCCGTGCCTCAACAACTTCGTTTGCCTGTGCCTCTTCCATGGCGCCAGCTTCAAGAACAACTTCGCTTCCCGAGAACGCGAGACGGATGGGCATATTGCGCTCGGCCACAAGCGCAACGCGCTTGACAGCTTCGATGAGCTCCGCTGTGTCGACCGTCGCTACGCATGCGGACTCGTTCGGGAGGAGCGATCGATACTTCGGGAAGTCGCCGTCAAGAAGCCGTGTGCTGGTACGACGACCATCTCCTTCAAAACCGATCAATCCTTCACCGGTGCCACCTCCAGCAAGGGCAATCGTGACGTCCGCAACGTTCGACAATGACTTCGCCAGGTCCGCAAGTGTCTTAGCGGGGATGAGATGTTGGGCGCTCACGGATGCCTTACTGGGATCCCACGTGAATTCCCGCACCGCAAGTCGATAGCGATCGGTAGCAGCGAGGGTGAGGTGTGTGCCCTCCACCTCGAGTCGAATCCCGGTGAGCGTAGGAAGCGTGTCATCACGACCTGCGGCGATGGCCACCTGCGCGACCGCATGCGCAAGTAGCGCGCCGTTGATGGAACCCGCAGTGGTGGGCATATCAGGAATACGCGGATAGTCCTCGACCGGAAGGGTCGGCAGATTGAATGACGAGCGACCACAGGTGAGTGCTACGTGTGATCCGACGACGTCCAACTGAACAGGCTTAGCTTGAAGGGATCGGGTGATGTCGGCCAGCAAGCGTCCGGACACAAGAGTCTTACCAGGGGTAGAGACGTCGGCTGCAATATCCACACGTGCCGAGACATCCTGATCAAAGCTGCTGATAGTTAAAGACCCATCCGCTGCCTCGAGCATCAAGCCGGACAGCACCGGGAGCGAGGGCCTGCTGGGGAGGGCTCGAGCCGCCCATGCGACACCGTCAGCGAGCACATCGCGTTCAACTCTGAGTTTCACGTGGTCCTCCCGTCAGGTGATAAGGGCGTCAGTGTGTCAGTTCAACGGGTTTTCCGGGAGTAGGGGTCAGATCCCCAGGTCACAACTCTCGAGCACTGGGGATTGTCATATGTATCTAGGTAGTAGTCGTCATAGGTGCTGGGGATGGTGTGGACAGCGGGTTGTGGGTGAGGTGTTGCCTCATAGAGGCTCATACACAGGGGATGTGGATAAGTGACCGCTTGCTGTTGGTAGGCGCCGCGAACTGCGGCGGCCGGTGGAGTTCGCGACTTTTGTCCACAGGTGTGACCTCAGGTATGACTCTAGGTCTGACCCAAGGGCGGGATTGCCGCACTGAGGAGTGACTTATGCACAAGGTGTCCACTGCATGGGGACATGGAGGCGGGTTTCACGAGGAAAGGACCCCGCAAAGGATTATCCCCAGTTGTGGATAAAGGTGGGGACAGGTGTGACTTGTGAGGCTGAACTGTCAGATGACCCGCGGCTGAGACTTGATGCGCCCGGTGAGGTCTGTGACCTGATTGAACAGGCTGCGGCGCTCTGCCATGAGCTGTCGGATCTTGCGATCGGCGTGCATCACGGTCGTGTGATCGCGGCCACCGAAAGCCTGTCCGATCTTTGGGAGAGACAGATCGGTGAGCTCGCGGCACAAATACATGGCGATCTGTCGAGCGGTGACCAGCACTCGTGAGCGACTGGTGCCACACAGATCATCGACTGTGACGCCGAAGTAAGCCGCGGTGGAGTTCATGATCTGCGCGGCGGTGATCTCGGGTCCCGCGTCATTAGGCAGCAGGTCTTTGAGCACCACTTCAGTGATAGCCATGTCGACCGCTTGGCGGTTAAGCGACGCGAACGCGGTGACACGGATGAGCGCACCCTCGAGCTCTCGGATATTGCTGGAGATTTTCGAGGCGATGAACTCGAGGACTTCCGGGGGCGCCGACAGCTTTTCCTGATGACTCTTTTTACGGAGGATGGCGATGCGGGTCTCGAGGTCGGGAGGCTGAATGTCGGTTATGAGTCCCCACTCGAAGCGTGAACGCATGCGATCTTCAAAATCCTGCAGCTGCTTGGGTGGCATGTCAGAACTGATGACGATCTGCTTATTCGCGTTGTGCAACGTATTGAAGGTATGGAAAAACTCTTCCTGGGTCTGGACTTTTCCACTGAAGAACTGAATGTCGTCTACGAGAAGAACATCGACCTCGCGATAACGGCGCTGAAAACTTGCGGCTTTGTCGTCGCGAATACTGTTGATGAATTCATTGGTGAATTCTTCAGAGCTCACATACCGCACACGGGTGTTCTTGTAGAGGGTGCGTGTGTAATGGCCGATGGCGTGTAGGAGATGTGTCTTGCCGAGGCCAGAGCCACCGTAGATAAACAGCGGGTTGTAGGCGCGGGCTGGCTGCTCAGCTACGGCGACAGCAGCGGCATGTGCAAACCGGTTGCTGGATCCGATGACGAACGTGTCGAACGTGTATTTGTCGTTGAGTCGACCGTCTTCACTACGCGTTCCCGGGGATCCTGCGCCTGGGCGCAGTTGTTCGTCACGCCGCGTGGGTTCAGTCGGTGCTGGCTCCGGGCTGTCATCTACCAAGGTGAGGGGCAGAACCTGATCTGCTTCATCGGTGGGTTCGACAGTGACCGCGAGCCGGATATCGCGGCCAAGAGTGGCGGTCAACGCTTCCACCACGATCGGTCGAAGTTTGGACTCCAGCACTTCCTTGGTGAAGGAGTTTGGTGCTGAGATCAGAACGGTGTCCTCCACGAGGCCCAAGGGTCTGGCCTGGCTGACGAAAGTGCGCTGGGCGGGGGTGAGGGTGCCTTCTGCCAAGCCGGCAATCATGGCTGCCCAGACCTCAATCAGGTCTGCAGTGTCCATTGGCTCCAGTCCCGTCGAGGTGCCTGCGTTATCCACACGCGGGGGCGGTATCCACAGGTGTGTGGCCTGCAGACCATAGCCAGCGAACCGGCGTGGTCACAAGGCCTGATGTCAGTCTGGGGATGTGGGGAGGTTCGGTTTGACCTGCGTCCCTGAGTATCCGTAGTCTGTGGCGGTTCCCGTTGACTTCCCAGGAGTTTCCCCATGAAGCGCACCTTTCAGCCGAATAACCGCCGTCGGGCGAAGACCCACGGCTTCCGGCTGCGGATGCGCACCCGTGCGGGCCGCGCGATTCTGGCCACCCGCCGCGCCAAGGGCCGCGTCCGGCTCTCAGCCTAGAGATGCTGCCCTCCGCCCTCCGCATGCGGAGCGCGAGGGATTTTCAGGCCACCGTAAGACGCGGTCGCCGTACATCTGGCCAATGTTTTGTGGTGCATATGCATGTGCAGCAGGGTGCACTGGATCAACGGGTCGGCATAGTCACCAGCAAATCCGTAGGTAATTCCGTGGAACGCCACCTCGTGACCCGGCGCATAAGGGCGGCCATCCAGCAGGTGTCAGCAGAGCTCCCCGTCGGAATACGCGTGGTGGTAAGGGCCCTCCCGGGAGCTGCATCGACCCCAGACCTGTGTGCTCAGGTCCAGGCAGGCCTGCTGCAGGCGCTAGGTGGTCAACAGTGAGGCGCCTCACCGAGTGGTTCGTTTGGGGCTGGAATCACAGCATTGGATGGGTCGCCACGTGGGTACTGGTGGCCTTGATCCAGGCCTACCGGCACACGTTCTCACTCATGCTTCCACCCACCTGTCGGTTCCATCCGAGTTGTTCGGCGTATGCATTGCAGTGCGTCAGGTCTCATGGCGCTGTCAAAGGCGGTCTTCTGTCTGCGTGGCGCCTACTGCGGTGCAATCCCTTCAACGGGGGTGGTTACGATCCAGTACCTGACCCACACCATTGGGTGCCGAATGTGTACCCCGATGGTCGCCCCCGAACATTCGTAATCCGCTCAAGAAAGGCCAGCCATGTTTCTTCTTGATTGGCTGAAGACCGGCGTGAGCTGGATCCTCGTCACGTTCCACCATCTACTTACATCCATTGGCATGGATCCTGCGTCGGGTTGGACGTGGGCACTGTCCATTGTCGGGCTCGTCATCGTCATTCGCATCGTCTTGATTCCGTTGTTCGTCCGTCAGATCAGGGCACAGCGCAATCTTCAATTGATCCAACCGCAGATCAAAGAGATCCAGAAGAAGTACGCGGGCGATCGCGAGAAGCAGTCGCAGGAAATGATGAAGCTGTACAAGGACAGTGGTACTAATCCACTGGCCTCGTGCCTGCCAATAATCCTTCAGGCACCAGTGTTTTTCGCGCTTTTTGGTGTGCTGCAAAGCATCGCGATGTACAACCCGAATGACCCGAACTACACACCCACCGGTGTGTTTGGGTGGGAGCAGTACAGTGAACTTCTGTCGCAGGCTCACGACGCTGAGATCTTCGGTGTTCCGCTCTATGCCACGTTCATGCATGCGGACATCACACCCAGTCCACTTGCTACGCGAATTCTCGCCATCATCATGATCGTCGCGATGACGTTCACGACGTTCACCACACAGCGTCAGTTGATCGTCAAGAACAGCGCACCGGACAACCCCATGGTGCGTCAGCAGAAGATCCTGCTCTATGTGTTCCCGCTGATTTTTGCCGTGTCGGGCATCAACTTCCCCATCGGTGTCCTCATCTATTGGTTCACCACAAACCTGTGGACGATGGGCCAACAGTTCTGGGTTATCCGCAACAGCCCACAGCCGGGCACGCCTGCCTACGCCGCTCGCGAGGCACGGATCGAGGCGAAGAAGGCTGCCAAGCAGATAGCAAGCTCGACTGTCACCGATGGAGCTAGTGAAGGCTCAACACCGGTCGAGGACGCGGAAGACACCACAACGCGGCAACAACCCAAGAAGACTTCGCGCAGCCAGCGCAAGAAGAAGTGAAGGATCGTCATGACTGACGTTGAGAAGACTGAAGCCCCGTCCCTTTTGGTGCAGGAAGGTGACGTAGCGGCGGATTACCTTGAGGGCCTCCTGGACATCGTGGACCTCGATGGCGACATTGACATTGACGTGGAGGGCAACCGGGCCATGGTTGCCGTGCTTGAAGTCAACACCGGTGAGCTCAAGCACCTGGTGGGCAAGGACGGCAAAGTCCTGGATTCGCTGCAGGAGCTGACCCGTTTGGCGGCTACCCGCGAGACAGGTGAGCGCTCACGCCTCATGCTGGATGTTGCGGGATTCCGCGCGGCCCGCAGGGCGGAGCTGGTGGAGTTGGCGACGACCGCGATTGCGGAGGCGAACAGGACGGGCGCACCCGTGCGCTTGGAGCCGATGACCTCTTTCGAACGCAAGGTGGTCCACGATGCTGTGGCGGAAGCCGGCCTGACCAGTGAGTCCGAGGGCGAGGAGCCCGCACGCTTCGTGGTCATCCGCAGCGCCTAGCTCCCCATGGTTTCCCGTGAAACCCTCCCTGCCTGGCTTCAGCCGGCATTTGCGGGGCTGACGCAATTTGAGCAGATCCTCGCGTCCGACGGGGTGACCCGGGGCCTCATTGGGCCTCGTGAAGTCGATCGGTTATGGGAGCGCCACCTCCTCAATTGCGCGGTGGTGGCTGACCCGGAGCTCGGACTTGTCAGCCCAGAGAGTCTCGTAGCAGATGTGGGTTCAGGTGCAGGGCTACCCGGATTGGTGTGGGCCCTTGTGCGTCCCGACATCCACGTGGTGCTCGTGGAACCGCTATTGCGGCGGGCAACCTTCTTGACCGAGGCAGTCCACGGCTTGGGACTGACCGATCGGGTGGATGTCACCCGGGCGCGCGGCGAGGACCTGGCACGAGATCGTCGCTGGAAGCCGGTGACTGTGGTGACGGCACGGGCGGTTGCCCCCCTGGATCGACTGATCGGATGGACGGTCCCTCTCCTGGCGCCCGGTGGCCGGCTCGTGGCTCTCAAAGGGGCGTCGGCTGAGGCAGAACTGCGCGCCGCTGCACCCGTGGTGCTGACCGCAGGGCTCACCGACCTCTCGGTCGTCATGTGCGGTGCCGGCCTGGTTGACCCCCCCACGACTGTCATCACCGGGGTTCGGCGTACGGCACAATGACGCCGTGACCACAACCCCTCCACCAGACACCAGAGTGGGTTTGGGGTGGCCGACCGCCACTGCCCGACCCACCAATGTTTCCCGTGAAACACCTGCCGGCGACGTTTCCCGTGAAACAACGCCGGTCGGTCTGGGGTGGCCCACATGACGAGAGTCATCACCATTGCCAACCAGAAGGGTGGCGTGGGCAAGACCACCAGCACAGTGAACATCGCGGCGGCCATCGCTCAGGCCGGGTACCGGGTGCTCGTTATCGACCTGGACCCCCAAGGCAACGCCTCGACCGCCCTGGGTGTGGACCACCGAGAAGGCACGCCTAGCACCTACGAGGTCCTGACCGGTGAGCTGCCGCTGGCTGATGTGATCCAAGCCTGCCCGGATATTGCCGGCCTCTTTGCTGCCCCCGCGACCATCGATCTTGCCGGGGCCGAAATCGAGCTCGTGTCTGCTGAGGGGCGTGAGTATCGACTTCGCACGGCCCTAGAGGGCTACCTGGCCACCTGCGGTGAACCACCAGCCTTTGTCTTTCTTGACTGCCCCCCGAGCCTGGGCCTGCTCACCCTCAACGGCCTCGTGGGGGCCAAGGAGGTCCTCCTCCCAATTCAGTGCGAGTACTACGCGCTCGAAGGCCTCTCGCAGCTGCTCCGCACAGTGGATATGGTCAAAGCCCATCTCAACCCCGATCTTGTGGTCAGCGCCATCCTGCTGACCATGTATGACGGGCGGACGCGATTGGCCTCCCAGGTAGCCGATGAGGTGCGGCGCCACTTCGGTGCCCGAGTCCTGACCACGGTCATCCCTCGCTCGGTCCGGGTGTCCGAGGCCCCGTCCTACAGTCAGACCGTGGTCACGTATGACCCGGCATCGTCAGGTGCGGTCTCCTATCGAGAAGCGGCTCACGAGATTCTGGCGCTCGGATCACTCTTCTCCACATAAACCCACAGGGCGCCAGCGGCACAAACACAAGTTATCCACAGACAAACATCACAACTAAGACATAACGGAGGAACGCGTGGCCGGTCCGGCAAAGCGAGGGCTAGGCAAAGGCCTAGGCGCTCTTATCCCGACGTCGGACACACCCTCGTCGACATCTGCCGATGACCGTGTACAGGACCCGCAGACCAGTGCGGCATCCGGCCTGGCGACCTACGCGGAATTGCCGATCGACTCTGTGGTGCCCAATCCGCGGCAACCGCGGTCGGTTTTTGACGACGACGAACTCGCAGAGTTGTCTTTTTCCATCTCGACCATCGGTCTCCTCCAGCCCATCGTGGTGCGACAGGCCGGTTCGGGCTACGAACTCATCGCGGGCGAACGGCGCCTCCGGGCATCGAAACTGGCCGGTCTGGTGGCGATCCCCGCCATCATTCGCAAGACCGACGATGAAGCGATGCTGCGCGACGCATTGCTGGAGAACCTGCATCGCAGCAACCTGAATGCCCTGGAGGAGGCTGCTGCTTATCAACAACTTCTCGCGGACTTCGGGTGCACCCAAGACGAACTAGCCAAGCGCATCGGTAGGTCACGACCCCAGATCAGCAACACCCTTCGCCTACTCAAACTGTCACCCGAAGTGCAACGTCGTGTGGCCGCGGGTGTCCTCAGTGCCGGACATGCGCGCGCACTTCTCTCCATGAACGACAGTGCTTCGATGGAAAATATGGCGACTCGCATCGTCAGCGAAGGCCTGAGTGTTCGCGCCGTGGAAGAACTCATCATTCTGGGTGAAGGCGATGGACAGGAACGTTCACGCAGCAAGCGACCGCGAGCATCTCGCGGTCAGGATGAACAAGCACGTTCACTCGCACTGGAACTTGCTGAACGAGCGGGCGATGCGCTCGATACACGTGCCAGTGTTGATGGCTTCACCACTATGCGGTCTCGTGGGCGACTCCTCATCGAGTGCGCCGATCTCGAGGACCTGCGACGTATCACTGAGGCAATCAAGAACCGAAGGTGATCGGCGGTTAGGCGGTCACGCGCTCCACAAGCTCTGAGAACAGTGAGCCCACGCCGATCTGCGCCTCTGAAAGTGCCTGTGGCAGTAGCGAAGTCTCAGTCATCCCTGGCGCAACGTTGACTTCAAGGAACCACGCTCGCCCGACACTATCTATGATCGCGTCAGTGCGAGACAGGTGCGCCAATCCCAGAAGCACATGCGCATTGAGTGCAAGTGCCTGTGCCGCCTCCGCGACATCGTCGTCCAAACGAGCTGGGCAATAGAACATCGTCGTGCCGGCCGTGTATCGCGCGGCGTAGTCGTAGATGCCGTTCTCCGGAACGATCTCGACGGCGGACAACGCCACAAGGTCCTCATCCCGCGAGAACACTCCGATTGCCACCTCGGTGCCTTCGATGAATCTCTCCAGCATGACGGTGTCGGAATAAGCGAAAGCCGCAACCATGGCAGCAGGAACATCCTCAGCCCGGCGCACAATCGACATGCCCAAAGCGGACCCACCACGCGCGGGCTTAACCACCAAGGGAAGGCCTAAACGTTCGACAACACTGTCGAGAACGGCGGCGGCGCCGAGTTCACGAAATGTGGTCTGCGGCATGGACACATGCGGAGGAGTCAAAACTCCTGCTGCTGCCAACACGTGCTTGGCATTGGGCTTGTCGAAAGCCAGGCGGCTGGCCGACGCGGCGGATCCCACGAAGGGAATGCGGAGGGATTCCAGGACGTCGCGCATGGAGCCGTCCTCACCCGCCGCACCGTGCAGGAGCGGGATGACACAGTCGGGACGTTGGGTGCGTAGGTGCGGGATCAGGGTTGAGTCGACGTCACGTTCGAGGACTTCCCAGTCGGGCCGTTCACGGCGCAGGGACTCGGCAACTCGGCGGCCAGACCGCAAGGAGACATCTCGCTCGGCGGAAAGCCCGCCGGCCAACACCAGAATCTGCATCAGCGGATATCGGGGGCGGGGACGGACGAGCCACTGCGTGACGCCGCCGCAGAGGGTCCAAAGGTGTTGACCAATTCGAGTTCAGACTCCATCACGGAGGCAAGCCGGCGAACTCCTTCACGGATGCGCTCTGGCTCGGGGTAGCAGTACGACAGTCGAAGGTTCTGCCGACCCTGTCCATCGACGTAGAACCCCGTGCCAGGGACGTAGGCCACAAGCGCAGCAACCGCGCGGGGCAGCATTGCGGTGGCATCCAATCCTTCGGGAAGGGTCAACCAGCTGTAGAAACCACCGGCGGGAATAGTCCACGTGGTCCCGGCGGGCATGAGCGCCTGAAGGGATTCCAACAGCGCATCGCGGCGTTCGCGATACACCTCACGAAAGACCTTGATCTGTTCACGCCACGGTTGCGTGGCCAGATATTCCGACACCGTGAGCTGTGCGTAGTTGGACGGACACAAAACAGCAGACTCAGCGGCGAGGACCAATTTCTCGCGCACACCATGAGGCGCAACAGCCCAACCCACACGCAGACCGGAAGCAATGGTCTTACTAAACGAACCTAGGTAAATGACTCCCTCAGAATCGTCCGCGCGAATGGCTCGCGGGGGCTCGCCTTCGAATCCCAGGAGTCCGTAGGGGTCATCTTCGAGGAGCGCGATGCCCTCTCGCTGAGCAATAGCAAGGATTTCTGCGCGCCGCGCTGGGCCTTGTGTGACACCGGCTGGATTGTGGAACGACGGAATCGTGTAAATCATCTTGACGCGCTTACCGGCCACGCGCGCTGCCACGATCGCCTCTGCCAAAGCCGTAGGGACTAATCCCTCATCATCCATCGCGACGTGGATGACGTCGCACTCGTAGGCACGGAACACGCCGAGAGCACCAACGTATGACGGAGCCTCGACCAGTACGACGTCGCCGGGATCACAGAACACACGCGTCACTAGGTCGAGGGCCATCTGTGAACCTGGGGTCACCACAATGTCATCGGGATGCGCGGTGACTCCGACCTCACCGATTACCTCGAGAATCTGTTCGCGAAGAGTGACGTCACCTTGGCCGGAGCCGTATTGCAAAGCGGTGGAACCGCGCTCCGTGAGGACACGCACGGCTGTCGCAGTGAGCATGTCGACCGGAAGCGCTTGAACGAACGGCATGCCACCGGCGAGTGAAACGACCTCGGGGCGACTTGCGACCGCGAACAGGGCGCGAATCTCAGACGCACGCATCGCATGGGCGCGACTGGCGTACGAGTCCACCCATGGGTCCAGCCGTGAGCCTTGACTCATCGGACCTCCTGACCGGGCATCTACCTGCGACTGCCACCCACTCTCGGGTGTGGCGTCCTACGATACGGGCTCAAGGGAGGTGGGGACTATGCGGCGCATGGCCTTCCTGCTCGGCCTCATCGGCCTGGGGATCGTTGTGGGATTCGCCCTCCGCCTGCTCCTGCCCCGCTCGCGGACCTAGCGAGGGGCACAAAAGCGCGTGAGGGCCTGGGCCAACCCCTCCGCCACCCGGTCCTGAAAGGCAGGATCCGTCAATCGACGCACGTCGTCCGGATTAGACACGTAGCCCAACACGACGCGCACGGCAGGCATCCGTGTGTAACGCAGCAGGTCCCAGGTGCGCGCATGGGTGCGGCAATCCAGCAGGTCCGTGCGCTCATGGAGCTCGTCCTGGACAAGATCGGCGAGCACCCTGCCGCTCGTGGAGTGGTTTCCACCGCGGGGGTCACCGAAATAGAAGGTCACCACTCCATTGGGCAGTGTGCTGTCGGCAGTATCCACGTGCAACGACAGAACGACGTCTGCACCGATGTCGTTGGCGAACTGAGCCCGCTCCTTGTCCGTCGGGGTTGACGCTGTTGCAGCCACCCGGGCAGGTCGACTCAGGAGCACCTGTGTACCGAGCGCAGCCAACCGACCTTCGACCCGCACGGCGAGTGCATGTGTGAGATCCGGATCGATGTCACTGCCCGGATCAAGGACGATGACCTTGTCTGCAATTCCGGACCGCAATGCATTGAGAGTCACATGGTCGCGAAGGCGTGTGGCATTGCCGCCCGACACAGTGCGCACCAGCCGATCAAAAGCCCGAAAGGTGTCTGGTCCGCATGCTCCATCCGCATTGACACCCACTCCGCGTTGGAACTCGCGCAGGGCGTCATCGGTTTGTCGGCCGAATCGACCATCAACACGTCCGGCAGCAAAGCCAAGTTCATTCAATCGACGCTGCAGTTCGGCGACATCGTCGCCGATCATGAGGTGACCTGGAATGAAGGCCAGCACTCGGTCACCGAGTTGCCAACGCGCCTCATCTAACCGAGCAAAGGTTTCCGGACCAACGATCCCGTCGACGGTGATACCGCGTTCCTGCTGGAACGCGCGCACAGACATGTCGAGGTCATCGTCAAAAAGATCACCTTGTGGCTCGACGTTCCAGCCCAGGTCAGCCAACCGGGCACGCACTTCCGCGACAGCCGGACCGGCGTCGCCGTGACGCAAGATCACAGTGGACGAGCGCTGCCTTACAGGTAGGGGGCGAGGTCGGCGAGGAGAGCCGCCTTGGGCTTGGCTCCCACGATCGACTTCACGATCTGTCCGCCCTTGTAGACGTTCAACGTCGGGATGGACGTGATGCCGTAGGTGGCCGACGTCTGTGGATTCTCGTCAACATTGAGCTTGGCGATCACGATGGAATCGTGCTCAGCCGCGATCTCCTCAAGGATGGGGGCAACCATCTTGCAAGGTCCGCACCACTCTGCCCAGAAGTCGACGATCACAGGCTTGTCACTTCCCAGCACGTCAGTGCTGAAGCTGTCGTCCGTGACCTTCTTGGTGGCGCCCATGTCCTGCTCCTTGTGAGTTGGTAGGTGAAGGCTACTCGCTGGCGGCCAGGAAGCGCTCCGCGTCCAGCGCCGCGGCGCAGCCTGACCCCGCGGCCGTGATGGCCTGGCGGTAGGTGTGGTCCACCAGATCGCCACAGGCGAAAACGCCGGTCAGGGACGTGTGCGTGGATC
>JBAWXR010000006.1:0-27712 GCA_037143955.1 Actinomycetes bacterium
ATCAAGCCTTGAGCGACAAGGTTGGCGACGTAGGCGTATCGCGTGATCACAACGGGACGATAGTCCTTCACGTTACGCATCCCATCTGAAGCGCCGGCTAGCGAGAAGGACTCCTACGCCTGCCCAGGCGCTAAGAACAAGTACCGAAACTATCGACGGAACAGCCAGGCCATGAGCCAGTGCTACCGATGGGAGGACAAGGACAAGGCCAGCCCAGGGCGACGGCAGACTGCCCGGCAGCATCAAAGCGGTCACCACAAGAACGATGAACACGCCATTGGCAATGGCAAGAACTCCCTCGGCGCGCACGCTTCCGGCAAGAAACAGTGCCCACCCCGCACATGCGACAGACCCAATCGCCACAAGGATCGCCGCCACTATCCATTCGCCTAGGGTCCATTCGGGAAGACACCGCAGGATTGCCGCGAGCGCGACGGCCAAGACGAGTGACAGCACAAGAACGATGAACGACGCCAGCAACTTGCCGATGAGAAGCTCGGCCGGACGAAGCGGGGTTGTGCCAAGAAAACGAAGCGACCCAGATCGTCGCTCGAACCCGGTGCCAATGGCAAGGGATGTGAACATTGCGGCGAGCACAGATGTGGCGATGACCGGTGCAAGCGAACGCGCGAGGACGAGAAGACCAAGCGGAATGATCATGGTCAGCAGAAGCTGTTCTCCATTGCGCAGAAGAATGTTCAACTCCCAGCGCGTGTGCGCAAGTGCCCGGGTCATGTCAGTTCCGTCGAAGTGTCGTCGTCCGACGAATGCTCAGTGGCACTCGCCCGCAGCAGATCCTCCAATGAATGGCGAGTATTGGTGAGCCCGTGGGGCATGACGTCCATGCGCGCGCACCAAGCGGTGACGGTCGCGAGAACGTCGGGTGTCACATCGCCTTCGATGAGGTAGTTCCCTGGACCATTTTCAGACGCGTGAAGGCCCGACCCAAGGTCGCTTTGCAGACTCGCGAGAGTGAGCCCTGGTGTCGCGGTGAAGCGCAGTGCCTGCGTCGCGCCAGTGAGCTCATCCAGTGTTCCCTCGGCACGGACGCGTCCCGATTCAAGAACCATGATCCGATCAGCGAGATCGTCGACATCGGCAAGCAGATGCGTGGTGAGCACGATGGCCGCACCGCGTTCGGCCTGCGCTCGCACGAGATCGATGAGGGAGCGACGGGCTACGACGTCGACACCGGCCGTGGGCTCGTCCAAATACAAAAGGTCGGGCTGGGGCAGCAACGCTGCCGCCAGCTTCACCCGTTGTTGTTCTCCGCCCGAGAGACGCCGGTTGGTGGTGCGAAGATCAGGGTCGATCCCTACCGCCGCGAGAAGATCGCGTGGTTCGGCTGGTGTCGGGTAGAGCTTGGCGAGGTAGTTCAGCCACGCCAGCGGGCGAGCCGAGGGGAACAGGCCACCGTTTTGCAGCATCACGCCTGTGCGGCCGCGTGCAGGCACGTCGGTCGGATCCATGCCGAAAGCGGTGATCTGGCCGGAGGTGGGCCGACGCAGCCCGATGCACGACTCCACGATGGACGTTTTGCCCGCACCGTTCGCCCCGAGGAGGGCCACGATTTCGCCCGGATTCACGTCGAACGAGACCCCGTCAACGGCCAATGTGTCCGCATAGCGAACAGATATTTGAGACACCGTCAGTGTTGCGGCCACGGCAGCACTGTAGAGGCAGGGGCCGATTTGCACGTGCGGGGATTTAGGAAACAATACTGTTGTGAAATTCCCCGGAGAGGCAGCGGAGCGGTTAGCTCGCTCCCTTTTGTCCGTTGGCCCAGGGACCGCCACGGAATTGGCCGACCGCCTCGGCATGACGCCGGCTGGCGTACGCCGCGTACTTGGCCTGCTTATTGAGTCGTCCCTCGTGGAGGCCCACGAGCGTGCGCCCTACGGGCCGGCGCCCAAGCCTCGGCGCGGACGACCCAGCAGCGTGTACGCGCTCACCGATAGTGGCCGGGCCGCATGCGATCAGGCCTATGACGACCTCGCGCTCTCGGCACTGTCATTTATGGCGGAATCCTTTGGTGCGCAGGCCGTGGAGTCATTCGCTCACGCTCGGGCGGCACAGCTGGCGGAAGCTATGCGCGGCAGCACGAACGCGCAGGACGTGGCCATCGCCCTGACTAAGGCCGGGTACGCCGCGGACGTCGAGCCGTTAGGCGAAGTCGCGGTGCAGCTGTGCCAGCACCACTGCCCGGTGGTTGATGTTGCTCGCCAATTCCCCGCGCTCTGTGATGCAGAGACGGCGGCCATCGGCCAAGTTCTGGGCTTGCATGTCACACGGCTGGCCACGCTGGCTCATGGAGATCAGGTGTGCACGACTGTTATCCCGCTTGTCGCGACAATAGGAAGGGCATCATGACCGCTCAATTGGACGATCTCGGACGGTACGACTTCGGTTGGCATGACAAGGACACGGCCGGCGCTACAGCACGACGGGGCCTTAATGAAGATGTCGTGCGCGATATCTCCGCTAAGAAGAACGAGCCGTCGTGGATGTTGGATCTCAGACTTAAGGGCCTGCGTCTCTTCGAAAAGAAGCCGATGCCTTCGTGGGGTTCTGACCTGACCGGCATTGATTTCGACAACATCAAGTACTTCGTGCGCTCGACCGAGAAGCAGGCCGAGAGCTGGGATGAGTTGCCCGAGGAGATCAAGAACACTTACGACCGTCTCGGAATTCCTGAGGCCGAAAAGCAGCGCCTTATCTCCGGTGTTGCGGCCCAGTACGAGTCTGAGGTCGTCTACCACAAGATTCGCGAGGACCTCGAGGAGCAGGGGGTCATCTTCCTCGACACAGATACAGGTCTGCGCGAGCACGAAGACATCTTCAAGGAGTACTTCGGCTCGGTGATCCCGGTAGGTGACAACAAGTTCGCGGCGCTCAACACAGCCGTATGGTCAGGTGGATCGTTCATCTACGTGCCTAAGGGCGTTCACGTGGACATTCCGTTGCAGGCCTACTTCCGGATCAACACCGAGAACATGGGCCAGTTCGAGCGCACGCTGATGATCATCGACGAGGATGCCTACGTTCACTACGTAGAGGGCTGCACGGCACCCGTGTATTCCAGCGACTCACTGCACTCGGCGGTTGTCGAGATCATCGTGCGCAAGGGCGGCCGCTGCCGGTACACCACGATCCAGAACTGGTCGAACAACGTCTACAACCTCGTGACCAAGCGAGCGGTCGCTCACGCGGGCGCGACGATGGAATGGGTTGACGGCAACCTCGGTTCCAAGGTCACCATGAAGTACCCCGCAGTGTGGCTGACAGGTGAGCACGCCAAGGGTGAGACGTTGTCCATCGCGTTCGCAGGAGCCGGACAGCACCAGGATGCTGGAGCCAAGATGGTTCACGCTGCCCCTAACACGTCGTCAAACATCATCAGCAAGTCTGTGGCCAGAGGGGGCGGCCGCACGTCCTACCGCGGGCTCGTGCAGATCCTTGACGGGTCACACAACGCCAAGAGCACAGTGAAGTGTGATGCGCTGCTTGTCGACGACATTTCGCGGTCTGACACCTACCCGTATGTCGATGTGCGCGAAGACGACGTGTCCATGGGTCATGAGGCCACAGTGTCCAAGATCAGTGCGGATCAGTTGTTCTACCTGATGTCGCGGGGTCTCACCGAGGACGAGGCGATGGCCATGATCGTGCGTGGCTTTATCGAGCCCATTGCTCGTGAACTGCCCATGGAGTACGCGCTGGAGCTCAATCGCCTGATCGAGCTGCAGATGGAGGGTGCGGTCGGGTGACGATTCTGGAAACTCCACCGTTGGATCATGCTCCACGGCTGGTCTCGAATAACCCTGCAGACTTCCCGATGCCCACGTCGCGTCAGGAGGAATGGCGATTTGCTCCTGTTGAACGCCTGTCGGCGTTCATGGAAGCCCAGGAGGACTGGGGGAGCCTCACCGCCGAGCCGGCAGAGTTCGTCTCGTCGTCGCAGTCGCCCACGCCGGCGTGGACGGCCGTCGATCGCGCCTCGGCGGTTGCGCGGTCCAAAGTTCGCAGTGTCATCAGCGTCGACATTCCGGCGGACACTGTTGTCGACTCCCCGGTGGTGGTTCGCCTGCACGGGTCGGGCCCAGGATCGTACGGTCAGATTGAGGTCACGATCGGTCGCTTCTCCAAGGCCACGGTGGTGCTCGTGCACGACACGAGTCTGGATGTCAGCGGATCCATCGTTGTGTCCGTGGGTGACGGCTCAGATCTGACGGTGCTGTCGGTCATTGATGGCCCTGCTGATCATGCGCAGCTGTGGCAGTGGCCCACATCAATTGGTCGTGACGCACACTTCGTGGGTGCCTGCATCACCATTGGTGGCAGTCGAGTTCGTGTGTGTCCGTCGGTTTCCTACCGTGCAGCCGGTGGTTCTGCCGAGTTGCTAGGCGCGTTCCTGGCCGAGGGCGACCAGTACATGGAACATCGGGTGTTCGTCGATCACGACCAGCCCAATTGTTTGAGCAACGTGACCTACAAGGGTGCATTGTCCGGCGCAGGTGCGCATACGGTGTGGGTCGGTGATGTTCTTGTGCGCCGAACTGCTGTGGGAACCGAGACCTTCGAACTCAATCGCAACCTTTTGCTGACAGACGGGCCGCGCGCTGATTCGGTGCCAAACCTCGAACTGGAGACCGGCGATGTGGTCAGCGCGGGCCATGCAAGTGCCACGGGCCGTTTTGACGATGAGCAGTTGTTCTATTTGAAGGCCCGAGGTATCCCCGAGATTGTTGCTCGTCAGTTGGTTGTCCGTGGTTTTTTTGCTGACGTGCTTACTCGAATCCCCTCGCTTGACTGGCGGGCGCAGATTCTTCAGCGCATCGAATCGCGGTTGGGCATGGCGCTTGAGGAGGATGAGTGAGCGTCGAGGTGTGTCGTCTGTCCCAAGTAGCTCCACAAAGCGCCAAGCGCTTCATGGTCGGTGCGACCGCGGTGGCCATTGTGCGCACGACAGATGGTGTCTTCGCGCTTGAGGATCGCTGCTCGCACGCCGACGTCGCACTCTCGGAGGGCGAGGTTGTCGACTGCTCCATCGAATGCTGGCTGCACGGCTCAGCTTTCGACCTGACCACTGGTGAGCCGCAATCGCCACCGGCGGTCAGCCCTGTTCCCGTCTACCGCGTGACCTTGTCCGATGACGAGGATCCCGCGGTGTTCATCGACGTCACCACTGAAGGAGATCCAGCATGAGTGTTCTGGCCATCACTGACCTGCACGCTTCGGTCATCACCGAAGCCGGTCCTCGGGAGATTCTTCGAGGTGTCGACCTCACCGTCGAATCAGGGCGCACCCATGCCGTTATGGGCCCCAACGGATCGGGCAAGTCGACGCTCGCCTATGTCATTGCCGGCCATCCCAAGTATGAGGTGACCTCGGGATCCATCACTCTGGATGGACAGGACCTGCTGGCTATGAGCGTTGACGAGCGCGCTCGCGCTGGTGTCTTTCTCGCGATGCAGTACCCCGTTGAGATTCCTGGGGTGAGCGTGTCCAACTTCCTTCGAACGTCCGCCACTGCCGTACGGGGCGAGGCTCCAAAGCTCCGCGATTGGCTGAAGGAGATGAAGGCCGCGATGGCGGACCTGCAGATGGATCCGGCTTTTGCGGAGCGCAATGTGAATGAGGGCTTCTCGGGCGGAGAGAAGAAGCGTCACGAAATGCTTCAGCTGTCCTTGCTCAAGCCCAAGATCGCGATTCTGGATGAGACAGACTCCGGTCTAGACGTTGATGCCTTGCGCATCGTGGCCGAGGGTTTCAATACTTTCCGCGAGTCGTCTGATGCTGGCACCATGCTCATCACCCACTACACGCGCATTCTGCGCTACATCACGCCGGACATGGTGCATGTCTTCATCGACGGTCGCATCGTCGAAAGCGGTGGACGCGAACTCGCAGAGGTGCTGGAGTCCGAGGGCTACGAAAGATTCCTGACTCCGGCATGATCGACGTTGCGCGCATTCGCAAGGACTTTCCGATCCTGAGCCGTACGGTTCGGGATGGCAAGCCGTTGGTGTATTTGGATAGTGGAGCGACAAGTCAAAAGCCCACCTGTGTCCTAGATGCCGAACGCGACTATTACGAGACGTGCAATTCCGGAGTTCATCGCGGGTCCCATCAGCTGGCCGAAGAGGCCACCGAGGCGTACGAGGTGGCCAGAACAGCCATAGCGGCTTTTGTCGGGGGCGAGTCTGACCAGCTTGTCTTCACCAAGAATGCAACCGAGAGCCTGAATCTGATGGCGTACGCATTCTCCAACGGGACGGCTCTGGCTGCGCGTGGCCATGAAGTTGACAGCCGATTCGTTCTGTCCGCTGGTGATTCCATTGTGGTGACGGAGATGGAGCACCACGCCAACCTGGTGCCGTGGCAAGAGGTGTGCGCCAAGACCGGTGCCACCCTGCGCTGGATACCGCTGACGGACGAAGGCCGACTCGACCTGTCCAGCCTTGATTCCGTGATCGACGCGTCCACGCGTGTGGTGTCTTTGGTTCATCAGTCCAACATTCTCGGCACGATCAATCCCGTGCGGGTGGTGATGGATCGAGCGCACGAAGTCGGGGCTCTCGGCATCGTTGATGCCTGCCAGTCGATCCCCCACATGCCGGTGGACGTCGCCACGCTTGGAGCAGACGCGGTCGCCTGGAGCGGGCACAAGATGCTCGGTCCCACCGGGATCGGACTGCTGTGGTCCACGGTGCTCGACGCCATGCCGGTGTTCCTGTCCGGTGGCTCGATGATCGAAACCGTCCACATGGATCACAGCACGTATGCCACCGGCCCTAAGCGTTTTGAAGCCGGCACGCCCATCGTGGCCCAAGCGGTGGGCTTGGCTGCGGCCGTCGGTTACCTTCGCGACATCGGGATGGATGAGGTCGCGTCGCACGAACACCGACTGACGGGCTACACGCTTGATCGGCTGGCGGAAATACCGGGGGTTCGGATTATCGGTCCGCTGACCAACGTGGATCGCGGCAGCGCTATCTCTTTCGAAGTGGCAGGCATCCACCCGCACGATGTGGGTCAGTTCCTCGATGACAGGGGAGTGGCCGTGCGCGTGGGTCATCACTGTGCGTGGCCCACGTGTCGTCGATTCCAGGTTCCCGCGACCACACGCATGTCTCCGTACCTATACAACGATGAGAGCGACATCGATGTTGCCGTGGAAGCAATCTTTGCGGCGCAGGCCTTTTTCGGGGTGAGCTGACATGCAGCTGGAATCCCTCTACCAAGAGATCATCTTGGATCACTATCGCAACCCGCGAGGCTCTGGTGTCCTCGAGAATGCTTTGGGAGAGGCTCACCACGTCAATCCGACGTGCGGAGATGAAGTGACGGTGCGGGTCTGCCTGGATGCTGACGGGGGCCTGCAGGTCGCCTACGAGGGTCAAGGCTGCTCCATCTCGCAGGCGAGTGCAAGCGTGATGACCGAGTTGGTTGGTGGCGCCGATGCAGCCACGGTGGATCGCATCCGAGAAGCATTTCTCGCCCTCATGCGCAGCAAAGGCGAGGGTGAGCCTGACGAGGACGTTTTGGGAGATGCTGTCGCGTTTGTGGGAGTCTCGAAGTACCCGGCGCGTATCAAGTGCGCTCTCTTGCCGTGGATGGCGTTGCAGGATGCACAGAACCGGGCCGGCATTTCCGCCGCCTCGGACTAGACCAATGGATCAGACGACACAAGGATGGGGCTCATCGTGAGTATCGCAACGCAGGACACAGTCATGGAAGCCATGAAGGATGTTGTGGATCCCGAACTCGGCATCAATGTTGTCGATCTGGGGTTGGTGTACGGCGTCAACGTGGACGAAGGCAACGTCGCGACAGTCGATATGACGTTGACGTCGGCGGCCTGCCCGCTCACCGATGTGATTGAGGATCAGACCCGAGCAGCGTTGAGTGAAGTCGTGAGTGATTTCAAAATCAATTGGGTGTGGATGCCGCCGTGGGGTCCCGACAAGATCACTGACGATGGTCGCGAGATGCTGCGCGCATTGGGGTTCAACGTCTGATCAGTTAGCCCAGGCCCTGTAGGTAGGCAATGAATGCTTCGAGTGCAGGGAGGCTGCGGTTTGCCGATGTGGCAGAGGCATCGAGGATGAGTACGACGGACAAGAGTGCGCTGATCACCATCACTGCTGCGACCACCTGTGTTGCTTTGAGCTCGCGACTCTGTCCGATGGGGTAGCGACCGGCAACGTAAGCCGCCACCGTTGCCATGATCAGCAGCGCATAGAAAACCGAAGATGGCAGCAGGGGCCGTGTTTGGGAGGTGCGCTCATTGTGCGCTTTGACGAGAGCCTCATAGTCGTTCTCCAGCGCCACTTGGCTTGCAGTGCTGGGCTTAGCGGGTAACGAGACGCGCAGGGCGCGGCTGAGATCAAGCATCATGTCGTAACCATGCGAGTCGGCCGAGGCAACCTCACCTTCGTCATAGATCAGCCGCAACGCGGTCGCGTAGTTCAGCAGCGCATGTCGCAGTGGCTCGGGATCAGTGGTGCCGGGGTTCTGTGCTTCCGTAAGCATGGCCCGAGCTGACGCCAGCTCCATACCCAGCAGGGCAGACCTGGTGGTCTCGGCGCTCCAGAGGCTGTACGCGGCGAACGACCCCACAAGGGTGAACCCGGCCATCGCCAGCGACAGAGTTGCAGAACCGATGTTGTCGCGCCGCGCGTCTGATTGCACGTCTGCGCGTGATGCACGCCACACACCGACAAGAGCCACGGCGACCATGAGGGAAACGAAGAGTGTGACGGTGATGGGTAGGGGCCACGCCTCGACCATGGAATGCACGCGAGGAAGTCTGCCAGAGGTGGGCACCTAGACTGTGCTCAATGATCAGTGTTACCGGCCTCGAAGTCCGGGCCGGGGCTCAACTCCTGCTCACGGACGCGTCTTTGCGTGTGGCTAAAGGAGATCGCATTGGTCTCGTGGGCCGCAACGGTGCGGGAAAGACCACGTTGACCCGCATCCTTGCCGGTGAAGGCACCCCGGCCGGCGGCCAGGTTTCGGTGACAGGGACGGTCGGATATTTGCCCCAGGACCCGCGCAGCGGTGACCCGGATGAGATCGCCCGTGATCGGATCCTGTCGGCGCGCGGGCTGCATGCAGTTGTGCGTCGAATGCAGGAAACCAGCATGGGCATGGGGACTGATGACGTAGCCGAACGCGAGCGATTGATTGCCAGGTATGCACGGGCGGAAGCCGAGTTTGAGGCGTTGGGCGGCTACGCGGTCGAATCCGAGGCGGCATCTATTGCAGCCAGCGTGGGACTTCCGGAACGCGTCCTGAGCCAGCCACTGGGGACCCTCTCGGGCGGTCAGCGCAGGCGTGTGGAGTTGGCACGAATCTTGTTCAGCGGGGCTGACGTACTGCTTCTCGATGAGCCCACTAACCACCTCGATGCGGATTCGGTGCGGTGGCTTCGCAAGTTCTTGGCAAGCTACGAGGGTGGCTTCATCGTCATCAGCCACGACACCGACCTTCTGCAGGACACCGTGAATCGCGTGTGGCATCTGGACGCCAATCGCCAAGAGATCGACGTCTACACCATGGGATGGACGGCCTATCTGACTGCGCGCGAGACTGACGAGCGTCGCCGTAAGCGTGAACGACGCAATGCCGAGCAGCAGGCCGACGCTCTGCGTTCGCAAGCTGAGAAGATGCGCGCGAAGGCGACAAAGGCCAAGGCCGCGCAATCGATGCTCAAGCGTGCCGACAAGATCTTGGCGGGTAGCGCTGACATTCGTCGCAGCGACAAGGTGGCGGCCCTGAGGTTCCCCGATCCCAAGCCCTGCGGCAAGGTGCCCCTGATGGCACGTGGGCTGTCCAGGTCATACGGGTCTTTGGAAGTCTTCACCGATGTTGATCTCGCAATCGACCGCGGCAGCCGCGTGGTGATCCTGGGTCTCAACGGTGCTGGAAAGACCACGCTTCTCAGGATGCTGGCTCGGGTCGACATCGGTGACACGGGTGATATCGAGTTGGGGCACGGAGCCGTGGTGGGCTATTACGCGCAGGAGCATGAGACGCTCGATCCAGCCGCCACCGTGCTGGAGACGATGCGACGAGCGGCACCTGATCTCGATGACACCCGCACTCGTACGGTTCTGGGCTCCTTCCTCTTCGAAGGAGATGCGGTCGGGAAGCCCACCGGCGTCCTGTCGGGCGGAGAAAAAACCCGCCTGGCCCTGGCCTGTCTGGTGGTGTCAGGGGCAAATGTGCTTTTGCTCGATGAGCCCACCAACAACCTTGATCCCGCAAGCCGGGCTGAGGTGCTCAATGCGCTTGCCGGATACACCGGTGCGGTTGTTCTCGTCACGCACGATCCGGGCGCTGTGTCTGCACTGTCTCCGGAGCGAGTGCTCCTTCTGCCCGATGGTGATGAGGACCTCTGGAATGAAGGCTATGCCGACCTCGTTGAACTAGCCTGAGAGACGGGAGCGATCATGACGAATATTCGCGTAGAGCGATCAGGACCCTTGCTGACCGTGGTGCTGGACAACCCCGATCGTCGAAATGCCCATACGCCCCAGACGTGGACCCAATTGGCGGCAGTCCGCGACCAGATTGATCCGGACGTACGCATCGTGGCGATCTGGGGCGAAGGTCAAAGCTTCTCCGCCGGCCTGGATCTTCGTCTCTTCACACCCGAGGGAATCCCGGGCGAGGAGTCGCCGTTCCAAAGCACCAGCGTGGATCCGGACGCGTTCATTCGAGACGCCCAGAAGGCTTTCGCGTGGTGGCGCGAAGTCGACCCCATCACGATCGCATTGGTGCACGGGCACGCTATTGGCGCGGGGTTCCAATTGGCCTTGGCGTGTGACCTGAGGGTGGTGGCCCCCGACGCGCAGTTCGCCATGCGCGAGACTTCTCTGGGCCTCGTCCCTGACCTAGGCGGTACTCGACCACTAGTCGAGGCCGTGGGTTACTCGCGAGCTCTCGAAATCTGCGCGACCGGAAGATTTGTCGACGCGGAGGAGTCCATGCGGATCGGTTTAGTCAATGCGGTTGTGCCACGCGAGCACTGGGCGGGGTGGCTGGAGAAGTCAATGGCGCC
The DNA here is from genome assembly GCA_037143955.1 of Actinomycetes bacterium. Classification (GTDB taxonomy): domain Bacteria; phylum Actinomycetota; class Actinomycetes; order S36-B12; family S36-B12; genus JBAWXR01. Next base: position 11,069 of record JBAWXR010000006.1, read on the forward strand.
AGTTCTCGCTGCTGATTCGAAAGCGGTATGCGCGCTCAAGCACCTGTTGAATGGAGCCGCCGGGAACGATGCCCAGCTCGATCGCGAGCGCGAGGCGCAGGTTCTTCGACTGGCAGCCATGATGCGCCCATGAGCGGGCATGCGAACTGGGAGGCTTACCGGTCGTTTGCGACCAATCGCCCGACCAGAAAGGGCGGGGTGGATCGCGCGCTTGTGCGACGAGTGTTCACGTATGCGCGTCCCTACCGCAATGTCATAGGCGTCTACGTTGTCACGCTGGTCTTCACGTCACTGTTGAGTGTCGCTCAGCCGCTCATGATTCCTCGGCTCGTCGATCAGGGAATCCTCAAGGGGAATGCGGGCGTCGTCACCGTGATGGCGATCCTGATTGCTCTGCTAGCTGTTGTCGATGCCGGATTGGGCCTCGTGGGTCGATATTTTTCCTCGAAGATCGGTGAAGGCCTGATTTTCGATTTGCGCACAGAGGTCTATGACCACGTGCAAAGTCAGTCGGTGGCATTTTTCACGCGAGCCCAGACGGGGGCTCTCATTTCTCGTCTCAACAGCGATGTCATCGGTGCGCAACAGGCGTTCACGTCCACTCTGGGGGGCGTTCTCGGCAATCTCATCTCCGTCGTCATCGTTCTGGTGACCATGTTTCTTTTGTCGTGGCCGGTCACGGTGGTCTCGTTGCTGCTCGTACCGCTCTTCTTGCTGCCGGCACGCTGGATGGGCCGCCGCTTGCAGGGACTCACCCGCGAACAAATGTCGGTCAACTCAGACATGAGCTCACAGATGACGGAACGATTCAATGTCTCGGGGGCGCTCTTGGTCAAACTCTTTGGGCGACCAGGGGATGAGGCTGCGCTGTTCTCGGGCAGAGCGGCGCGCGTTCGCGACATCGGTGTCCGCATCGCCATGGCCAACCGTTGGTTTTTCACGGCTTTGACCCTTGTCGCCGCGTTGGCGACGGCCATCGTCTACGGACTTGGCGGCAATCTTGCCGTCAGAGGGGCGTTGACGATCGGAACACTGCTGGCTCTCGTGGGCCTCTTGGCTCAGCTCTACGGTCCGCTCACGGGCCTGTCCAATGTACGAGTTGACGTGATGACCGCTCTGGTGAGTTTTGAGCGGGTGTTTGAGGTGCTGGACTTGGAACCCATGGTCGCCGAGCCCATTCATCCTGTGGCTTTGCCGAGTGGGCCTTTGTCAGTGGCCTTCGCGCACGTGGGGTTCCGGTATCCGCGTCCGGAGGAGGTCTCGCTCGCCAGCCTTGAGTCGATCGCTCGGGACCAAGCGGTTGCGGACTCTGGGCCGGTGCTCACTGATGTGTCGTTCGAAGTGCAGGCAGGGACCCTGACGGCTCTGGTGGGACCGTCCGGAGCCGGCAAGACAACCACGGCAGGTCTCCTGTCTCGCCTGTACGACGTGACTGACGGATCTGTCCAGCTCGGCGGCGTTGATGTTCGCAAGGTCAGTCTTGAGCGGCTGCACGACGCTGTCGGTGTGGTGACCCAGGACGCCCATTTATTCCACGACACCATCCGTGCGAATCTGCTCTACGCCCGCCCTGATGCGAGTGAGCAGGAGTTGTTGGATGCCTGTAGTGCTGCTCAAATCGGTGGGCTTATCGCGAATTTGCCGGAGGGCCTTGACACTGTGGTGGGCGATCGCGGGCATCGGCTCTCCGGAGGCGAGAAGCAACGCGTTGCCATTGCTCGACTGTTGGTCAAGGGTCCACGCGTCGTGGTGCTGGATGAGGCCACAGCGCATTTGGACAGCGAAAGCGAAGCAGCCGTCCAGCGAGCTTTGGATAATGCGCTCGAGGGACGCACGTCAGTGGTGATCGCTCATCGCCTCAGCACTATTCGGCGCGCGCATCAGATCGTGGTGTTGGTAGCCGGGTCCGTGGTCGAACGCGGAACGCATGATGAACTGCTGGCGCTCAATGGCGTTTACGCAGATCTCTATCGAACCCAGTTCGCCGACCAGAGCGCTATGGGTGACGCGTAAGCCCACCGTCAACCCGAATGAGTGTCCCGGTGACGTAGGACGCCGCAGGGCTGAGAACGAAAGCGGCTACCTGTCCGAACTCGCGAGGATCTCCGTATCGGCCCTGGGGAATGGCCGTACGTATGCGATCTCGCGCTTCTGCGCCTAAGGCAGCATCGAGCTCAGTTATGCGATCAGTAGCGATGCGACCCGGAAGTAGGCCGTTGACCCGACTTCCGAGCGGTGCGACCTCGTCGGCGAGGTCTTTGATGAGCATCGCGAGTCCGGGCCGGAGCCCGTTGCTGGCTCCCAGACCGGTGATGATTTCGACTGCGGACGACGAGAGGACCCATGCAATGCTGACGGGAGTGTTCGACTCCAGCAGGGTCCTTGCCATGCGCAGGCCACCGAGGAACACCGAGTCAAACGCATCACGCCATTGATCGTCGGTGATGCGCATGGCCGTTCCCGCAGGAGGGCCGCCACCGCTGATGAGAGCACCATCGATGCGGCCGAAGGAGGAGACGGCGAGAGCCATGGCCTCGTGTGGCAGTTGGGTGTCGCGGGTGTCTCCACTCAGCGAAGCCGCGTTTGTCCCCAATGTCGCTGCGGCTTTGGCGAGCGAATCCTCATGTCGGCCTACAAGCACGACGCGTGCGCCCTCGGCGATCAAACATTGCGCTGTCGCAAACCCAAGACCGCGGCTTCCGCCGGTGATGATGAAAACCCGGTCGTGCAGTCCTAGATCCATGTCATGGCCTCCGTACGTCGTCAGGTTGATTGCCGTCCTCGCGCGCTTCACGACGTAGAAAAAAGAACCAGCCGCCCACGGACACGAAGGCAAACAGGAGCCATTGCACGGCGTACGAGATGTTTTGACCCTCGTTCACCTCGGGCGTGGGTAGGGCAATCAGGCCGGCTTGCGTTGGCGTCGCGAGTTGAACGTAGGCCGGATAGCTTGTGGCGAGCGCAGGCAGCGCCTGTGCCGATACGGACGACACCTGCCCTTGAGGTAGTCCCTGCTGTACGGGCTCGTTCTCGAATTCGCGGAGATAGCCGGTGATGTCGACCACGCCCTGGTCGGGCGCAGGCGCCTGCACCTGTGACGTCGCTGATGACTGTGCGGGGATCCAGCCTCTGTTAATCCACAGGTCTGTGCCTGTGACAGCACGAAATGCCGTCACAACCCAGAAGCCGTTTGTGGAGTTCAAAGGCCGACGTCGCACGAGGACCTGTGTTTCCGGGAGCCACTGCCCTTGGGCCGTGACCCGGTGCCATTGGAGTCCTGAGGTCATTCCTTGGGCGAGGGCCGCGTCGACAGACTCCGGAGTGGCGCCCACTGATTGGGCAAGCGTGATTCGGTCGACTTTCTTGTCCTGAGCCCTCGCCCACTGCCATCGGCTGAGGAATCCAAAGCTGACGATCACTACAACCACCACGATGGTGAACGAGATCCACCGTCGTGTTCGGAGCAGTGCGATCACCCTCGCACTCTAAGTCAGCGGTCGGGGTCGTAAGGAATCGTGGTGCCGGGCGCGGGCAACGCCCGCTGCGGCTCTAGCGGCAACCCCATGGATCCTGGCTCGTCGTTCTCGCGGCCCGCGTTGGCCGCCACCACCGCGAGATAGGGGAGGGCTACCGCACCCGCGATAAAGACCCATCTGGGCCAGCCGGGCACCACAATTGCCGCGAGGACGCAGGCCGTCCGCACACCCATGCTGATGAGGTAGCGCCGGGTCCGCCCCGTCTGCTCCTGGGATAGCCCCCGCTGAGCGTCGGTGATGGTGTGGACCTCGTCCTGATGGCTGCTCACGAGGCCACGGTAGGCCAAGATGTGCCGCAGCGCTCGGGGACGAGTGCCACCGTGCAGCGGCGTAGCCGCCCGAAGGAGGAATTGTGGTCAACCGGACATATGCCGTGACCGAGCTCGTGGGTACTTCGCCTGAGGGAGTGGATGCTGCCATTCGCAGTGCCGTGGCTCGGGCCGCCACGACCATCGGCAAAGTGGACTGGTTCGAAGTTGTTCAGGTCCGCGGCTACGTCCGAGATGGCGATGTCGACCACTATCAGGTGACCATCAAAGTGGGCGCACGTTTGGAAGATTCATGAGCGGCGTGGCATTCATCACCGGGGGAAATCGGGGGATCGGCCTCGCGATTGCGCTTCGCCTTCGTGAGTCGGGATACACCGCTGTCGTGGGGTCGCGGAGCGGGCAGGCGCCGGATGGGCTGCCCGCTGTTCCGTTAGATGTCAGTGATCCGGCAAGCATTGTGGCCGCCATCGCTGCTGTGGAGGAATCCCACGGAAGCATCGAGGTGCTGGTCGCAAACGCAGGAATGACGAGGGACACCTTGCTGATGCGGATGTCGGACGACGACATTGACGTTGTATTGCAGACGAACCTCGCCGGCAGCATTCGACTCGCGCGTCAAGTTCTGCGCGGAATGATCAAGGCTAGGCAGGGCCGAATCATTTTCGTGTCGTCGGTGGTGTGGGCCTTGGGATCGGCAGGTCAGGTCAATTACGCAGCGTCCAAGGCTGGACTTATCGGGGCTGCACGATCTCTTGCACGCGAAGTTGGCTCGCGCGGCATCACCGTAAATGTTGTCGCCCCCGGTTTCGTCGAAACCGATATGACGGCGGAGCTCGATGATGCGCAGAAGGCGGCGATCCTGTCGAACATCCCCGTCGGTCGATATGCTCAAGGGTCTGAGATTGCGACAGCGGTGGACTTTTTGTGCCATGCGGGGTATGTCACCGGGGCAGTGCTACCGGTGGATGGCGGTCTAGGAATGGGTCACTGAACGAAGGATTTGACGAAAGGGTGTCATGAGTCTGCTGGAGGGCAAGAGAATTCTCATTACGGGAGTCCTGACTGACCAGTCCATTGCATTTCATGTGGCCCGCCTGGCGCAGGAGCAAGGCGCAGTGGTCATTCTGAGTTCGTTCGGTCGCACCATGAGTTTGACCAAGCGATCAGCCGGGCGTCTGCCGCAGCCGGCTCCGATCGTGGAATTGGACGTCACCAACGAAGAGGACCTCGCCGCTTTGGCCGATCGAGTGCGCGACCATGTCGACGGACTGGATGGGGTGGTGCATGCCATCGGCTTCGCCCCGGAGGCGGCATTGGGCGGCAACTTCCTCAATACCTCGTGGCCGGATGTGAGTGTGGCCCTGCAGGTGTCGGCCTACTCGCTCAAGTCACTGTCCATGGCCGCTTTGCCTCTGATGAGCAGCGGAGGATCGATCGTCGGTCTGGACTTCGATGCTCAAGTCGCCTGGCCCAAGTACGACTGGATGGGTGTGGCTAAGGCTGCATTCGAGAGCACAGCGCGTTATCTCGCACGTGATCTTGGTCCACGGGGGATTCGGGTCAATCTCATAGCCGCCGGGCCCATCAGGACCATGGCCGCGAAGAGCATTCCCGGGTTTGATGATTTCGAAGCTGTCTGGAGCACACGGGCGCCGCTGGCCTGGAACCTTGACGATCCTGAGCCCGCGGCTCGTGCCTGCGCGGCTCTTCTGTCGGACTGGTTCCCTGCCACAACCGGCGAAATCATTCATGTTGATGGCGGAGTTCACTCGCAGGGAGCCTGACACCATGCGTCGACTGATCCTCATCCGGCACGCCAAGAGCGACTATCCGTGGGGCGTGGAGGACCACTTCCGGCCGCTGAATGGGCGAGGCAGGCGCGACGCCCCACTCATCGGTGAGTGGTTGCTGCACAACATCCCCGTGCTTGAACCACCCGTGGTGGTTGTTTCTACCGCAACTCGAACCCAGTTGACCTGGCGCTTGATTCGCGAACAACTCTCCGGTGTCTGGGCTGAGTGCGAAGTCGTGGAGGAGCCCAGTCTCTACGAGACCGATGCGGATGGCGTGGCCGCAGTGATCTCAGGACTACCCGACTCCGCTGACACTGCGGTTCTGATCGGACATAATCCGGGGCTGGTGGACTTCATAAGCCGGTACACCGAGCCCGGGACTGCGAAGGATGACGCAACGGCAAAGTTCCCCACAAGTGCACTTGCTGTTGTGGTTACTTCCAGCTTGTGGGGGTCCTGCATGTCGGTCCCGATGGTCATCGAGCATTTCGCCGTAGCGCGAGCGCCCCGCAAGTCCTGACTTACTCAGCCTGGACATCCTCGATCTCTTCGCGAGTAATTCCCAGTAGATAGAGAACAGAGTCCAAATACGGAACATTGACGGCCGTGTCGGCAGCCGCGCGTGTTGCTGGCTTGGCGTTGAACGCAACGCCTAGCCCGGCTCTCGTCAGCATGTCGATGTCGTTTGCTCCGTCACCGATAGCAATCGTACGTGACAGAGGAATGCCTTCCTCGGCGGCAAAATCTTCAAGGGCCTGCTGCTTTGCCTTGCGGTCGATCACCGGTCCCGTGAGGCCGCCGGTCAAACGTCCATCGCGAGTATCGAGCCTGTTCGCTCTGACGTGGACAATTCCGAGCTCACGCGCGATCGGCTCAACGACCTCGATGAAACCGCCGGAGACTAGAGCGATCTTGAAGCCAAGCTTGTGCAATGTTCGGCAGAGCGTGCGAGCCCCCGGTGTAAGTGTGATGTTGGTACGAACCCTCTGCAAGGCAGCCTCGTCCAGGCCGGACAACAGAGCAACGCGTGCGCGAAGTGACTGCTCGAAATCAAGTTCACCCCGCATTGCGCGTTCGGTGATTGCCTGAACTTCTGCACCGACGCCCGCCTCGTCTGCAAGAAGGTCGATAACCTCGTGTGCAATCAAAGTGGAATCCACGTCCATCACAACGAGGTGTTGACCTCGCCTGTCGATCTCCTTGCGTTGAACGGCCACATCACATCCACTGGTCGCCGCGATGGATGCAAGCGGACCGCGAAGGGCATCAACGGAGGCCCCGGACGCCTCGAGAACAATGGCGGTGACGGGGTACGAGGCGATTCGTCTGATTCGGTCGATGTTTCCACCGAGGCCAGCGATCACAGCGGTGACCTCGGCGATCGACTCGGGCCGCAGCGGAGCTCCCATGACGGTTACGTGAAGTCGATTGTGGCGGTGCGCATCGTCCGGCAGGCCACCAATGGTCACGGACACGTCCAGCCCTAACGCGTGTCCAGAATCCTGTAGGTCGCGGACGAGGATCTCCTCGTCCGCTTGTTGCACGCCGCCCAGGAGAACCGCAAGGACGAGTCGGCCGCGTACGACCAACTGCTCCACGTCGAGAACAGTGACCCCGTGATGTGCCACGGCGGCGAACAGGGTGCTCGTGACCCCGGGCCTGTCGTCCCCGGCAAGGGTTGCCATGACTGTTCGATCGGACATCACTTGCGACACGGTAACCAAGAAGGTGGCCGTCTGACGCCTAGGGTGGGCTTGTGCCTCTTCTGGAACTTCGCTCCGTCTCGGTGCGCCGCGGCAGTGCTCTGCTTCTGGATTCGATCGACCTTGCCGTTGCCGAGGGCGAACGCTGGGTGATCATCGGCCCCAACGGGGCTGGCAAGACGACGCTGATGCAGGTGATGGCAGGGCGCTTGTTTCCCACCTCGGGAGATGTCTGCATTCTTGATGAGGTGTTGGGGGCGACGGATGTTTCGACCCTGCGCCAGCGGATCGGATGGGCGAGTTCGGCTCAGATGGCTTCGTTTCCCCCGGGCGAGGCCGTCGTCGATGTGGTGGCCACTGGCGCGTTCGATGTGACCGGCCGTTGGCGCGAGAGCTACGAGCCCACAGATCTGCGACGTGCTTACGCACTGATGCAGCAATGGGGTATCGACGATTTGGCGTCGCGAACCTTCGGGACCTTGTCGGAAGGCGAACGCAAACGCACCATGATCGCCCGGGCGCTGATGCCCGATCCGGAACTACTGCTTCTCGATGAACCAGGCGCCGGCTTGGACCTTTCTGGCCGAGAGGATCTCGTGGCGCGTCTGTCGTACCTGGCCCACGATCCGCTGGCTCCGGTGTTGGCGGTCATCACGCACCATGTGGAAGAGGTGCCGCCATCCTTCACGCACGGATTAGTCCTCCAGGGCGGACGTGTACTCGCGTCCGGGCCACTTGAGAGTGTCGTGACTTCTGACGTGATGTCCCAAGCCTTCGAACTCCCACTGGTTGTCGAGCGCGCTGAGGGACGATATTGGGCCAGACGCCGGATAGTCGGGTGACCCCGGGAATCGTTCTGGCGCTGGTGGCCGCGGGTGTGTGTGGGGGAGCCATCAATGCCGCGGTGGGGTCCGGCACGCTCATCACGTATCCGGTGCTCTTAGCCGCTGGGATCGCACCGGTAGCCGCGAATGGCTCGAATACCGCCGGACTGTCGCCGGGATCCTTCGCCTCCGCGTGGGCCTATCGAGACGAACTGCGGCCACGTATGCGCCAGTTGGCGATACCTGTCACGGCGTCTGTCCTCGCCGGGGCAGCCGGCGCAGGACTCGTGGTCGTTCTTCCGCCGCGTGTCTTTGTCGCATTGGTGCCGTTTCTCGTCGCCATGGCAACGCTGTTGATTGCGTTGCAACCGTTGATCAAGAGGTGGAGCCGCGACCACCAGACGGCTGGACGACACACCATTTGGCCGTGGACCGCCCTGGTAGGTGTCTACGGTGGTTATTTCGGAGCCGGCCAGGGAATCATGCTGATGGCGATCCTTGGCGCGCGCTACGACCGGGATCCGCAGACGTGCAATGGCGCAAAGAATCTTCTTGCGGCCTGTGCAAATGTGTCGGCAGCCGTGGTCTTTGCGCTATCCGGTTCGGTCGTGTGGCTTGCCGCCCTCTGCATCGCGGTTGGCTCCGTCCCAGGCGGATACATCGGTGGTCGACTTGCTCGCAGATTGCCTTCGTGGGCATTGCGACTTCTGGTCGTTGTGATCGGATGCGTCGCGACCACATACTTATTCCTGAGGCTGTGGATGTGACACATACGGGTTGTAACGTGGCGTTATGACTCGCGGTGTCAAGGGGCTAGTCGTCGGTATCGTTTTTGTCATGGCTGGTGTGGCTCTTGACGGAGCCGGTGTGATGCTGTGGACCGCTGTCGACCCTGATGGTCGGATCGTTGTCCCGGTCGGGGTAGTCGAAGCGGGTGGAGCGCGCACCTTGGTTGTGGACATTGATCGATACGCGGCAGCCCCTCCGGGACTTGAGTCGCTTGGTCACAGTCGCTTGGCAGTGGTGGCGCAGGACAAGGTTTTCCTCGCAGTTGGTAATACAACGGATGTGGATGGAGCGCTGCGCGGCTCCACCTATGTGGCTGCCAACACGTCGGGCACCGAGTGGCAGGTGTCTGAGGTGCCGGGGCGAGGTGGACCGGTCGACCTTGCGCGTCAGACTTTCTGGTGGAGGTCCGCGGAGGGTGAGAATCCTGAAATTGAGATACCAGAGTCGCGGCCGGCGACCGTAGTGATCACCGGTCCTGCTGTGCTTGGAACGGTTCAGCTCAGTGCGGTCTACATCGTGCACGACTCGCAGATCATTCTCGCGATTCTTGGCGGCGTTGGGTTTGCACTCATACTTGCCGGCGCTCTCATGATCGTTCTGTGGTTACGCCGTGCCCGTAGCGTGGTCAGTGCAACACCATGACCGAGGATCGTTTTGTCACCATCCCGAACGCCCTGAGCTTGCTCAGACTTATCGGCGTTCCGGTTTTCCTCTGGCTTGTTCTTGTTGCCCACGCGGACGTGTGGGCGTTCGCTCTGCTGGCCGTTTCCGGCGCCACGGATTGGTTGGATGGCTATTTGGCTCGACGCTTGGGTCAGGTCTCTCGGATCGGGGCTCTACTAGACCCCCTGGCTGATCGGCTTTACATCGCAGCCACCCTCCTCGGACTCGCTCTTCGAGCGCTCATCCCGTGGTGGTTGGTGATCGCGCTGGTGGCCCGCGAAATCGTCCTTATCTGCCTGCTTCCCCTCTTGCGGCGCCACGGCCGGGTGGCCCTGCCTGTCACGTTTGTGGGTAAGACCGGCACCTTTGCGCTCCTGTGGGGTTTCCCCCTGCTCCTGCTGGGGTCGTTGCCGTCAGGCTGGGGGGCCGCGGCCATGACGCTCGGCTGGGCCTTTGCCCTCTGGGGGGTCTTTCTCTATTGGTGGGCAGGCCTTCGCTATGTGCAGCAGGCCCGATCACTGTCCGCCGCCACCCCGCTGGGGTCCTAAGAGCACGCTCACTCCTCCGTTACAGTTCCCACATCCCCCTGGAAGGAGTGTTGCGTGTACCCCGAGGACCTTCGATTCACCCCGGAGCACGAATGGGTTCGCCTCCTTGACTCCGGGAATGTGGCCTTCGGCATCACGCACTTCGCTCAAGACGCGTTGGGTGACATCGTTTACGTGTCCCTACCCACGCCGGGGTCAAGGGTTGTGGCAGGGGGCTCCTGTGGCGAGGTTGAGTCCACAAAGAGCGTCAGCGATATCTATGCGCCCGTGACCGGCGAAGTCGTGGCGTGCAATGTGGAGCTTGATGCCAGCCCCGAGACGGTGAACGCCGATCCGTACAACGCCGGTTGGATGGTGGAGGTTCGGCCCGAGGACCCGTCTGCGATTGACGGCCTGCTCACAGCCGACGCCTACCGGGACTTGGTCGAGAAGTCCTGATGATCTGCCGGGAATGCGGGTATAGCAACGATCCACAGGACCGCTTCTGTGGATCGTGCGGCGCACATGTTCCCATCCCGATGGACGTCCCCGACGCCATCACGACGATCATTCCGACGATTGCGGGTACCACGACCGGCCCGCTCGCGGCTATGTCTGCGGGTCGCATGGCTGGACTTCCCGCAGGTGACGCCATGTTGGTAGTTCACCGTGGACCTGGTGAGGGCACCGAGTACATCCTTCGTGCGGCCGATGGAGTCCATGCGGTCGGTCGTGCACCGGAGGCAGCCGTGTTTCTTGATGATGTCACGGTGAGTCGACGTCACGCCGAGTTTCGCTGCGGCGCACAGGGGTGGAGCGTTCGCGACTCTGGTTCTCTGAACGGCACCTACGTCAATCGGACCCGCGTGGACGATCGCGCACTGCGAGGAGGCGATGAAGTTCAAATCGGGAAATTCCGATTCGCCTTCCTTGTGTCAGCCGAACAGGTCACATGAGTCAAGAGTCTGTCAGCGGAACGGTAAGCATCGGGGAAGTCCTCAGCATGCTGCGTCGTGAATTCCCCGACGTGTCCATCAGCAAAATTCGGTTCCTCGAAGCCGAGGGTCTGGTGTCACCCCAGCGGACCGCTTCCGGATATCGCCGTTACGGACAAAGCGACATCGATCAGTTGCGGGCAGTGTTGACGTTGCAACGGGACCAGTACCTGCCGCTGAAGGTCATTCGCGAGCAAATCCAAGACGGTGGGCCGGACGACATCGGTCCGGTAGCCGGAACAGGATTGCAGGCAAGTGATTTTCGCCCCGGTGCCGGAAGGGTTCGGCTCACCCGCGAGGAACTTGGCGAGCACGCAGGGCTTCCGCAGGACTTTCTGGCCCAACTCGAGGGCATCGGCCTTCTGGTGGCGACTCCGGCGGGACACTACGACGAGGATGCGCTCGCGGTGGCGTCCATCGTGTCCCGCCTGTCTGCCTTCGGAATTGAGGCCCGCCATCTCCGGCCCTTTCGAGTAGTGGCGGACCGCGACACGGGTCTGGTGGAGCAGATGGCCACGCCTTACAGCCAGAACCGAGGCAGGGATGGCCAGGCCAGAGAGCGCGAAACGGTGCGCGAACTTGCCGCCCTCTGCATCCAGCTCCATGCCGCCCTGCTACGAGCCGAACTCATGCGGCTGGGGCGTGCCTGACCGGTCTTCATTGACCTTGGCCCCGGGATACGCTGACGGGATGCGCGCACTGGAGGTCGTCGGAGTTCGAGTCGAGATGCCTTCGAATAATCCAATTGTCCTGCTCCGCGACACCGAATCAGGGAAGTTCCTCCCGATCTGGGTAGGTGCCGGGGAAGCTAGTGCGATCGCGTTGGCGCAGCAGGGGGTAGTCCCGCCTCGGCCGTTGACCCACGACCTCCTGGCAGATGTCATTTCATCGCTTGGTGCCTCGCTATCCGAAGTGCGCATCACAGCACTTCGCGATGGAGTCTTCTATGCCGAGCTCGGGCTGAATGACGGTGTAGACGTGAGCGCGCGTCCCTCCGACGCAATCGCATTGGCACTTCGGACCGGAGCGCCCATTCTGGCTGCGGTCGAAGTTATCGAGGCGGCGGGCATCGATCTGCCAGAGGATCACGAGGGTGCAGAAGATGATCAGGTGGAGCGCTTTCGAGAATTCCTGGAGCAGATCTCTCCTGAGGATTTTGGGTGAACGACACCCTCAGGATGAGGTTGAGACTTTGCTCATCGACACGCCGACGGTCAGTTTTGACCACCGGCTATCCCATCCCTAACGTCTGTCTCGAAGCACGGACACTTCCCCGGTGGACCGCCATCCGATGCGAGGAGATGCAGTGAGCGATCAGGACCAGGACATGCTGTTTGATGACAGCACCCTGCGACCGCTGCCGCCAAACATTGGTTACCGAGGTCCAGTCGCGTGTGCCGCTGCTGGGATTACCTACCGTCAGCTCGATTACTGGGCTCGCACCGGATTGGTGACTCCGTCCGTTCGCGATGCCGCGGGATCGGGCAGCCAGCGACTGTATGGCTTTCGCGACATTCTCATTCTTCGCATCGTGAAGCGGTTGATCGATACCGGTGTCTCCTTGCCCAATATCCGTGCTGCGGTGACGCACCTCGAGACTCGTGCCGGCAACGATCTCGCCGGCCTCACGATCATGAGTGACGGGGCGAGCATCTACGAATGCCGCAGCGCCGACGAAGTGGTCGACCTCGTGCGCGGGGGTCAGGGAGTGTTTGGAATTGCTGTGGGCAGTGTGTGGCGTGAGGTGGAAGGGACGTTGGCGACCCTTCCAGGCGAGGAACCCTCGGGGGTCATTGTTGATCCCACGGGTGCGGCCGACGAACTCGCGGCACGTCGCGCTCGCCGTCGCGCTGGATGACATGTAGCCTCGGCAGCGCTGACTGACCCCGGGCGGGAGAGATCTGGCTTGCCAGACGCCGAAGGAGCAATCTCCCCGACAACCTCTCAGGCAGAAGGACCGTTCGGGGGAGGCATCTCTGGAAAGTGGGACCTGTGGTCCCTACCGACGGTGAAAACCGGTTCGCCGGTGAAGCTCTCAGGTTGCGCTACGGCGTGAAAACAGAGGGGGGATGGGCGCAGCCGCGTCCGTCTCGCTCTGTGTGAGAGGTCACCTCATGGCCCAGTTCCAAGATCGTCATATAGGTCCCAACAGTGTGGACCGCGCTCAGATGCTGGCAGCCGTCGGCTTCGATGATCTGGAGACGTTCACCGAAGCTGTCGTGCCGGACGTCATTCGCTGGCGCGAAGGTCTTGAACTGCCGTTGGCTGCCACGGAGGAGGAGGCCAGTGCGGAGCTCGCGGAGCTCGCGGGCCGCAATCGTGTTGTCACGAGCCTGATCGGACTCGGCTACTCCGGCTGCTTTACGCCCGGGGTGATTCGGCGCAACATTCTGGAGAACCCTGCTTGGTACACGGCCTACACGCCCTATCAGCCGGAGATCTCGCAAGGTCGCCTTGAAGCGCTGCTGAACTTCCAGACGCTTATCGAAGACCTCGTTGCGTTGCCCATCGCTGGTAGTTCATTGCTGGACGAGCCAACGGCCGTCGCGGAGGCGATGGCTCTTGCTGTGCGCCATGGCAAGCACTCTCGCGTCATTGTGGATGTCGATACCCATCCGCAGACGTTGGCGGTTCTCGCCACGCGCGCGGAGCCGATCGGGGTGGAGCTGGTCTTGGCGAACTTGACCGAGGAACTTCCCGAGGGTGATGTCAGCGGTGTGATCATCAGCTATCCCGGGACCAGTGGCGCCCTCCGATCACTGCGACCGATCCTCGACGCGGCTCATGCGCGTGGCGCCTTAGGCATCGTCACCTCAGATCTCCTGGCGTTGACTCTCCTGGAACCCCCGGGTGAGGCAGGAGCCGATGTGGTGGTGGGTTCAGCGCAACGTTTCGGAGTGCCGTTCGGTTTCGGAGGCCCACACGCGGGCTTCATGGCTGTGCGTTCAGGACTGGAGCGCAGCATGCCGGGTCGTCTCGTGGGTGTGAGTGTGGATTCCGACGGGCAACCCGCATATCGACTCGCGTTGCAGACACGTGAGCAGCACATTCGCCGCGAAAAGGCCACGAGCAATATCTGCACTGCGCAGGTGCTGCTGGCTGTCATTTCCTCAATGTATGCGGCCTATCACGGCCCGGATGGTCTGACGCAGATCGCACAGCACGCCCACGGACTGGCATGCACATTCGCGGCCAAGGTCAAGCAGCACGGGGGCGCGCTGGTGAGCGAGCAGTTCTTCGACACGGTCGGAGTCCATGTGCCCGGGCGAGCCGATTCCATTGTTGCAGCGGCACTTGCGCGAGGCGTCAACATTCGACGAGTCGATGCGGACACCGTGTCCGTGTCTACTGACGAGACCACTGTTGCGTCAGACATCGATGTGGTGCTCGACGCGCTGGGCTTCTCAGGTTCGTCGACAACCCCTGAGAGTCACGTGGGGATACCGGCACTACTGCAGCGGACGTCGCCGTTCCTAACTCATCCGGTGTTCCATCGTTATCACAGCGAAACGCAGATGTTGCGCTACATTCGTCGGCTTTCGGATCGCGATGTGGCATTGGATCGCGCGATGATCCCGCTTGGCTCGTGCACCATGAAACTCAATGCCACGACCGAGATGGAACCCATCACGTGGCCGGGGTTCGCCAATATTCACCCATTCGCGCCGCTTGATCAAGCTGCGGGCTATGTCGACCTCATTCGATCCTTGGAGCGATGGCTCGTCGAAATCACGGGGTACGGGGCAGTGTCGTTGCAGCCCAACGCGGGATCGCAGGGGGAGTTTGCCGGATTGCTAGCGATCCGGGGATACCACCGTTCGCGTGGTGATGGTCACAGAGACGTGTGTCTTATTCCCAGTAGTGCGCATGGCACCAACGCGGCTAGCGCTGTGATGGCCGGTATGCGGGTCGTGGTGGTGGCGTGCGATGAGTCAGGCAACGTGGATGTCGATGACCTCCACGGCAAAATCGAGGTTCACAGGGATGAACTCGCGGCTCTCATGATCACCTACCCCTCAACTCATGGTGTTTTCGAGACGGCTGTCGCGGATATCTGCGCGGCTGTTCATGATGCCGGTGGTCAGGTCTTCGTCGATGGTGCCAACCTCAACGCGCTTGTCGGCCTGGCTCGACCGGGTCGGTTCGGTGCGGACGTGTCGCA
Organism: Actinomycetes bacterium; assembly: GCA_037143955.1. Taxonomy (GTDB): domain Bacteria; phylum Actinomycetota; class Actinomycetes; order S36-B12; family S36-B12; genus JBAWXR01. The sequence goes on from JBAWXR010000006.1 coordinate 26,330, forward strand.
TCTCAATCTGCACAAGACGTTCTGCATTCCGCACGGTGGTGGTGGACCCGGTGTTGGTCCGACGGCGGCACGGGAGCACCTTGCTCCGTTCCTTCCTTCACACCCGTTGCGACCGGAAGCGGGCCCAACGGGTCGCGGTCATGCGGATGGGGGAGTGGGGCCGGTGAGTGGAGCACCGTGGGGAAGCGCCGGGATTCTGCCGATTCCTTGGGCGTACATCCGGATGATGGGTGCTGACGGACTCACTCTTGCCACTCAGACGGCCATCTTGTCGGCCAACTATGTCGCCATGAGACTGCGTGAGCATTACCCAGTTCTGTACACGGGAGCTAACGGTCTCGTCGCGCACGAGTGCATTCTCGACGTGCGTCCCATCACAGCCGCGACGGGTGTGACCGTGGACGATGTCGCGAAGCGACTGATCGACTACGGCTTCCACGCACCGACCATGTCATTCCCGGTCGCGGGGACGTTGATGGTGGAGCCGACCGAGAGTGAGGGTCTTGATGAACTCGACAGGTTCTGCGACGCGATGATTGCAATCAAGTCTGAGATCGATGAGGTCGCGCGCGGAACCTGGCCGGTGGAGGACAGTCCGCTTCGGAACGCCCCGCACACCGCGCAATGCCTCATCGGGGATTGGAATCATGCGTACCCTGCGGCACTTGCGGCGTACCCGGTGCCGTCACTTGTAGCTGCGAAGTACTGGCCGCCGGTGCGTCGGATCGATGGCGCCTTCGGCGATCGCAATCTTGTGTGCAGCTGCCCCAGCCCGCAGGAACTGGAAGCGGAATTCGCCTAGGTCCAAGCCAGCAGCGACGCCAGCAGACCGAGGGCTGCGCACACCGCGAGGATCCGCAAGGTCGTCTGTTGTAGTCGAAAGACCAGGACTAGGGCAACGACCGAAATGGCCAGTGACGCGTACTTGACCGTTGCCAGGACAGGTAACTCGAGGCTGACGGGGCCCCAGGAGTACAGGTGTACCTCGGCGAATGCTGTGGCGACGGCGAACGTCACAGCAAGGTTTGCGATGACACCGACGACGGATGCGCCAAGACCTGTGAGGGCATGACGAAGAGCCCTGTTATGACGCAAGCGTTCGACGTACGGGGCACCGATGAAGATGAAGAAGAAGCACGGCAGGAAGGTCACCCACACCGTGAGGGTGGCGCCGCATAGTCCAGCCACGAACGGGGGGAGTGATCCGGGGTGCTCATAGGCCGCGACAAAGCCAACGAACTCCAGCACCAGTAGGAGGGGACCGGGCGTGGTCTCAGCGAGGCCCAGGCCGGTGGCCATGTCACCCATGCTGAGCCAGTGGTAGTTCTGTACGGCCTGCTGAGCGACGTAGGTCAACACGGCATAGGCACCGCCAAAGGTGAT
>JBAWXR010000007.1:0-25125 GCA_037143955.1 Actinomycetes bacterium
CCTCTAGAGACAAAGGATGGTGGTGCCGCATCGCAGGTCCAGCCCCTCGGATCAGCCCTGCGCTCCCAGATCCAGGCGGCCGGCACGTGGTCCAGCAAGAATCACGAGGGTGACAAGCCCTCCACTCCAGCGGTATCTGACCAGACCAAGAATGAGTACAACTCCTGGGGTAGTCGATTTGGTCGCTTCTCCCGCAATCTCACATTACGTGCGGGGAACGCCTACCGCTCATCGGGATTCATGGGTGGCGTGCGCAGCGTTGGCAGGAGTCTGTGGTCAGGCGTACGAAGCCTGTTCGGGGGCAAGGCTCGCAACTATGACGACCCCATCGAGAACCGTCAGCGGGAAGAACAAGATGAAGCACGGCGTCGGAAGTCCTAGTCCTAGCCATCGATTAGTTCAGGCGACCCAGAAGATCCTCTGACAGTCCCCGAACATTTCTAGGCCACAGATCACCTGAACCCACATCAACCGCGAGCAGAATCTTGGTCGCCCCCACAGCAGCGACAGATCAGGCCTCGCCTACTCGTTCCGAATCTTCCAGAACCCCCACATGTGTGATGGGGTCAGACCTCTACATCTAAGGCCTGTGCGGTCGCTACACCCCGCGGCGCTGGTCCTTCATTGACGCCTGCATCGCGGCATGCGCATCGCGCACCGACGGCAGATCACTGACCTCAGGAACGCCCACCTGCCATGACGCACCGCCCTCGGTCCAGTCAGACTCGCGCACCCACGTGACGATCACGGTCGTGCGATCGGCCACGCGAGCCTGGGCCAGTGCTGTGCGCAGCTCGTCCAACGATTCGACGCGCACTGCGTGGGCACCCAACGCCTCGGCATGCGCGCGGAAATCCACCCGTACGTCTGCATTCGGTCCATTCGAATCACGGAGCATGTTGTTGTACGAGGCGCCACCCTGCCCGACCTGCAGGCGCTCGATGACCGCGTAACCCCCGTTGTCGCACACGACGAGAATGAACTTCTTGCCCGACAGGACCGACGAGTAGATGTCACTGTTCATCATCAGATACGACCCGTCACCCACCAGCGCGTAGGTCTGACCCTTGGACTCACGGGCAAACGCCGCTCCCCACGCGCCCGAGATCTCGTAGCCCATGCACGAGAACCCGTACTCGCAGTCAAACGTCGCGATGCCCTTGCTCATCCAGTTGATGTTGAGCTCACCGGGCAGTCCGCCGGCGGCCGTCAACACGTAATCCTCTGGGGTGGCCGTGTCATGCACCACGCCCACGATCTGCGCGTAACTGGGTGGCCACTCACGATCGTCGGCTGTGCGGATATCGACGAATTCCTCCAGCCGCACCCGCTCACCCACGCCACGTCCGGTCCAGGCAGTGCTGGTCTGCCATCCCGTCAGGGCCAACTGCAGATCGCTCAAACACTCGCGCGCGTCCCCGACCAACGGAATCGACCGATGCTTGATGGCATCAAAGCGGGCTGCATTGACGCCGATGAACTGTGCTTCGGGCGCGAACGCGGTCCACGATCCGGTCGTGAAGTCCTCGAGTCTCGTTCCCACCGCGATGATGAGGTCGGCTTCCTTGGCCAGGGCATTGGCTGGTTCGGCTCCCGTGACGCCGATCGGTCCGCCGTAGCGCGGGTGGTCAGCACGCAGACTGGACTTGCCCGCCACCGTCTCGACCACCGGAATGCCCAAGGCAATCGCAAAGTCAGAGAGTTCGGACTCTGCGCGCGAGTAGTGCACACCGCCACCGGCGATGATCAGCGGCCGCTTGCAGTTACGGATGGCCTGCGCGGCCGCAGCGACCTGTCGCACATCGGCACGAGGGCGCGGGATGCGATGAAGCACGCGGTAGAAGAACTCCTCGGGGAAGTCATACGACTCAGCCGCGACATCCTGCGGCAGTCCGATGAAGGCCGGCCCGCAGTCGGCGGGGTCGAGCATGGTGGCCACCGCCTGAGGCAACGACGTGATGACCTGCGCGGGGTGCGTGATGCGATCCCAGTAACGCACGACCGGACGGAACGCGTCGTTGGCCGACGTGGACGGCGAACCGAAGTGCTCCACCTGCTGCAGCACCGGATCAGGGATTCGGGAATTGAACGTGTCACCCGAGATGAACAGTGCCGGCAGGCGGTTGGACATCGCCACACCCGCCGCCGTGACCATGTTGGTAGCGCCAGGCCCCACGGACGACGTGCACACCATGATCTGCTGCCGGCGCATCGCCTTGGCAAACGCGACCGCCGCCAGCCCCATGCCCTGCTCGTTCTGGCCGCGCCATACCGGAATCTCGTCGCGGTGACGCTCTAACGAATGCCCGAAGGCCGTGACATTGCCGTGGCCGAAGATGGCGAGCACCCCCGGGAACAGCGGCACCTCCGCGCCGTCTACCTCGATGCGCTGAGCAATGAGAAAGCGGGTCAGCGCCTCGGCCGTGGTGAGCTTCATGCTCCCTCTCCGGCAAGGTCGTGCACAGACTCCCACGTGCGAGAGTCCCACGAGTTGATGAGGGCCTGTTGCACGTTGACCACATCAACCGCCTCGCGAAAGCCCGGACGAAACGCTGGGCCCCCGGCCAGGGACTCCAGGAAGCAATGGTCCTCGATCGCCACGAGATCCTCGAAGCCAATCGCGTTGGCCTGCCCGGGCACGAACGCGCCGTGGAACGGGAAGCGATCGCCGCCGTAGATCGTGGTGTACCCGGTGTTCTTGTGGGTGTCGAGTCGGTAGTACTGGAGTTCGTTGATCTTCTCGAGATTCCACGAGAGCGCACCCTTGGTGCCGTAGATCTCGAAGGCGTTCTGGCTCTCCGGGCCCACGGTCGCGCGACTGGTCTCGAAAGTTCCGGTGGAACCGTTCTCAAACCGGCACAGCATCGACGCGAAGTCCTCGTTCTCCACCGGCCCGGTCGGATCACCCGGATTGCCACGGCCGTAGTGGCTGGCTGCCCCCGACGGCAGCGGTCGCTCGGTGATGATGGTGTTGCGCATGCCGACGACCTCGCTGATGCCGCCCACCAAGAACTGCGCCATCGACACCGAGTGACTAAGGATGTCGCTGGACACTCCATAACCCGCCTGGTCGAGCATGAAACGCCACGTGAGCAGACCCATCGGATCGCTGCCGTACATCGACAAGAAGCGTCCACGGTAGTGCGTGATCTCACCGAGCTCACCGGACGCAATGAGTTCGCGCGCATGCAGCACCAGTGGCGCCCACAGGTAGTTGTAGCCCACGCCGGTCGCGACACCCGCGGCTTGAGCACACCGGTAGGCCTGCACCGTCTGCTCCGGCTTGCCACCGATGGGCTTCTCACTGAACACTGCTTTGCCGGCAGCGCATGCGGCCTCAATCATCGGCACGTGCAGCATGTTGGGGGCCGTGACCCACACAGCATCGACGTCCGGGGAGGCAACCGCCTCTCGCCAGTCATCGGTAGCGCGTTGGAACCCAAAGTCGCGCACTGCACGTTCGCGTCGATCGGCCTCGGTGTCGGCGCAGACCACAAGAGATGGTGTGACCTTGCGATCAGGGAAGAGCGACGGGATACGCAGCGCCGAACGACTGTGCGCCTGACCCATCCATCCCAAGCCCAGAACGGCAATGCCTACGTTCATAGCTAACCTCCCATGGTGATTCTGGACTGCGGGGTGCGGCCGGCCGCGGTGGTCCACGGCAAACGAGGGTCGGGTGACTGCTGCGCCCATGACTCGCGAATCCAATGATGATCAGGGTCGTCGCAGAACGCCATGGTGCGTGACTCGCCCGGCCCGGCGAGCACATTGAGGAAGTACATCGGGTATTCCGGTGGGGCCACCGTGGGGCCGTGATACCCCTGCGGCACGAGATAGACATCACCATCGCGGATCGTCACGGTCTCGTCGACGCTCTCGTCAACCGTGTAGACGTGGAACAGTCCGTGCGCCGCCTTGGCTCCATGGGCGGAATCCACCCGGCCCATGCGGAAGTAATAGATCTCTTCGTTGGTGAAGGGGCAATCACCAATCCCATCGTGCCGGTGCGGCGGCCACGATGACCAATTCCCGCCGGGCGTGATCACTTCGCACACGTTGATGCGATCCGCCCCGAGGAAGGAATCCGGAGTGGCGATGTTGGTGACCTGTCGTGAGGCTTGCCCGGCTCCGCGCACTTCCACCGGCACATCAGCGGCCGCGGTGTACACCGGCTCAAGCTTGGCGCGCGCGCGGGCCGTGCATACGGCAACCTCACCGGAGCCGCCTTGGATCGAGATGCGGGAGTCACGCGGGATGTAGAGCCAATCGCTCACAGCAGCGAAGACGCCGTCTCGGCCCAGGAGGGTAAAGGAGGTGCCGTCGAGCTCGACCACGACACTGCGAGCCGACAACGGAACGATGACCGCCTCTTCCTCGATCAAGGTGAGGGTGATCGGCGACCCGTCGAGGGAATACACCCGCAACCCGCTGTACTCCCATGCGGCAACCTGCGGGGTAATGAGAACGTCCGCACCCTGAGCGGCAAGTGAACCCGCCGGCCGGTACCAGCTCACGAGGCTTCATCCACTGCGGCAGGTCGGGATGCGACGTCGCCGTGCACCATGAGAGCCGCCATCGCCACGACATCCTCAACAGAGCGCTCGTGCGGGTAGAGCAGGGTGCGACCGGACACAAGTCCGCGCACATTGGGTTCGTCCATGGCCTTGCTCATGCGATCGAAGACCGCCGGAGCATTGGCACCGGGATCACCACCCAGCATGAGAATGGGCATGGTCGTAGCTCCGGCCACGACCGACATCTCATCAACCGCCGGGATCTTCAACCATGTATACGCAGAACAGGCGCCCAGTCCTGACGCAATCGCAACAACCTTGACCAGTCGCTCCAGAGACGTATCAAGCTTGGCCACGCCCTGCTCGTCCTTCACGTATGGCAACGGCTCGATCATGCACATGAGTTTGCGGTCGGCAAGATCGGTGGTCAGGGCCGCGGCCATCTCGATGGTGCCGGCCACGCCCGGATCGGTGTCCTCGATGCGCAGAAGCAACTTGCCGCCGTCGAGACCATTGTCCTCGATGTGCTGGGGGTCGTACGACGTGAGTCGATCGTCGAGCTCCCAGCGCGCACCGATGATTCCGCCGCGGTTCATCGTGCCGATTGCGATCTTCTCGTTGAGTGCACCAAGGAAGGCGAGTTCTTCCAGGATGTCCGCGCTGGCCATCACGCCGTCGACCCCCGGCACCGCCAGCGCGCGCATGAGTCGATCCAGCAGCGTGTAGCGATCGGCAACCGCGAGCGGATCGCCACCGGCAGCCAGCATTCCGCGCGCCGTGTGATCGGCCGCGAGTATCAGCAGGTTGCCATCGGGGCCGATCAGACCTCTGCGCTCGCGATTGCGCAACGCCTTGACCAGCATTTTGGGCTTACGCACACGGGCCTTGAGCAGGTCCTCGTACGCGGAACGACTGAGGCTCATGCGCTCTCCCTACCACTGGCCAGCAACGCTTCAAGATCACTGACCGTCGGCATTGCGTCAGCGCAGGTCAATTGTGCTGCAACAAAGGCTCCCGCAGCGTTCGCATACTCGCCGATGCGAGGCACATCCCACTCCAGCAGGAGGCCATGGACCAGAGCACCACCGAAAGCATCGCCCGCACCAAGCCCGCACACCACGTCAATGGGCGTGGGCGGTACCCGCCAGCGTCCGTCGGCCGTGGCGAGCAGTACTCCGGCTGCGCCCATCTTGACGATGGCCAGCGATACGCCCGCATCAAGAAGCGCGTCGGCTGCAGCATCGGGGTCCTCGTGACCCACGGCCATGAAGCACTCCTGGCGGTTGCCCACCGCTACCGTGCAATGCTCGAGCGCCTGCTGCGCCACGTGGCGGGCAGCCTCGATGCTGGCCCACATGGACGGGCGATAGTCGAGATCGAGAACTACGTGCGGACGTCGAGCTCGGGCTGCCATCCAGGAGAGTCCCGCCTGTGCAGTAGTCCCTGCGGCCAGCGCCCCCAGCGACATCCACAACACCTTACAATCGGTGACCACATCGCGCGGAACGTCATCCGCCACGAGAGTGGTGTCTGGCGCGTAAGGCCATCGGTAGAAGAGGATTTGCGGATCCTCGGGTGGATCGAGCGCCGCAAACGCCAGAGGTGTCATCGCCTCCGGGTGCGTGCCCACAAATCGCGTGTCGACTCCCCACCCGTCAAGCCGCTCGCGAATGAAAGCGCCAAACGGATCGGCTCCCACCTTGGTCGCGACCGCTGCGGTGTGACCCAGACGTGCGGCGGCGACCGCCACGTTGGTGGGACTACCTCCGACCGACTTTGTAAACGTCTGCGGATCGTCGAAGCCGGCGTTGAGCTCACGGGAGTAGAGATCGACGCTGATGCGTCCCACCGTGAGCAGCTCGATCATGCGAGCGACGGCGCGACGACGTCACGCAAATAGTCGAGGGACGTGGTGACCTGATGAATGGGGCCCTCGCCCACCGGCGGGAGCCCGTCGGTGATGGCGGTGTCCTGTTCGATGACGTACCAGCCCTGGTAGCCACGCGACTCCAGCTCGCGCACAACACCGGCGATGTCCACGTTGCCCTGACCCAGTGGGGTGAACAGCCCAGCCTGGGTCGCAGCCATGAGCGTCGTCTCGCGTGCGAGCACCGGTGCGACCATCGACAGGTTGACGTCCTTGAGGTGCACATGACCCACTCGTTCAAACGCGTCGATCGCGAATTGCACCGGGTCGACACCACCGATCGCCAAATGCCCGGTATCAAGGCACCAGTGCACATCGCACGTGTCCAGCACTCGGTTGACATCGTCCTTGGTCTCGACAAGCGTCTGGACGTGCGGGTGCAGGACTTGCTCCAAACCGTGCTCCGTACAGATGTCGTCGATGATGTCGAGCATCTCGACCATCGCGCGCTGCTGCTGTGCATCGAGCGCGGTCGGCAAGGACCAACTCGGATCGACCACGACGGCGCTGACGAACTTGGTGGCACCTGCGCGCTGAAAGAGCTTGGCGGTCGCGGTGGCCGAGCGGATCGTTTCGTCACGAAACGCGGGGTCGTGGCAGACGATCGGGGTGAAGCCACCCAGCAGGGTCATCCCGAACTCGCCCAGGTCAGCCTTGAGATCGTCCGGATCCTCGGGCAGAAAGCCGGGGGCCCCGAGCTCGGTGGCCGTCAGCCCCAAGCCGCTCATCTCCCCCAGGACTCGATCGGTGGGCAGCATCGCTCCCCAGCCGGGAACTTCACAGATTCCCCAAGAAATGGGGGCGGACGCGACGCGAGAGATAAAAGGTGTGCTCACGACTGCAAACACTACGCGGGTGCGCGGTCGAGTGTGACGATTAGGCGCGTTCTGAAATCGAGACGTAATCGCGCATATCCGCACCGATGTAGACCTGGCGCGGCCGGCCGATCTTGGTGTCCGGATCGCTGATCATTTCGCGCCACTGAGCGATCCAGCCTGGCAGTCGACCCAGGGCGAACAGCACCGTGAACATCTTGGGCGGGAAGCCCATGGCCTTATAGATCAGGCCCGTGTAGAAGTCGACGTTGGGGTAGAGCTTGCGCGAGATGAAGAAGTCATCGGCGAGCGCGACCTCCTCGAGGCGCAGGGCGATGTCGAGCAGCGGGTCGCTGACGTTGAGTGCCTTGAAGACATCGTGGGCGGTCTGCTTGACGATGGCCGCACGAGGGTCGTAGTTCTTGTACACGCGGTGACCAAAGCCCATGAGCTTGATGCCATCCTCGCGATCCTTGACCTGGCGGATGAAGGTATTGACGCCGCCACCGGATGCGTGGATCTGCTCGAGCATCTCCATGACGGCCTGGTTGGCACCACCATGCAGTGGGCCGAAGAGTGCGTTGATGCCGGCTGACACCGAAGCGAACAGGTTGGCGTGTGACGAGCCAACGAGACGCACCGTGGACGTTGAACAGTTCTGCTCGTGATCAGCGTGCAGCAGCAGCAGTTGATTGAGTGCCTTGGACAGCACCGGATTGACCTCGTACGGCTCGGCCGGGACGCCGAACGTCATGCGCAGGAAGTTATCGACGAAGCCCAGAGAGTTGTCGGGGTACAGGTACGGCTGACCAATGGACTTCTTGTAGGCGTAGGCCGCGATGGTCGGCATCTTGGCGAGCAGACGGATCGTGGAAATCTCGACCTGCTGGGGGTCGAACGGATCCAGCGAGTCCTGATAGAAGGTCGAGAGAGCGGACACTGCCGACGACAGAACCGGCATCGGGTGCGCATCGCTGGGGAAACCGGAGAAGAAGCGACGCAGGTCTTCGTGCACCATCGTGTGCTTGCGAATGAGGGTCTTGAACTCTTCGAGCGCGGTCGCTGACGGAAGCTCGCCGTAGATAAGCAGGTACGAGGTCTCGAGGAAAGATGACTGCTGGGCGAGCTGTTCGATCGGGTAGCCGCGGTACCGCAGGATGCCGGCGTCACCATCGATGTAGGTGATAGACGACGTGCACGACGCGGTATTCATGAATCCGTGGTCGAGGGTGACGCGACCGGTGGTCTTGAGTAGCGGGTTGATGTCGAGGCCGCTCTCACCAACCGTGGCGGGAACGTCGGCAAGGGGCAGGTCGCCGCCCGGATAGGTAAGGGCGTAGTCGGACACTGGGCCTCCCGGCTGGATGGGTCTTTCGCAAGCGTAGTGGCCGCGCGGAGGCCGATTACCGGGGTGCCCGGCCTGTGGGCGTGATCCCGCTCACGCTGACGTGGGTTAGGCGGACAGTCGTTCTGGCACCTGGTCGATTCGCTCGTCCGTGGCCGTCAGCGCCACCCGCACGTGGAGCGCACCGGCATCGCCGTAGAACGTCCCCGGGGCCACCAGGATGCCTCGTTTCGCCAGCCAGCCGACGGTCTGCCAGGCGTCCTCATCGCGGGTGGCCCAGAGATACAGACCGGCCTGACTGTGATCAATCCGGAAGCCGTGTTCAGTCAAGGCGGTCCGAAGAACCTCACGGCGGCGGGAATAGCGCGAACGCTGAGCCTGCGCGTGCGCATCGTCCGCAAGCCCCGCGATGGCTGCGGCCTGAATTGGCAGCGGGACCATCATCCCGGCGTGCTTGCGAACCGCCAGAACGTCAGCCGCGATCTGCGGATCGCCGGCCAGGAAGCCGTACCGGTATCCGGCGAAGTTGGAACGCTTGGACAACGAGTGAAGTGCCAGGAGCCCGTCGAGGCGTCCACCACTGACCCGGGGATGCAGCACCGACGTCGCCTGCTCCTGCCAGCCCAAAGTGATGTAGCACTCGTCGCTTGCCACCACCGCACCGCGTTGACGTGCCCAGGTCACGACCTGCGCCATGCGTTCAGCCGACAGGACCGCACCCGTGGGATTGCTCGGCGAGTTCAACCAAACCAAGGCCGCGTCGTCGACATCCTCGGGTGTATCGGTGGCCACCACCTCACACCCCGCGAGCAAGGCGCCAACCGCGTACGTCGGATACGCGATGCGCGGCACGACTACGCGAGAGCCCGGCTGTAGGCCCAGCAGAGTCGGTAGCCACGCCACCATTTCTTTCGTGCCGATCGCCGGGACGATGCCGACGTCTGGCTCGTTGACATCCAACGTTCGACTCATCCACGACAGGGATGCTTCGCGAAGTTCCGGACGTCCCACCGTTGTGGGATAGCCGGGTGAATTGGCGGCGTCACGAAGAGCTATCTGAATGACCTCGGGCGTGGGATCAACCGGGGTCCCGACAGAAACGTCAACGATGCCGCCCAGATGCGCGCGGGCGATGTCACCGTAGGGAGCAAGCACGTCCCAAGGGAAGTCCGGGAGGCTGTCCGCCACCCGACGACGAGACGCAGGGGAATTCAACGACGTACGCGGCAGTTGTCAGTGGTCGTGCTGCTGCGGCGGGACTGATGCGAGAAGTGCAGCATCGTAAGCCTGCGCACCAAGCTTCGCCGCACCACCGGGGGACCCAAGCGTGGCGAAGAACTCCGCGTTTGCCGCGGTGTAGTCCTTCCATTCACCCGGAACGTCATCCTCGTAGAAGATCGCCTCGACCGGGCACACCGGCTCGCACGCACCGCAGTCGACGCACTCGTCGGGCTGGATATAAAGCATGCGATCGCCCTCGTAGATGCAATCCACCGGGCACTCTTCGATGCAGGCCTTGTCCTTCAGGTCTACGCAGGGAAAGGTGATGACGTAGGTCACCGGATCCTCCATGTCGTTCCCGGCCATCGGCCGGAGGGGTTGGCACCCAGCAGCGCTGAGCGAGCACAACCTACATCCCCGCCTAGTCTTGCGCTGTGCGCCTCCATGACACGCGACTGAAGTCTGTCGTCGACATCGTCCCCGCCCGAGCCGGGCTCGTCACCATCTATGCCTGCGGCCCCACCGTGTACCGGGACGCCCACGTGGGCAACATGCGCACGTTCCTCCTGACCGACCTCATCCGCCGGGTTGCCGAGCTTGAGGGCAACCGCGTCGTCCTCGTCCAGAACATCACCGACGTGGGTCACATGGCCGACGACACCGGACTAGCGGCCCTGGGGCCCCAGATTGACGAGGGGCAGGGCGGGGAAGATGACGACGACAAGGTTCTCCTCCAGGCAGCCGCCGAGGGTCGATCCGCACTCGACGTGGCGCGTTATTACGAGGCTCGCTTCCACACGGACCTCAACACCTTGAACATCAGGCCCGCCGACCACTATCCGCGGGCCAGTGAATCCATCGAGCTCATGATCGACCTGATCGCCAAGCTCATGGAATCCGATCACGCCTATGTCGGAACGGATGGCTCGGTGTACTTCGCTGCCCAGTCCTTCGCCGGGTACGGCGAACTCAGCGGCAACCGCCTTGCCGATCTGCGCCCAGGACACCGCATGACCGAAGCCGATCCAGCCAAACGCTTCCATGCCGACTGGGCACTGTGGAAGAAAGCGTCTGAGAAGCGCACACAACTTGTTTGGGACACCCCCTGGGGGGCCGGATTCCCCGGCTGGCACACCGAATGCAGCGCGATGAGCCTGTCGCTGCTCGGTGACTCCATCGATATCCATACCGGCGGCATCGACCTGCGGTTCCCGCACCACGAGGACGAACGCGCGCAAAGCAACTGCGCGACCGGTCGCGAGGTCGTGCATCACTGGGTGCACGGAGAACACCTGTTGTTCGAAGGCCGCAAGATGAGCAAGTCGTCGGGGAATGTGGTGCTCGTGTCTGATGTCGCCGCGCGTGGACTCGATCCCCTTGCTTTGCGCCTTGCCTTTCTGCAGAACCGCTACCGGCAGCAGGTCAATCTCACGTGGGAGGGTCTCGAAGCAGCCGACATCATGCTGCGTCGTTGGCGGGCTCGGGTCGCGGAATGGGCGACGTCACCGTCAGCACCTATGCCTGCCGACTACCGCGCCCGCTTTGAGACCGTTGTCGCTGACGATCTGGACATGCCGCGTGCCCTGCAGGTCATGCGTGACGTCGAGAAGGATCCTGACCTCGCCGACGGCGCGCGACTGGAGTTCTTCCTTCATGCCGATCGCGTCCTGGGCTTGGATCTAGCGATAGACATCGGTCGCCAGACAAGCATCGAGGTCCCGGATGAGGTCACGGCACTGGCGGAACTGCGCGCCGCGGCTCGTGCCGCCAAGGACTGGGCTGAGAGCGATCGCCTGCGCGATGCCATCGCTGAACTCGGCTGGACGGTCACGGACAGCAAAGACGGCCAGCAACTACAGAGGTGACCGCATCTTTCGCTCTACCGTCGAGAGGGTGACACTGAAGGGCTCGGGAGCTCTGAAGACGCCAGAGCTGGCGACGTCGGCCCAATGACCGTCACTCCATTGGCTGCAGCGGCCGCGAGATTGGCCTTCGACGGTTTTTCGCACTTCACTTCAGGACCGGGCTTGTAGTAGGTGGTGATGGGCTCGCGTTTGACCTCTGCGCCACCCTTGAAGAAGACGCGGTCGACCGTGATGACAAAGCCTGGCTCACCCCCCTGGGCATGGCACTTGGGTGTGGTGTCGATCAACGTCGGAAAGGGCTCCAGGTTCATGCGCGGGTGTGACACTGCCGTGATCTCGTCGTACTGCTTGGTTCCCCAGAAGGTCACCGTGACCGACGAGCGCGTGATTGATGCGGTGATGTAAACCCCGTTTGGAGTGTCATTCTTGAACTTCATGTCGAAATTGCCCCAGGCCACAGTTGCCTCGAGTCCCGCCCGGTAGCGAGAGATATAGATCGAGTGAGCCGTTGTGGAGACACGCTGCATTCCAGCGAAGAACGCAGCAGTCCAGGTCGCGGTTGTCGCTGTGGACACGCCGCCACCAAGGTCCTCGGTGAAGATTCCCCCCGGCCCCACCACATAACCAGTTGTGTAGCCGTGTTTGATCGTGCGTTCACCGATGGTGTCGTTCATCGAGAAGGTCTCGCCAGGCAGAAGGAGAGTCCCGTTGACGTGCTTGGCGGCCTCGCCAATGTTCTGCACCCGATACGGCGCATAGGGGAAGCGCTGAGTGAAGCTGGACAACTTCTCGGTTATCCCGAGTGCTGCCACTTCCTCCGTTGTGACACTCGGGGGACGCGTAGTGATCTGCACCGTGACCTGTCGGTTCACCTGCGGGTTCTTCACCACGGCGAGCACCGCATCTGCAAGTTCGGAGTCGGACACACCGTTGCCCGTGGTTGACGGAACGACCTGCGGCACGTCATTGACAATCTGGAAAGTCGCGTCGTTGCCGGGGGTCTCTATTGCCTTGAGTTCTTTGGCAATGGCGTCATGCAGTACTGCGCCATCGAGTTGCGGAACAAAGGTTCCGTTCTCCACGGTGTAGTTCAATGCCTTGGCGAGATCCTTGGGCTCCAGCGTGGCCGTGACCGATCTTCCTGATGTATCCGTAGCAGTCACGCTGACGGGAGACCCAATCGCAGCTCTTGCCGTGCGCACTACTGCTTTGGCATCGGCAGTACTAATGCTTGGCGCACTTTCTGTGATCACAGCATCGACGGGTGTACGCGGTTTGAGAAGTGCCGCCACGATGGCCGCCGCCGTTGATTTGCGATCCACAGCAGTGCCCGGGCGCGCAGGAGTCAGTGCGACGCGTGTACCGGTGATGTCGATTGATGCATCCACTGCAGGTGTGTCAACGTTGTCCGCTATCCCCGCAACCTGCTTTTCGAGAGAAGACTCATCGACCTTGACCACCGCCGGGTAGTCATTGCTACCCGCGACGCCACCCAGAAGTGCGAGCGGATTCAGGGTTCGCCCGAACGCTGGTGCCACGGAGGCGGCTGCATCAATCGTGAGCCCGGCTTCGGCCGGCTTGATCGTGGCGATGTGGTTGGGCAGACGAACCCGGATTCGCTTGGTGGCCATGCTCGCGAGTCCTGACTCGACGGCCGCGGTGGCTTCCTCGCGGGTCATGCCACCGATGTCGACGCCTTGTACAGAGCTTCCGGGGCGAGCATGGTCACCAGAGGAGACGTAGCGGGACACGGCCATGGCCAGGAGGATGAGGACAAGTGCACCAACGGCGATGAGGACGTAGCGGGGCTTCACGCCGCTTCCCGCACGCACTGCACGATCGCCCCTCTCGCCAAGGGCGAAGGCCCCTAGCCCTTGATGGTAAGCAATGAACGGCAGCGCCGCGCGCAGGCGGCCCGGGTTTAGCTGCGCTAGTTGACGGGGGCGGTCGGGTCGATGACGACCTTATGCACTGGCAATGTCGCGGCGAAGGCACCAAGAATGACGCCGCCGATGACGTAGACGGCCTCACGCACTCCGCTGGTGATCACCAACGCACCCGAGGCATTCTCGGCTGAGAAAGTGATGGTCGCCACGAGCCAGCCGATGAGGATCGCCCACGCTCCCATGCGCGAGCGAGTGCCCCAGGCACCGGCTCGGATAGTCGATATGAGCGCGGCCCAGACGAGCAGCATGCCCCACGGGATCATCAGTGATCCCCAGCGGACTTCCAGCGTGATGGTTTCCTCCTGCACGAAAGCGCCCAGGCAGCCGATGATCGCGCCGGTGATGAGCAGGGCGAGGACACGAGCCCAATGCCAGGGATTGCGGAACTCCGGACGGTTGACCTTCACGAGGTGACCCCGGCAAAGAGATCTGTCTCGCGTGAGCCACTGTCATACGGCGCCGAGCTTCGTGCGAGGCGGTAATACTCGGTGCCAAAGGCCTCAGCACCCACGTTGTCCGCGAGAGCAAAGAATCCACCGTCAACATTCACCTGGGTGGCGTGAGCGCGCAATGCTGCCATCTTCTTGGGCAGGTACTCGGCCGCGTTGATCTGCGTCGTGATGAGTTCGTCATCGCAGGCGAAGGGGATGTCGTCAGGATCCATGGCGGCGAACTCACTCTCCTCGCCCATGGCCTTCATGGCCTCGATGCCTGCACGCATCACGCTCTTGGGGAAGGCTGTCCAGTAGATCTTCTGCACATTCCACGGCTCGCCAAGATCTCGGCGGAACGTTTGGTTTGCGGCGAGGTCAACCGCGTAGTGCGTGACCCGATGAGCCTGAATGTGATCCGGGTGGCCATAGGAGCCAAAGTCGTCATACGTGATGGCGACCTGCGGACGAACCTCGCGAATGATCTTGACCAATTCGATTGCGGCTTCCAGAAGATCCGCTCTCCAGAAGCAATCGGCACGTTCGTTGGGTGGGGTGCCCACCATGCCAGAGTCACGGAAGCGACCAGCACCGCCGAGGAAGCGATGGTCGGTGACACCCAACTCGACCATCGCCACTGCGAGCTCCTGCTCGCGGTGTGAGCCAAGCTCGTCCTGATGGGTGGCAGCAAGGTGTGCGAGGTCGCTGACGATGACTTCGCCTTCCTCGCCTCGCGTGCATGTGACAAGGGTGACGCCGACGCCCTGAGCGGCGTACATCGCCATGGTCGCGCCGGTCGCGATGGACTCGTCATCGGGATGCGCATGCACGAGCAGAAGGCGTCGGTCCATGAGGCACAGGCTAGCGGTGCAGGGGCATGGCCGATGCGGCACGATCAGGGCATGACCCCCGGATCCACAGCCCCCGCCCTGGTCGAGGATGACTTCCCACGGCAGCAAGCGGCCACGCATCGCTTTCGCCTGGGGCTGCCTCGAGCCTTCCGCATCTCACCCGACGGATCACGAGTCGTCTTTATTCGCAGTTCTTCCGGACGAGACGTCATCGGCAGCCTGTGGGTCCTGACGTCGACGGGCGAGCGCCTCGTGGTCGACGGCCGCGAGGTCACCAGCGGCGCCGACCTGCCCGCCGCTGAGCAGGCGCGACGTGAGCGATTGCGGGAGACCACGTCCGGCATCACCACGCACAGCACGGACGATTCCGTCAGCGCCGCGGTGTTCGTCGTCGACGGTGTGCCCTATGTCATTGACCTCGTCGCACCCGGCGCGACGGCCCGCGAGTTGCCGCACCCCGGTCCTGTAGTGGATCCCCGCATGTCTCCGGATGGTCGTCGCGTCTCATACGTGTGCAACGGCTCCCTCTATCTCGTGGACATAGGTGCAAGTGAACCCACTCTGCTCGCGTCATCGGACTCTGACGATCACAGTTGGGGTCTGGCGGACTTCGTTGCCGCAGAAGAACTCGATCGCACGCGAGGCTGCTGGTGGCTTGCCGATAGCAGTGCGGTGCTGGCGGAATTCGTCGACGAATCACCCGTCACCATTCACTGGATTGCCGACCCCGCGCACCCGCAGCGCGAGCCTCGTCCGCATCGCTACCCCGCTGCGGGTGACGCGAATCCCATCGCACGGCTCTTTCACATAGCGCCTGATGGAACACGCACGGAAATCGAGTGGGATCGTGACCGTTTCCCCTACCTCGCCACCGTCGAGCCGTCGAACGGCAGCGATGCCGTGGTCAGCGTGCTCAGCCGCGATCAAACTCGCCAAGAGATTCTGTTGATCAGCGGCTCACAGATTCGCGACCGACGTGAACGCGTCACAACACCATGGATCACCATGCAGGGCGGTGTTCCGTGCGCAGGCCCTTCCGGGCAGGTCCTGGAGATTGTTGCTTTTGACGATGCATTCGGGCTTGTGATTGACGGACAACGATTGACGCCTGCCGGTGTCAACATCGACTCAGTGCTCGACGCTACCGCCGAGCACGTACTCGTCTCGGCGAGCGCTGACCCTCGTGAATCGCACCTTGCCTCTGTCTCGTGGACCGGAGAGTTTTCGTGGATCACCAGCGGACCGAGCATCAACGCCGCGATAGCCGGGTCCGGTGGCATGGTTCTGGTGCACACCGACGCCACACATGCGACAACCTATGAAGCGCGGACATCGACTTTCACAGCGTCTATCGACTCTCATACCGAACAGCCGTGTGTCCAGACGCGCGTCGAGTTCATCACCGTTGGCGAACGCGCCCTTCAGGCTGCGCTTCTCATGCCGACGGGACACGTGGCGGGGACACAACTCCCCGTGATCATGGCTCCCTACGGTGGTCCGCACGCCGCGCGCGTGCGTTACGCGCTCGGCGCCTTCTCAGCCGACCAGTGGCTCGCCGATCAAGGTTTCGCCGTCGTGATTGTCGACGGTGCCGGTACACCCGGGCGCGGTCCGGCATGGGAGTTTGAACTCGAGCACGATCTCGCCGCCGTGATCCTGCAGGATCAGGTCGACGGACTTCACGCGCTCGCCGCGCTCAACCCAGACCTCGACCTCACGCGCGTCGGCATCACGGGATGGTCCTTCGGCGGATACCTCGCCGCCCTTGCCGTGCTGGATCGACCCGACGTGTTTCATGCTGGAGTTGCAGGTGCTCCCGTCACCGACTGGGCGTTGTACGACACCGCTTACAGCGAGCGCTACCTCGGCACACCGCAGGACAGCCCGGAGGCGTATCGCGCAACCTCACTCATTGAACGCGCAGAGTCGTTGACCCGTCCGCTCCTGATCATTCACGGCCTCGCCGACGACAACGTGCTCGCATCGCATTCACTGCGCTTGTCCACCGCACTGCTTGGAGCAGGTCGCGTACACGGCTTTCTTCCACTCAGCGGGGTGACTCACATGACGCCTCAACTGTCGGTGGCTGAGAACCTCTTGCGATTGGAAGTTGCATTCCTGCGCGATGCACTGTCAACAACAGCGGAGAACCAACAGAACTAGTCGCTTGCGCCGGTGCCGCTAGCGCCGCCGCGACCAAGGTCGATGGCTCCGATCTCATCCATCGAGACCTCGCCAAGGTCGGCAATGAGTTCGCTCGGCACTCCGATGGCCGGTGTCGGCTGCGGTGTGAGACCCGGGTCGGGGCCGATGACCAGGCCGGTGACCTTCCCAGAGATCGGGAAGTGGCACGCCACCGCGTGACCTGAGCTGTGCTCCACGAGAGCAGGGACCTCGGTGCGACAGCGATCCTGCGCCTGGAAGCATCGCGTATGGAATACACAGCCGCTCGGCGGATTGATCGGGCTAGGTAGGTCGCCACTGAGGATGATCCGTTCGCGGGATCCCTGAACGCGCGGGTCAGGAATGGGCACGGCCGACAGAAGTGCGTGCGTATACGGGTGCAGCGGATGCGAAAAGACATCGTCTCGGCTGGCCATCTCGACGATGTGTCCTAGGTACATGACGGCAACGCGATGGGAGATTTGTCGGACAACCGACAGATCGTGCGCCACGAAGACGTAGGCGATGCCGAACTCCTCCTGCAGATCTTTGAGGAGGTTGATGACCTGAGCCTGAATAGATACGTCAAGGGCCGACACTGGTTCGTCACACACAATGACCTTGGGGCGCAGCGCGATGGCACGAGCGATACCGATGCGCTGACGTTGCCCGCCGCTGAATTCGTTCGGGTAGCGGTTGTAGTGCTCGGGGTTGAGTCCCACACGTGCCATGAGTTCTTCGACTGCGTTACGCACTCCCCCCGGTGGGGTGACGCCCTGCACCGCAAAGGGTGCGGAGATGATCGAACCGACCGTGTGACGCGGATTGAGCGAGCTGTACGGATCCTGAAAAATCATCTGTGCCTTGCGTCGCAACGGCACCAGCTCCCGCTTGGACAGATGTGTGATGTCTTGACCGTCGAGTTCGATGCGACCACTGGTCGGCTCCAACAAACGCAGAGCCGTGCGACCCATGGTCGACTTGCCGCACCCGCTCTCGCCCACCAAGCCCAAGGTTTCGCCCACCTTGACTTCAAAGCTCACACCGTCGACCGCTTTGACCTGGCCCGTGGTGCGGCGGAGTAGACCCGCAGAGCGCACCTCGAAGTACTTGCGTACGTCGTCGACCTTGAGAACAACGTCGTCCATCACTGCCCCCCTGCCAGTTGGGCCAGAACGGATGCGGAGATGGCCTGACGTTGAGGGGCGTCAAGGTGGCAGCGAACGAGGTGGCCCGGGGAGAACTCGAGGAGTTCTGGGCGAGTCTTTTGGCAGAGGTCGCCCGAAACGCGATCCGAATACGCACAACGTGGACAGAACACGCACCCGGCCGGCAGATTGATGGGCGAGGGAGGGTTGCCAGGTATGGGATCAACGCGACCTGCCACATCGTGCGTCAGTCGCGGGACTGATGACAACAGTCCGAGTGTGTAAGGCATCTGCGGCTGCAGGAAGACGTCATTCAGTCCGCCGGTCTCCACGACTCGGCCGCCGTACATCACGGCGACCTCGTCAGCGACTTCGGCAACGACTCCGAGATCGTGGGTGATGAGGATGACGGCCATGCCCAGTTGGTCCTGCAATTCGCTGATGAGAGTGAGGATCTGAGCCTGCACCGTGACGTCGAGCGCGGTCGTGGGTTCATCAGCGATGAGGAGCTCAGGGTCGTTGATGAGCGCCATGGCGATCATCACCCGCTGCCGCATGCCACCGGAAAGTTGATGGGGAAAATCGTCGACACGCTTCTCCGGGGCGGGGATGCCCACCTTGGTCAGCATGTCGATTGCGCGCACACGCGCATCCGCCTTGGACACCTTGTGATGCACCTGCACAGCTTCGACAAGCTGCGCACCGATGCGATAGAACGGGTGCAGGCTCGACAGCGGATCTTGGAAGATCATCGACATCCGCAGGCCACGCAGGCCGCGCAACTCCTTGTCAGATGCGGAGACGAGGTCGTGCCCATCAAACAAAATCTCACCGGAGATTTCCGCTGACTGGCGATCGATGAGACCCATGATTGCCTGTGACGTGACGCTCTTGCCCGACCCTGATTCTCCGACGACGGCCAATGTGCGCCCGCGCTCAATGGAGAACGACACTTTATCGACAGCCTGAACGCGGCCATCTTCGGTCGGGAATGTGACGCTGAGGTCGCGCACCTGAAGAAGGGTCATGACAGCCGCACTCTCGGATCGATGACCGCGTAAAGCAAATCGACGACCAGATTCGCGACAATGATGAACACAGCGGAGACAAGGGTGATTCCGACGATGACCGGTAGATCGGACTTGAGCACCGAATCGATCGCCAGGGACCCCATGCCCGGCAGACTGAAGATGGCCTCCGTGATGATCGCGCCGCCGAGCAGACCGGCAAGGTCGAGACCGGCTGCGGTGACGATCGGAGTGAGCCCCGCGCGAAGTGCGTGTTTTCCGATGACCTTGCGTTCGGGCAAACCCTTGGCACGGGCAGTGCGGATGTAGTCCTCGCCGAGCACTTCAAGCATCTGGTTGCGCGTGAGTCGCATATAGAACGCGGCATACAAAATCGCCAGCACGATCCACGGAAGGATCATCGTCTGAAGGAACTGCACTGGGTTTTCAAGCGGCGAGATGTAGGACGGGAATGGCAGCAGCTGGAAGCGCAGGATGATGAAGAAGATCGCCAGCAGTCCCAAGAAGAAGGACGGCAGCGAGTAACCGATGAGGGAAATCCCGGTGACGGTCTTGTCCTGCCACCGACCACGTCGCAGTGCGGCATAGATGCCAAGCGAGATCCCGGCGGCGATCCACAGGACGAAGGCGCCGAGGGCGAGCCAGATGGTGACGGGCAGCGCGCGCAGGATGAGCGGCAGCACCTCCTCGCGCCGCTGGAACGAGTAACCCAAACAGGGCGCATGGCACTCAATGGGGTCTGGCGATGTCGGGGCGAAAGTGCGGCCGACGAAGAGTCCGCGCAAGAACTCCCAGTACTGCTGGATCACGGGCTGATCGAGACCGATCTTGTGCCGGATCGCGATGATGCCGTCGGGCGTGCACACCTTGCCGCAGTACAGGCGAGCCGGATCACCCGGCAGGAGATTGAAGAGGACGAAGACCACGAGGGTAAGCAGGAGCAGGAGGAGAAGCATGATGCCGATGCGTCTGATGACATAGGCGGTCACGGTGTCCTCCTCTCACGCGCAGGTGATGTCTTGGTGAATTCGGTCGTGTGTCACAAGGTGGTGCGTTGGGGGCAGGCGCTCACGCGCCTGCCCCCAACTGTTCGTGCTACTTCTTGACGAACATCTGGGCGTACGGCCATGAGCCGTATGCCGGCCAGAGGTAGATCTGGCCGACCTGAGTGCCGGCCATACGCTGCGACAGACCGAAACGAGTCGGCACTGCCACAACGTCCTGCATGGCCTTCTTGTTCAGGTCCTGCCACATGACAGCCTGCTTGGCACGATCGACTTCGATCTTCGCCGCGTCAGACGCTGCGTTGAACTCCTTGTTGTCGTACTCCGACAGGTTGAAGCCGCCCGACGGGGTGAACAACTCGGGGATGATCGTCGAGGCGTTGGGCCAGTCGGGCGCCCAGCCTGCGTTGATCAACTCGTGAGCCTTCTCCGGGTCGAACACCGTCGAGTAGTACTGGCCGGGCTCAATCGGGTTCGGCTTGGCTTCGATGCCCGCCTTGCCGAGTGAGGCCACGATGATCGCGGCAGCCTTGTCATTCGTCGGGGTCTGCGGGTAGTCGAAGGTGATGACCGGAGCCGGCTTACCGGACTCAGCAATCAGCTTCTTCGCCAGCTCGGGGTCTCCGGTGTCCGGGATCTTCTGCCCGAACATCGTGTCCCACATGCCGGTCGGCGCGTAGTCAAGGCCCTCATTGGGCTTGATGACACCGTCGGCGAGCACGCCGGCAAAGTCGCCGCCGGCGTTCTTGAGCAGGGCTGCGCGGTCGATCGCCACGGCGATGGCCTCGCGAACCTTCTGATCAGGCACCTTCACCGTGTTGATGGCGAAGTAGCGCACGTAGGGATCGAGTGCGCTGATCGCACGGCCCTCGTACTGTGCCTGCGCGGTCGTCGGGCTGGAGAACACCACACCCAGTTGCTCGGGCTGAATGGTGAGGTTGATCGCCGTTGTGTCATTGCCCGAGCTCTGCATGACGCGCTGATCGATGACCTTCGGGTCGATGCCATAGTCGACTTCCCACGTGTCTGGGAAGGCGCCACGGTAGGTGTCCGAAGCCGCGTCCCACTTGGGATTGCGGACCATGACCATTTTGCCGCCCTTGCCGGTCTGGTTCGACTGGATCATGTAAGGGCCGGATGACACTGGTGCGTCGCCGTACTTCTCGCCGGTGTCCGCGGCCTGCGGAACCGGAGCGAAGGCGGTCAGCGTGACCGTGTAGTTGAAGTCCGGCACCGGACGCTTGAGGTTGAACGTGATCGTCTTGTTGTCTGCCGAGCAGGTCACGGCCTTGTCGTACAGGTCCTGACCGGTCTTGGCGTACGGGCCCTTGTAGGCCGAGCCGCCTGCGGGATCGTCCGGAATGTCCAGCATCGAGATGGCGTAGGTCGGGCCGCCCGTGATGACGTCGGTGGCGAAGGTACGTGAGGTTCCGTACTTCACATCGGCGCACGTGATGGGAGATCCGTCCTGGAAGGTGGCTCCATCGCGAATCGTGAACGCCCACGTCTTGGCACCGTTGGTCGCCGTTCCCGTATCGGTCGCAAGATCGGGCACGATGGCCGTGCCTTCCTTGGGATCGGCCGAGAAGTTGTAGGCCGTCAGAGTCCGGTAGATCGTGCCGTTGAAGAACGCGAGGTCCTCGCCTGTGTAGATGCGCTGCGGATCGATCTGGTCGAACTGCTCAGCATTTGTGAGGTAGTAGATGGTGCCGCCCTTTTGAGCGTCCCCACCTCCGGAGCTGCTGCTGCTCGAACCGCCGCAGGCGGACAGCACCAGAGCAGCGGTGGCGCCCAGGATGACAATCCCGACGCCCTTCTTAGCCATGCCCATCTTTCCTCCATTCGTCATGCCGAGACGACCTCGGCGTGCCTTGCCGGTCGACATCGCATGTCGCTCCGGAAGTGTGTAGGGGCGGCTCATCTTTACCGCCGGACCCGTGGGTCAAGCGCGTCGCGCACGGCGTCGCCCACGAGGTTGAACGTGACCACGAGCACCACGAGCACGGTGCCGGGGATGAACAGGTATGACGGCACCACATTGAAGTAACTCACCGAGGCGGCCAGCATCGCGCCGAACGAGGTTTCGGGAGGAAGGACGCCTACGCCAAGGAACGAGAGCACCGCCTCGGTGGCGACATAACTCGGCAGCGTGAGGGTCGCGTAGACAAGGATCGGCGCCCACAGGTTCGGCAGGATTTCCTTAAACAGGATCCGCGGAGTGCCAGCACCCATCGCCACTGCGGCTTCGACAAATTCACGCTCCCGCATGCTCAGTACCTGACCACGCACGATGCGTGCGAGGTAGGGCCAACCGAAGACGCTGAGAACGATGATGAGGTAAAGAATGCGTGAGGCATTTCCCTCGGGCACTCCCAACTGCGTCAGGCGCTGGGTGAGCACGCCCGACAGCGCGAGAATGATGAGCAGGAATGGGAACGCGAGGATGACATCCATGATGCGACCGATCACCGCATCCGTCTTGCCCCTTGCGTAGCCGGAGATGATCCCGATGACAGTGCCGAAGATGACCGCGAGGATGGTTGCGCTTGTGGCGATCAGCAAGGTGATGCGAAGACCGAACAGCAGCTGGGCGAAGATGTCGCGTCCCGTCCCCCACTCCACGCCCAGCGGATGGTCCACGCTGATGCCGCCCCAGGCACCGTTGGGTCCCCCACCGCTGTCGCTGATGGAGGCCGAATCAAAGGAGTACGGGTCGACGCCCACGATGTTGCATATAAGAGGTGCAAAAATCGCGACGAGATAGAGGGCGATCAGGATGACGAGGCAGGTCATCGCCACCTTGTCGCGGCGGACCCGGCGCCACACGATCTGGCGCAGGGATCGACCGGCGATGGCAAGCTCTGGAGACCCCACGGGCTCGAGGACCTGCGCATCAACCGAAGTCGCGCTCACCGGCACCCGCCTTAGCCTTACCCACCCGGATATTCCGGCTGGGGCGTCCGGGCACTGGCCGGACACGATCGGCGAAGACTACGTCAGATGTGACTCCTCGGTAACTCGAACGGCGACGCGCGAGGCAACTGTCACGGATTCGTAACGGTCGGGCGTGCTCAGCCCTTCTTGCGGCCTGCCTTGACGCGGTCGGTGGCGGTGAGGATCACCTTGCGCATGCGCACGGCATTGGGGGCGACCTCGACGCACTCGTCCTCGCGGCAGAACTCCAGAGCCTGCTCGAGGGAGAGCTGCTTGTGTGGAATAAGAGGTACCAGGATGTCGCCTGAGGAGGCCCGCATGTTGGTGAGCTTCTTCTCCTTGGTGGGGTTGATGTCCATGTCCTCGGTGCGCGAGTTCTCGCCGACGATCATGCCCTCGTACACCTCGGTGCCAGGACCAACAAACATCGTGCCGCGGTCCT
This sequence comes from Actinomycetes bacterium, assembly GCA_037143955.1. Lineage (GTDB taxonomy): Bacteria > Actinomycetota > Actinomycetes > S36-B12 > S36-B12 > JBAWXR01. The sequence continues at coordinate 23,638 of JBAWXR010000007.1, forward strand.
GAAGGTTGGCCAGTGCGAAGCCAGTGGTGGCTCCGGTGCGGTCGGCGACCAGTGAGCCAGTGGGACGAGTACGGAGTTCGCCGTACCAGGGCTCGTAGCGATCGAACACGTGGTGCAGCAGGCCGGTACCGCGCGTCTCGGTGAGGCACTCAGTGCGGAAGCCAATGAGACCGCGAGCCGGTACGAGGTAGTCCATGCGGACCCAGCCGGTGCCGTGGTTGACCATCTGCTCCATGCGGCCCTTGCGCAAAGCCATCAGCTGGGTGACGACGCCCAGGTAGTCCTCGGGGATGTCGATGTTGAGTCGCTCGACCGGCTCGTGCAGCTTTCCGTCGATCATGCGGGTAACGACCTGCGGCTTGCCGACGGTGAGCTCGAAGCCTTCGCGCTTCATCATTTCTACGAGAATCGCGAGCTGAAGTTCGCCTCGACCCTGCACCTCCCACGTATCGGGGCGCTCGGTGGGAAGCATGCGAATGGACACGTTGCCGACGAGCTCAGTCTCCAGGCGAGACTTGACCTGATTGGCGGTGAGCTTGGTGCCACCACTGCGACCAGCGAGCGGCGACGTGTTGATGCCGATAGTCATCGAGATCGACGGTTCGTCGACAGTGATGACGGGAAGTGCGATGGGGTTCTCGAGGTCGGCCAACGTCTCACCGATGGTGATCTCAGGAATACCCGCGACAGCGATGATGTCGCCGGGCCCTGCTTCGGCCACCGGTACGCGCTCAAGCGCGTCGGTCATGAGCAGCTCGACGATCTTGACTCGCTCGGACGTACCGTCCGCGCGCATCCACATGACCTGCTGGCCCTTCTTGATCGTGCCCTGCCGCACGCGGCACAGCGCAAGACGACCAAGATAGGGAGAGGCATCGAGGTTGGTGACGTGGGCCTGCAGCGGCTTCTCAGGATCGAAGATCGGTGCGGGGATGGTGTCGATGAGAGTGCGGAAGAGTGGTTCGAGGTCCTCTTCTTTTGGCATGCCGCCGTCGGCGGGACGCTCAAGTGACGCGCGACCAGCCTTGGCGCTGGTGTAGACGATCGGAAAGTCGATCTGCTCCTCAGTGGCGTCGAGGTCCAAGAAGAGCTCATAGGTCTCGTCGACCACCTCGCCGATGCGCGAGTCGGGGCGGTCGACCTTGTTGATGACGAGCACGACGGGCAGGTGCTTCTGCAGCGCCTTGCGAAGTACGAAACGAGTCTGCGGCAACGGGCCCTCGGACGCATCTACGAGGAGGACGACGCCGTCGACCATCTCGAGCCCGCGCTCGACCTCGCCGCCGAAGTCTGCGTGGCCGGGGGTGTCGATGATGTTGAAGGTCAGACCACCTTCGGGGGCCGCGGCGCCCATGTAGCGAACCGAGGTGTTCTTGGCGAGGATCGTGATGCCCTTCTCACGCTCGAGGTCCATGGAGTCCATGACACGGTCATTGACGTCCTGGTTCTCACGGAAAGCACCCGACTGCCAGAGCATGGCGTCGACCA
>JBAWXR010000008.1:0-24644 GCA_037143955.1 Actinomycetes bacterium
CCACAGGGCCTCGACCACAATCTTGCGGCTCATCTTGCTGCTGCCGACGGTGCGTTCCACAAACGTGATGGGAACCTCAGTCACACGTAGGCCGCGCTGAAGGGCCCGCCACGCCAGGTCGATCTGGAAGCAGTACCCCTGCGATGCAACTTCGTGGAGGTCCAAGGCACGCAGAGTGTCAGCACGGAATGCTCGGTAGCCCCCAGTGACATCCCGAAGTGGAACGCCAAGCATCACGCGCGTATAGAAAGAGCCACCACGGGAGATCATCTGTCGGCTCTTAGGCCAGTTCTCAGTAGCGCCACCAGCGACCCATCGTGACCCGAGCACGAGATCAGACGTGTGTAGTGCTTCGAGCAGTCGTGGAAGCTGCTCCGGTTGGTGTGAGCCGTCTGCATCCATTTCGCAAACAACGTCGTAACCTTCTTGCAACGCCCACGCGAACCCAGCGAGATACGCGGCCCCAAGTCCCTCTTTGCCGAGACGGTGCATCACCTTGACGTGATCGTCGCCGGCGGCCAATTGATCGGCGATGGCGCCCGTGCCATCTGGGGAATTGTCATCTGCCACGAGAATGTCTGCTTCGGGCACACTTGCTCGAACTCGAGCGATGATCAGAGGAAGCGCATCCCGCTCGTTGTAGGTCGGGATGATGACGAGGATTTTCCCCAGGTCGTTGATCACCGACTAAGCCTAAGCGATGACCATGGGCAAACGACGCCTACGCCGTGTGATCACGGCCACCACGATGGCGATCAAAGCAACACTGCACAGGGTCGCAGAGATCACTGTTCCAAAACGTACGCCCGGTGGAGGTGACTGGGATGTTGTGACGTGTTGAACCAAGTACCCCACGGAATCTTGCTCCAAGCTCTGTTGAACCCCACCCGAGGCATCAATGAATCCGGAGATGCCTGTGGTCGCGGCCACGACCAAGGTTCGCCCCAACTCACGGGCCCGCATCCTTTCGATAGCGAACTGCTGATCTGGCTGAGCGGTGTCGCCGTAAGTCGCGTTGTTGGTCTGAACCGTGAGGAAGTCTGCTCCCCCGTTGATCAAATCGTGCATGACATTCGTGTAAGCAACCTCGAAACAGATGGCATCTCCGAAGGTAAGCCCCCCGAGTGTGAAGATCCCCGGTGAATCTCCCGCGCGGAAGTCGCGAGGTATCCGATCAAATCGACCCACCACTCGCGAAATGAGTGAGCGCAGAGGGATGTATTCACCGAACGGAACGGGATGCGTCTTCACGTATCGCTGCCCAGGGCCACGCACAGGATCCCACAAGATGCCAGAGTTCCAGAGACCCTGTGGATCTGTGGGTGGGTACACGATTGCACCCACCAGAATGGGGGCAGAGATTGCACGAGCGGCGGCCCTTATCGCGGTCGCCGCTGATGCATCCTGAAAGGGGTCCAAGTCTGACGCGTTCTCGGGCCACACGACAAGGTCAGGCTGAGCTTCTTTGCCACTCTTGACCGCGGCGGCAAGGGCAAGTGTTTGCGAGACATGGTTGTCGAGCACGGCACGCCGCACATCCATGGCACCCATTCCCAGCTGAGGTGTTCCGCCCTGAATGACACCGACCACAGCACCGGAACTTTTGCTCGCGGGAAGTGTCGGCAAAGTTAACCCACCCACGATTACGAGCAGCGCCCCCGCAATCCATGCAGCGTTTCGCCGCGGCCAGGGGCGTGGGATAACCGTAACCACCGCGGAGCCAGCGAACACTGCCAGCCAGGTCACCCCTGTGCTGCTGACCCAGGGAGACCACGCAAGTACGGGAGACCCAGTCGCGGCGAAGGAGACACTTCCCCAAGGAAAGCCACCCCAGGGCACGCTCCCCCGAAGCGCCTCTTGTAGGACCCAGACACATGGCACCCATACGGTAGCGCAGCGCAATCGCGTGACAAGCGAGATGCCCGCACCCATCAAAGCGAACCAGCAGGCGCAGAATGCAGAGAGCAGAAGCCACGCATCTGAACCGATGATGTGCAACCAGTTGAGCAGGGGAACAAAAAAGGCAAGGCCTGCGACGAATCCCGTGAGAAGACCCCTCCTGACACTCGCACGCCAGCACGACGCAGAGACAAGCGCCGCCCCAGGGATGACAAGAACACCGATGGAGGCAGGGGCAAAAGCCGCCCATAGGCACACACCGCCCCCGATGGCCGACAGAAGTGCGTACCAGCGTGGAAGCAATGGCGAGCCGGTCATAACGAGACAAGACCCGTGTCGTGGACAACTGTCCCGGAAACAACGGTTGTGACCGACGCGATGTCATCCAGATGTATTGCCTGATCCAAGCTTGAAACATCCCACACAGCGAAGTGGGCTTGGTAACCCGGATGCAAGACGCCAGCATCATCAACGCCGACGGATCGCCATCCAGCTTGGGTGTGAGATTCACATGCGCGCTGGAGACTGAGGCGCTGCGTGGGTTGATGATGGTTAACGGCAGCAGAAATTGCGCCCCATGGTCCCAACCGGGTAACAGGTGAGTCCGAGCCGAAGACCAATGGCACACCGGCCTGATCAATGTCGCGTAGCCGATTCATGTTGCCCGAGCGTGGCGCCCCCAGTCGCTGTTCGTACATGCCACCAGGATCTCCCCAGAGTGCATCGAAGACCGGTTGCATGCTCGCAGAGATGTTCAGTCGTTGCATCACGTCGATATCTCGATCAGACAGCATTTCAGCGTGTTCGAGACGATGACGCGCGTGCCGAATGGCATCCGTTCCGAGAGTCTTCTCGGCAACGAGATATCCGTCGATCACCGATGTGCACGCGGCATCTCCGATGACATGGAATCCAGCCTGCAGACCCGCCTGAGTGGCAGCTATGACGTGATCGGCCACATCGACATGGGTCAGGTATGTCGCTCCTGAGGTGAGCGGATCATCGACGTACGGCGAATGCAGGCAAGCAGTGTGGGAGCCGATAGCCCCATCAATAAACAGGTCACCAGCGACACCGCGCGCACCGATCTCGCGGGCCACCTGTATCCCACCCGAGCGGGCTAACTCACCCCAATAGCCGAAGACTTTGGGCGTCATGCCACGGGAGGCCAGGGTGAGCAGTGACTCCACGTCACTCTGGCTGGAAATGCCCGGCCCGGCCATTTCGTGAACCGAAACAATGCCGTTGTGGGCAGCCACTGTGAGAAACGCCATCTGCGCATCTGATCGTTGACGTGGGGTGATGCTGGCTAAAGCAACTTCCCGAACACGATGGTGGGCTGCACGTGTGAGCGCACCAGAGGGGTCGTAGCCCTCGCTCGTTATGGCCTGGGGTGCAACTCTGATGAGTGCGCTGCTGGCGAGAGCCGAATGGACGTCAATCCGCGAGAGGTACACCAACCGATGCCCTACAGCGTCGTCGATCTCTGTCCGGGTGGGGATCTCCTGACGAGCCCAGGTGGTCTCATCCCAACCATGCCCGATCAGCACGCTGTCCGAATCACGCGCAGCAGCGGACCTCAATGACGACAGAAGTTCTTCCCGGGAGCGTACGTCCGTGAGATCCAACCCAGCTAATGCGAGACCGGTACTGGTGGCGTGGACGTGAGCATCGACGAATCCCGGGGTCACGAGGTGTCCGTGAAGATCGCATGTGCGATTCGTTGAGGGAGCCTCATGCCGCGGCCCTGTCCATTGGATTGTCTCGCCTGTCACAAGCAGGGAATCCGAAAAGACAGGAGCTCCAGTTACGAATCCGGTCAAGAACCGTCCATTGACGTACAGGACAGACTCTGGCGTCATACGCAGGCGATGAGTTCGCGAGGCTGGTGATTTACCGATTCTGCGCCCGTCTCGGTCACGATGACGATGTCCTCAATTCGAGCCCCGTAGTGCCCCTCGAGGTAGAAGCCAGGTTCGATCGAGAACGCCATACCTGGCTCGAGAATCAGCGAATTGCCCGACACCATGTACGGCGCCTCATGGGTTTCCAAGCCGATACCGTGCCCGGTGCGATGGACGAACAGTTCCCCCAAACCATTGCGAGTCAGCACATCACGGGCGGCGGCATCGACGCTCTCGCACGACACCCCCGGACGCGCATGCAGGGATGCCGCCGTCTGAGATTCCTGGAGACGTGTGTAGGAATCAACGAAAGAATCGGGAGCCTTCCCCAGCACGTACGTGCGAGTGCAGTCACTTCGATACCCACTTGGCATGGTGCCGCCAATGTCGACAACTACGCAATCGCCTAGCTGCATCACTCGATCTGACACCTCATGGTGCGGACTGGCACCATTGGGACCGCTGGCCACAATGATGAAGTCCACGCGCACATGACCGGCCTGCAGGATGGCGTCACCGATGAGCTGCCCTGCCTGTGCTTCCGTGATGCCGGCTCGCAAGATTTCCGGGACACGCGAGTGCACGTGGTCAATCGCCGCTCCAGCCTCGCGAAGAGCTGCCACCTCCCCCGCGTCCTTGCGCATCCGCATCGCTCCGACCACGGGCTCCGCGAGTCGTTGTTCTGCATGGGGCATGGCAGCGCGGAGTGCCAGCACCTTCTCCGCCCACATGTGGTTGTCCAGACCCACAGTTGATGACGTCCCCAGGCTCTTGGCCACTAGCGCATAGGGATCGTCGGTCTCGTTCCACGTGAGAAGCGCGAGGCCTAGAGCTCCGGCAGGACTTGCCTGGGCAGCAAGTCGCTCGAGCTCCGGCACAACGAGGAAGGGCTCGTCGCTGGAGGGAATGACGAGACAGGTGAGTCGCTCAAGCGGAACTGCGTCATAGCCGACGAGGTATCTGAGGTCCGGCCCCGGAGTGATCAGTAATGCGTCCAAGCCTTCTTTGTGAGCGAGTACCCGGGCCTGATCGAGGCGAGAGGAAAAGTCCATCACAGGACAAGTCTAGGTGTCCTCGCCTCCCGGACCTGTGAGACTGGGGTCATGATTCTTGTGCTGGATTCCGCGTCTTTGTACTACCGGTCCTTTCATGCCTTGCCGGAATCCATGACCGCTCCGGACGGTTATCCGAACAACGCCGTACGTGGGTTTCTGTCCACCATCACCCGGTTGGTCCGTCACCATGGAGTCCCAAACATTGTGGCTGCCTGGGACGACGACTGGCGACCACAATGGCGGGTCGATCTGCTTCCGTCCTACAAACTGCACCGCGTGGCCGAAGACGATGAGGCGGAGGGCGAGTCAGCTCAACCCGAGACCTTGGGTCCGCAGTCCCAGGCTATTTCCGACCTTCTCACCGCGGGCGGAGTGCCGGTGCTGGGGCATCAGGGCTTCGAGGCTGACGACGTGGTGGCGACCGTCGCCAGGACGCATCCATCCATCGTTGTCTCAGGAGACCGCGATCTCGTACAGGTTGTTTCCGACTCAGTCCGTGTGCACCTCGCCATCAATGGCGGTATGGAGAAATGGCCCCTCTTGGACCGCCAGGGAGTCATCGAACGCTTCGACGTACGGGCTGATCAGTATGTGGATCTCGCAGTACTGCGCGGCGATCCTTCTGATGGCATGCCGGGTGTCTCGGGAATCGGTGCCAAAACGGCAGTCGCGCTGCTGTCGGCGTTTGACTCCATCGATGGAGTGCTCGCAGCCGCGAAGGCCGGAGCAGGCAAGCCCATGACTCCCAGACTTGCCAAGCTGCTACTTGATGCTCGCGACTATCTCTCGGCAGCGCAGAGGGTGGCCACTGCTCGCACTGATGTACCCATTGACGCCACTGTTTCCCGGCCAATGTCTAGCGCTCAGGCGTCTCGCATTGCGCGGGATTGGGGTGTCACCAAGCAGTGGGATGACCTCGTGAAAGCCTGCGATCAGGTCGAGGAGTAGGCAATGACCCCGCGATTCAGTGCATCAACAGCCGCTGAGGCCGTACTTCGGAGTGCGTGATCTGCGGGAACTGCCTGTGCGACCTGTCCAAGGAGATCGATGACCTGTCGCATCCAGCGCACAAAGTCCCCCGCGGTGATATCGGCGGTGCGCATGACCTGCACGAGACTGGCGCCCGATGCCCATTGGTACACAGCCTCGGCGATCGCGGGGTCCGGTTGACGCAAGGTATTCAGCCCGTGTCTTGCCTCGATCTGATGAAGAGTGACCCAACGGTCCGATAGTCGACGTAGGGCCAGCGCGATGGCCTGAGTCGGAGGACGAGGAGAAGGCGAATCCTCATCCGGTCGCCGTGATTCGTAGACGACGGCGCTGCAGACTGCAGCGAGTTCGGCTGGCTGCAATTGGGTCCAATCCTCATCAATCAACGACTGCGCCGCAATCAAGTCCGATTCTGTGTATAGCCGCATCAACATCTGACCGGCCGGAGTGACACGAGCCCCATCGCCGGGTTCAGAGAGGTATCCAAGTTCAGACAGCACCTCGCATATTCGGTCGAATCGTCGAGCAATGCTGTTCGTGCGGCCCTCGATCTTTCGCTCCAACTCCTGAAGTTGTCGCTGAGATTTATGGAAACGCTCGGCCCATCGCGCATGTGCCTCGCGATCGGAGCATCCATGGCACGGGTGCTGGCGGATCTGGGCTCGTAGCGCCAAAATTTCAGCATCACCGTCGCTGGATGCCTTGCTGCCTTTGCCAGTACGCATTCCCAGAGCGGCCTCTCGAACAGCCGCCGCGAGGTCCTTTCGCGCTCTGGCGTCCTTTGCTGAGAAGGACTTGGGCACCCGTACCTGAGCAACAACGGAGACGACGGCGGAGGTATCCGCCTGGGACAGTCTCCTGACCTGCCCATCAGCGGTGAGGACCATGGGTTGAGTCGCGTCCCTGCGCGCTTGTGCCTTGTCGAGAATGACAGCAGCGCCCGCACGTTTGCCGGCCGGAATGACGATGACGTCTCCCGGCCTCAGCACCGCCCACGAAGCCTCCGCGTCCGATCGCCTCTCCCCCGCTTGCTGCCGGGAGAGGTCCTTCTCCCGTCGGGTCACGCTCTCGCGCAACCCCGCGTACTCGCCAAAGTCCCCCAGATGGCATGTCATGGACGTGAGGTATCCGTCCTGGGCCTCCTCGAGTTTGCGAATCTGAGTAGCGATACCGACGACCCCACGATCGGCCTGGAATTGGGCGAAGGATGTCTCCAAAACCTCTCGTGCGGAATGTCGACCCAGGCGCTCCACCAGATTTACCGCCATGTTGTAACTGGGCTGGAATGAGGAGCGCAAGGGGTAGGTACGGGTTGACGCGAGGCCAGCGAGGTTTTGCGGATTGAGACCTGCCTGCCACAGCACCACCGCATGGCCTTCGATGTCGATGCCACGTCGGCCGGCTCGCCCCGTGAGTTGCGTGTATTCCCCCGGAGTGAGATCAACATGCGTCTCACCATTCCACTTGATGAGGCGCTCCAGTACGACAGATTTCGCCGGCATGTTGATACCAAGGGCCAGCGTTTCGGTGGCAAAGACGGCCTTGACAAGTCCGCGCTGAAAGAGAGTCTCGACTGTCTCCTTGAACACCGGCAACAGCCCGGCGTGGTGCGCAGCGACCCCACGTTCAAGTGCGTTGAGCCAAGCGTCGAAGCCTAATGCGCCAAGGTCCTCATCGGGAATGCCGAGGGTTGCCGCAAGTGCAACTTCTCGAATCACCCGGCGTTCGTCGGATCCCGTGAGTCTCAACCCGGCGTCAAGTGTCTGTTTGACAGCGTCATCGCAGCCCGCGCGGCTGAACAGGAAGTAGATGCATGGGAGTAGCCCATCGCGATTGAGGCGATCAATCACCTCGCTTCTCCACGGCGTTGACGCACTGCGCTGCTGGCGCCGTCTGTCGTGGCGGACATGAGCGCGGCGTTCTTCGTCACGAGCGAGCCGAACCAGCTCTGGGTTCAGAATCCCGTCATCTGCAAAGAGGTCATAGAGTCGTGAACCTGCCATGACGTGCTGAAACAGCGGCACTGGCCGGTGCTCTTCGACGACAACGGCGGTGTCTCCTCTGACGGTTTCCAGCCAGTCGCCGAATTCCTCTGCATTGCTCACGGTCGCGGACAACGCCACCACGGTGACCGATGCGGGTAGATGGATGATGACCTCTTCCCACACTGCTCCCCGGAATCTGTCCGCTAGGTAGTGAACCTCGTCCATCACGACAAATCCGAGATCGTGAAGTGTTGAGGACTGTGCGTAAATCATGTTTCTCAACACTTCAGTGGTCATGACGACCACAGGCGCTTCACCATTGATGCTGGTGTCGCCGGTCAGGAGTCCGACGCTGTCTGCCCCGTGGCGTTCGACCAGGTCGTGGAACTTCTGGTTTGAGAGTGCCTTGATTGGCGTCGTGTAAAAGCACTTAAGCCCTTGGGCCAGTGCGAGATGGATGGCGAATTCGCCGACCACGGTTTTGCCCGACCCCGTTGGCGCCGCAACGAGAACACCGCGGCCAGACTCGAGCGCGCGACACGCCTCCATTTGGAAATGGTCCAAGCCAAAGGAATATGCCGATTGAAACTCAGTGACCCGGGGGCTCGCCTGCCGTTTCACTGCCGCTGCATATCGCTCAGAGGGACTGGCCACAGCCCAAGGCTATGGGTGCACCCGGCCTGAACGTTCTCCGCCGACGAGCAGCAGGGCTGTGTCGCTCGTTCGAACTCGTACGGGTAGTGGGCCGAGCCGCTCACCGTCCGCGAAAGCGGTCTGGCCGACACTGTCGATGACGAGACTGTCTACCTGGGACACCTGCACGAAGGGCAGGCGCACATGGGCTCCCGAGAAGACGAGGCGAAAGGACCAGAGCAGCCGCGCGCGTGAGACCCGGGACAAAATGACAAGATCAAGCAGGTCGTCAGTCGGATCTGCATTAGGACAGATGTGCATTCCTCCCCCGTACCTCGGCCCGTTGCCCACTGACACGATCATGGCTGACAACTCACGTGGGCGTCCCCCAAGCGATACGTGGTAGATCAATGGGCGGAATGTCATGAGTTCACGAATCATCGCCAGGGTGTAGCGCTGCCCCCACAGCCGCGGCATGGTGTTGGCTCGGGAATTCACTCGAGCATCGAATCCGGTGCAGAGGACACTGCCGAAATATTTGCTGGCGCCGTCGCCTGTCGTTGCGACGCCAACATTGACTTTGCGCCGGGTGCCCTCATAAAGGTCGGCAATTATGGGACGGGTGCACTCTGATGGTGAACCCGTGGTGAGCCCGAGGCCGCCAGCGACATCGTCCCCCGACCCCGTCGGTATCACACCAAGAGCGACGGGTGTTCCGACGAGATTTTGCATAACATCGTGCACGGTTCCGTCGCCACCTATGGCGATCACCGCGTCGTGGCCCTTGTCTACCGCCGCGCGCGTCGTTGCCACCGTGCCATTCCGATCCAGCGGGGCATGCAGATGAGGCTCGATACCCGCATCTGCAAGCATCGAGGCTGCGCGAATCATGCTGCGTTGAGCACGACCACTGCCTGCCGAAGTATTGGCAATCAAGGTTACGTTCATGTCAGATCGAGTGGGGACGCCTCATCATCGCTCAACCCGGCGAAGTCGGTCCCGGCACGGGATTTACGTCGAGACCGACGCCTATCGTTGAGTAAGCAGACTCCGATCGCTACGAAAACAAGAACCAGGATGGGGCCACCCAGAAGAGTCATGTTGATGGGATCACCGGTGGGAGTTGCAACCGCCGCGAAAATGGCGACAATGATGAAGATCCAGCGCCACCACCCCAAGAGCACTCGGCCAGACAGCACTCCGGCAAAGTTCAGGAGCACAAGGAGTAGTGGCACGAGGAAGCCAGCGCCAAAAACCAGGATTGTGCGAAGGAAGAAGGACAGGTATTTATCGACCGAGACGATGTTCTCGACATTGTCCGGCGTGAATCCGAAGAGCAGTTGCAGGGCGAACGGCAGTACGTTGTAGGCCAGAAAGGCACCCGCGAGAAATAGTGGGGTTGCGACGAGGGCGAAACCCACAGCCCATCGCTTTTCATGATTATGAAGACCCGGGGTGACGAATCGCCACAGCTGGTACAGCCACACCGGAGCCGCTATCACCAATCCCGTGACAGCCGCAATTTGCAGCTGGAGGACGAAGGGATCCGCGACCCCGGTCAACGCCAAGGTCACGACGTGGCCCTGCGCCCTTGCCTGGTCAATGACCCCGGTGAAGGGGGCACTGAGCCAGGTGAAAATCTGTGGGTAGAAGTACCAACCCACGGTCATGCCGACTGCGATGGCGATCGCTGACTTGACCAGCCGATTACGAAGTTCTCTCAAGTGGTCCGCGAGCGGCATTGCCGCATCGTGCGACCGCTCCTTGAGCGCCATCCTTATGCCTGCGTGCGGTCGCCTTCCGGCGTGGCCGGCGGCTGGACGGGCGGCGCGACATGTGTGTCACCGGTCGCGGGGGTGGAGGTGGCTGTCGGGTCGTCGATGAGCCCCTTGGTTTCCGCCTTGAATATTCGCATAGAGCGGCCGAGGCCGCGCGCGGCGTCGGGAAGTCTTTTGGCACCGAACAGGAGCAGAATAATTGCTCCAATGATGAGCAACTCGGGGAGCCTGATCCCGTTAAACATGGTGCCTCCAAAAAGAACGGTAGCGTCAGCCTACGCCTATGGGTAGGCCAAGCGTGCCTCGCGCGCCGACTCCAGCACAGCCGCGCGTAAGGAAGCCGGCTCGACCACGGTAGCTGCGCCCTGAAGGGACATGACCAGTCGTGCGGCCCACGCTTGGGAGAATGCCGTCAGCCGCACGCGGTAGGGCTCAGTGGACAGCACATCAGCGCCGTGGACGTCGACTATCCAACGAGCGGACGGAGCGAGGTCCAAGATGACATCCCAGGACGCTGACGTCTGGTCGCTGCCTGTCTGCTCGAACTCCGGAACCTCATGGGGAGTATCCACTTCATTGGCGTCGGTAATGCGGTCCAGTCGGAAGGTACGGAACGCCTCGGCCGAGTAGCAGTAGGCATCCACGTACACGATGCCGTCGACGCTGAATGTCCGACGAGGCTGAATAATTCGCTGGGATTCTCGGTCGTCGCTTCCGGAAGTGTAGGTGATTGCCAGGGCTGATTTCTGGTTCGAATTTAGCAGGGCGCTCACCTGCGGGCTTACCGTCGACGAGACATCAACAATGTCAGTTTGTGTGTGAGAGTCGATAGTGCGCTCAAGCTTGGCGATGCAACTCAACACCGACTCGTGGTCGTCAAGCCCTGGAATCTGGGCCATCACACGAAGCGCAATGAGCAGAGTGAGTGCCTCGTCATGGCTCAAGCGCATAGGTCTGGTCAGGGTGAGCGGCTCAATCACGGAGATACGACCATCGTCCCAGAAATCGATATCAACCAACTGGTCGGGCATATAACCCGGTACGCCACACAGAATCACGAGCCAGAGATCATCCTCTAGCTCCTTCTCAGTGATGCCAAAGTGCCGAGCGGTCTCCGTGATGGTGACTCCTGGATGGGCCACCAGCCACGGCACGAGAGCCAGCATTCGCGACAGGCGCTGCCCGGCTGTTGCACTCATCGATCATCCGTATGAGCAGCAATGATCGCATCCAGTGCGCGACATACCTGAGTCACCAACTCAGGCGGAGCAAGGGCGATAACCCCAGGCGACGCTGCGCACACATCAATGGTAAGTCGGTTGAGGTCAGCGGAGGAGATGTCATAAACATCAGTCTCAACAGATGAAGTGGACCTTCGTCGCAGGGAGGTGGCATGCCCGTCAACAATGGCAAGTGTCGCGGGTGTCACGGGGTCGGCCGGAGTGTCGACGCCGAGGACAAAGCCTTCGGGAGGATCCACAGTGCGACCAGTTCCAACGAGTTCGACGGATTCGCGTATCCGGCTAAGTCTGAAAGTGCGCATGCCTTGACGACCCTGGTCGAAGCCGACCAGGTACCACGCGCCTTGGGCTACTCGTAGTCCCCACGGGGACACAGTGCGCGTTGTAGGAGTGTCCTCATCGGCTCGTTGATAGGAAAAAGTCACGTCACGCTGAGATCTCAGTGCTGTCATGAGCGGCAACAGGGCTGCCTCGCGGGCGGTCAAGTGAGCTGGCAAGGTATCGGGGATCATGGATGGATCCATGGCACTGTCGAGTTTGAGGAGCGCATGACCCGCAAGCGGACCCGCAACCGCATCGCGCCACGCATGGGCGGCCAGACTCATCGCCGCGCGCTCGGCATGCGTAAGTTCAAGGTCGGGAAGCGCATACTCAGACGAAAGAATTCTGTATCCCAGTACTTCACCACCGGGGTCCACAAACGTGTGCAGGGGAATACCCATGGAGCGCAATTCATCCTTGTCGCGTTCGAATTTGCGCTCAAAGGCCACATCGTTGCCGTCATATCCTGGAATCTGCTGTCGAATTTGGGCACGCGGCATGGGCTGCTGCGTCGCCATGAGAGCAATGACGAGGTTGAGCAGACGCTCAGTGCGGTTGACCCGCTCCATCGTCTATCCGACGTCGAGGAGATCGATCACAAACACCAAGGTACGACCAGACAAGCGGTGCCCGCCTGATTCCCCGTAAGCCAGCCGGGGCGGAATAACCAGCTGTCGACGGCCGCCGACCCTCATACCGGGGATACCTTCTTGCCAGCCTGCGATAAGTCCTGCCAACGGGAACGTGATGGGCGAGCCGCGGTCCCAGGATGCGTCGAACTGCTCCAATGTTTCAAAGTCGACACCCACATAGTGGACTTCCACCTGAGCGCCCGGTGTCGCCTCTGCGCCATCCCCCGCGATGAGATCAGTAATCACCAACTCGTCGGGTGCTGGACCTTCGATGAATTCAATCTCTGGCTTCTGGCTCATAACTCTCCCAGTGTGTCGGACTACTTGCTGATCCCGCGAAGGGTGACGACGAAAATCAAGGTCTCATCGCTACTGATGCCCGAACCTGGCGGTGGGTTGGGACCGTAGGCGAGTGCACCTGGAATCACCAGAAGACGAGTTCCACCAACCTTCATCCCTGGCACGCCCTGCTGCCAACCGGCGATCACGCCATTGAGCGGGAACGTTGCCGGTGAGCCGTTCTGCCAGCTTGAGTCAAAGAGTGCCTTGCTACCCAATCCAACTCCGCAATAGTCGACCGTGAGCACATCGGCCGCCGTGGCTGCTGGACCGTTGCCCGCGACGACCTCCGCGGATCCCAGAGTCTGAGCTGGGGTCGCTTGTGTTGGAACGACGATGGTCGGGACCCCTGTGTCATTGAGTGTCGCTGTAACCCCGTCGACGACGGTGCCTGCCGGGGCCGCATCCAACCCACTTTGCTGGCCCGTTGCGCAGTCGACAGACACGAATGCCCCGGTCGGGAAGGAGGGCGCCGCTTCGGACGGCGCTGCACTGTCGGAAACCGCAGGAGCCTCAGAAGGGGTACCCACGGCACTAGCGGAGTCAGCCGGCACTCGAGCATCGGTCTGAGTTCCGCAGGCGGAGACGAGAAAAGCTAGGCAAGCGACGGCGAGTATCTTCTTCACCGTGTCAGCCTAGCGAGGCCCCAGCGGTGAGCTCTCACGGGCTGACCGACCGGACGGTGACTACGAATGCAATGGTCTCCCCTGGAGTGATCCCTGATCCTTTGGGCGGCTTGTCCCCGAACCCGAGGGCGGCTGGGACCAACATGACACGGGTTCCCCCGATCTTCATGCCGCTGATGGCGTCGCGCCACCCAGGAATGACTTTTTGAAGGGGCACGGGGAATGCTCCGCCGTGAACCCAACTGGAATCGAAGGCGGTCCGGGTTTCGAGACCAACACCGCAGTAATCCAACACCACCGTGTCAGTGCCCTTGACGACTTGCCCTGTCCCGTCGACGAGGTCAAGAGTCTGCACCTCCGAGACTTGTGGGGCCCCTTCGCGCACCACGATTCCAGGGGCGCTATCAGTACGCAGTTGAGCCCACACTCCCCCGAGATTCGGCCCAGGCGGGGCAATCTTGCCCGGTGTCACATGCCCATTGAGGCAGTCGATGCCTACGTACGGAGCGCCAGCATTGACATCGGCGGGCTGGTATTCAGAAGCCGAGGCACTCGGGCTCGCTGGCTCTGCGGCGTCGGAGGGTTGGGCAGGTGGCGACATTGACGCGGCACTCGGCGAAACCGACGATGTGCTTGAGTTTGGAAGTGACGTGCTCGCACAACCCGCCAAGAGTATGGGAGCCGCGGCAGCAGTGACACATGACGTAAAGATTCTCACCCGGACACCGTAAATCACATGCTGGCAATCAGTCGATCAACTCGCTCATCAACTGACGCGAACGGGTCTTTGCACAAGACGGTGCGTTGCGCTTGGTCGTTGAGCTTGAGATGTACCCAGTCCACCGTGAAATCTCGTCGCCGCTCCTGCGCTCTGCGAACAAAATCACCCCGCAATTTCGCCCTTGTTGTCTGCGGCGGGATGGATTTCGCTTCGAAAACGTGAAGATCGGTGGTCACGCGCTCGACCAAACCCTGCTTTTCCATCAGGTAGAAGGGACTCCGCACTCGATTGATGTCGTGGTACGCCAGATCCAGGTGGGCAATCCTGGGAGAGTCAAGAGTCAGATCATGCTTGGCCATGTAGCGATCAAGGAGTCGTTGTTTGATCGCCCAATCAATCTCGCGATCAATTGAACTTGGGTCCTGTGCATCAACCGCTTTCAATGTGCGTTCCCATAGATCAAGAATGCGTCGTACAAGAGGTTCGTCGATCAGACCCTCGTGATGGGCGAAGTCCGAGACCTTGTCGAAATACTCCGACTGAATAGCCAAGGCTGACAACTCACGTCCAGTGCTCAATTTGACCGGCTTCTTGCCCGTGATGTCATGACTGATCTCGCGTATGGCGCGAATCGGGTTGTCGAGCGACATGTCGCGCATGGTTACCCCGGCTTCGATCATCCGCAGGACCAGGTGAGCACTACCAACTTTGAGAAGGGTGGTTGGCTCGCTCATGTTGCTGTCACCCACGATGACGTGGAGTCGTCGATAGAGGTCGGCGTCCGCGTGTGGCTCGTCGCGGGTGTTGATGATGGGCCGAGAGCGAGTGGTGGCCGACGACACCCCCTCCCACATGTGATCAGCCCGTTGGCTGAGGCAGTAGATGGCGCCTTTCGGAGTGGACAACACCTTGCCCGCTCCCGCGATGAGTTGGCGCGAAATCAGGAAGGGAATGAATTGATCGGCAAGCGTAGTGAAATCACCGCTGCGTTCGATCAGGAAATTCTCATGGCAGCCGTAGGAATTTCCAGCGGAATCTGTGTTGTTCTTGAACAGGTATACGTCACCAAACACGCCTTCGTCGTGGAGTCGCTGTTGCGCGTCGACCACTAACCCCTCGAGGATTCGTTCCCCTGCACGATCGTGCGAGATGAGGTCGATGAGGTCATCACATTCAGCGGTCGCGTATTCGGGATGACTCCCCACGTCCAGGTAAAGCCGAGAGCCGTTGGTGAGGAATACATTGCTGCTCCGGCCCCACGACACGACTCGTCGAAAGAGGTACCGGGCCACTTCGTCGGGACTGAGCCGTCGCTGCCCATTGAACGTGCAGGTGACCCCGTACTCGGTCTCAAGTCCGAAGATGCGACGTTCCACCCCTGAACTGTACGTGTGAGTGCGCTCAGGACTCCAGAAGCGCGGCTAATGCGTCGAAGGTTAGACGCTGGAACGCACGCCTCGGCCGGGTGCGATCCAGGACGGCCACCTCAAGATGGGAAGCATCGAGGTGACGGGGTTCGTCATCGCCGTGCTCGGCCAGCAGTTCGACTGCGCCCCGAACGGCCTCCTGAAGTGTCCAGGAGTTACGCCAATGAACTGCAAGAGACGCAGCAATGGCATCGGCCGAACCACCCATCGCCACGAACCCTTGCTCATCGCCCACACTACCGTCGAAGAGAAGTCGATAGATCTGGTCCTCAGTCGACGTGGCACCAACCTCCGCTACAACGATCTCTACCTCGAACGGCTTGGCTGTCTCGGTGAAGATGGAGCCCAACGTTTGAGCGTAGGCGTTGGCCAGACTGCGCCCAGTGACGTCGGAACGGTCGTAGGAATAACCACGCATATCGGCGAGTCGTACCCCGGCCACGCGCAGGGACTCAAATTCGTTGTACTTGCCAACGGCAGCGAACCCGATCCGATCGTAGAGCTCACTCACCTTGTGCAGCGCCCGCGATGGATTCTCAGCTACAAATGCAATTCCATCGTTGTATTGAAGAACGACGACACTCCTGCCCCGTGCGATCCCCTTGCGCGCGAAATCGGCCTTGTCGCGCATGACCTGTTCGGGCGAGACATAGAAGGGCACGCTCATGCGAAGCCTCCCCTGCCGCTGTCCGAACGGGACACCAGCATCGCCTGAACGAGAGGCTCGACATCCTCATCTCGCAGGATTCGCGAGCCATCGGCGGTGACGATTCCGACGACCGGATAGATGCCCCGCGAGGTGTCGGGCCCACCTGTGGCACTGTCATCGTCGGCCGCGTCATACAACGCCTCGAGCACGGTTGAAATGGCCGTCTGTGCATCAGCGTCACGGCGATATAGCTTCTTGAGTGATCCTCGGGCGAACGACGAACCCGAACCCACCGCAAAGAAATCTCGTTCCTCGTAGCGGCCACCGGTGACGTCATAAGAAAAAATCCGGCCAGCGTGTGACTGCGGGTCGAATCCAGCGAGCAGAGGAACCACGGCCAGACCTTGGAGAGCCAATCCGAGACTCCCACGCAACATTGAGGCGAGTCGATTGGCCTTGCCGTCGAGTGACAGTGGCACGCCTTCAAGCTTTTCGTAGTGCTCGAGCTCGACCTGATAGAGGCGCACGAGCTCAAGCGCCAGACCCGCCGTGCCCGCAATACCAATCAACGTGGCATCGTCGGCTGCAAACACCTTTTCAATGTCGTGTTGAGCGATGATGTTGCCCATCGTGGCTCGCCGATCGCCCGCCATGACGACACCATCGGTCGTACGCACCGCGACGATCGTGGTGCCATGAGGAACTGGCACGGTCTCCCGAAGTGTGGGTAGGCGGTCTGGATGGGAGGCGCCCAGAAAGTCTACGAATGATGCCGAACCGACAGCGCGGTACGAAGGGGGCAGCGAATGATTCACTGGCCGCCCTTTTGAACAAACGACTTGACGAAATCCTCGGCGTTAGCCTCGAGGACACTGTCGATCTCATCGAGGATCGCGTCGACGTCGGTATCCGCGGCCGACGTCGAGGGTGCGCTGGTCTGCTCCGCAGGCTCTTCCCTGGCTGGACGACGTGACTGAACTGGCTCTCGCTGGGACATGGGAGCAGGTTAACCGGTGCGGCTGACGTCAGTGCGCTCTCTCCAGTGCCTGCACCAGGCTGTCGACGTCTGGGCACGCGTTCAAGAGCGCTCCCACGTGTTCCTGCGTGCCCCGGTGGGGGTCCATCGTGGGGACCCGTATGAGTGCTTCTCGCGACGGCACGTCGAGCACCAGCGAGTCCCACGAGGCGGCTGATACAGATTCGGGGTAACGCCTGATGCATTCCCCTCGGAAATACGCCCGCGTGTCGGTAGGTGGTTCGTGGACCCCTGTGAGGACGTCTGATTCTTGGGTGAGCCGCGTCAGGTTGCCCGAGGCCTCCAGTCGCAAAGCCAGGCCTTTGTCGGTCCGAATGTCGGAGTACTGCAGGTCTATCGCAGCCAGAGTGGGGGCCGTCCAGTCCAGCTGGTCGCGCTCCATGTAGCCGAGCATGAGTCGGTACTTGGCCACCCAATCCAGCTCGCGTGCCAAGGACATCGGATTCACCCGAAGCGTGTCAATGACCCTTTGCCAGTTGAGCAGCACGTCTTGGGTTAACTGTGGAGCAGGGTCCTCAGATCGGCTTTGACAATATTTGTGGGCCTGGTCAAGAAATGCTTGCTGGATATCGAGGGCTGTCCACTTACGCGCACGCGACAGCGAGATGCGGTGGGTCAGCGTCGGGTCGTGGGATACCGCGTGCATTTCGGGGACAGGATGCAAGGGCAGGAAGTCACAGTCGTCGAGCCACCCATCCTCAATCATGCTGAGAACAATCGCTGTTGCACCCGTGCGCAAGTAGGTGGCCGTATCTGCCAAATTGGCATCACCCACGATCACGTGCAACCGACGCCACTTCTCGGGATCTGCGTGCGGTTCATCGCGGGTGTTGATGATCGGTCGCTTGAGCGTGGTCTCCAGCCCAACCTCCACTTCAAAAAAATCGGCCCGCTGAGAGAGTTGAAAGCCGGGGACCCTTCCGTCTTGGCCGATGCCCACTCGCCCGGCTCCAGCAAAGACCTGTCGTGTGATGAACAGTGGAATCAAATGACGGACGAGTTCGGAGAAGGGAGTGCTCCGGCGAACCAGATAGTTCTCGTGGCAGCCGTACGACACGCCCTTGTTATCCGTGTTGTTCTTGTAGAGGACTATCGGATGGCCACCGGGCACGGACGACACCCAGTGCATGGCACGCCTCATGACCTCGACTCCGCTGCGATCCCACAGCACAGCATCGCGAGGGTTGGACACTTCTGGAGATGAGTACTCGGGATGAGCGTGGTCGACGTATAGACGTCCACCGTTGGTCAGGATTACGTTGGCCAGGCCGAGATCTTCATTGGTCAGCTGCGACGGATCGGCCTCTGCCACCGACATGTCATACCCGCGGGCATCTCGCAGCGGGTCCTCACGCTCGTAATCCCACGAGGCCATGCGGCGGCCTGGCGGCATCCCATGACGGCCGTATGCGGTGACGATTTCCGAGCTGGCAGACATGGCGTTCAACGTGGGTCTACCCGGCGTGGTGATGCCGTATTCGGTCTCAATACCCATTACTCGGGTTACGGACATGGCCTAGAGGTATTGACCGGTGTTGGAGACGGTCTCTATGGATCGACCGGCTTCGGAACCCTTCTTACCTTGGATGAGGGTCCGGATGAAGACGATGCGTTCGCCCTTCTTGCCAGAGATCCGGGCCCAATCGTCCGGATTAGTGGTGTTCGGTAGATCTTCGTTCTCGCGGAACTCATCGAGGCATGCGTCGAGCAGGTGTTGGACGCGTATTCCACGCTCGCCGAAGTCGAGAAAGGCCTTGATTGCGCTCTTCTTCGCACGAGCAACAATGTTCTCGATCATGGCCCCAGAGTTGAAGTCCTTGAAATACAGAACCTCCTTGTCGCCATTGGCGTAGGTTACTTCAAGGAATCGGTTGTCATCTGTGTCGTCGTACATCAGCTCGACCGCGCGCATGATCATCTGCTGGCACGTGGCGACCGGATCGTTGCCATGCTCGGCGAGGTCTACCTCATGAATCGGCAGGGTGGGTACGAGGTATTTGGTGAAGATTTCACGTGCTGCTTCAGCATCAGGGCGTTCGATCTTGATCTTCACATCAAGCCGACCTGGGCGCAGGATCGCGGGATCGATCATGTCCTCGCGATTGGAAGCACCAATCACGATCACATTTTCAAGTGTTTCTACCCCATCGATCTCGCTGAGCAGTTGAGGCACGATGGTGTTCTCCACGTCGCTTGACACCCCCGTCCCGCGCGTGCGGAACAGTGAGTCCATCTCATCGAAGAACACGATGACAGGCATCCCCTCGGAGGCCTTCTCGCGTGCCCGTTGGAATACCAGACGGATATGGCGTTCGGTCTCGCCGACATACTTGTTCAGCAGCTCAGGACCCTTGATGTTGAGGAAGAAGCTGCGGCCCTCCTCGCGTCCGGTCCTTTCGGCTACCTTCTTGGCGAGTGAATTGGCAACCGCCTTTGCAATAAGGGTTTTGCCACACCCGGGCGGTCCATAAAGCAGGATCCCCTTCGGGGGCTTGAGATCGTGCTCGGCAAACAGCTCCGGATGCATGAAGGGGAGTTCCACCGCGTCGCGAATGGCATCGATCTGGTCGCCTAATCCGCCAATGTCTTCGTATCGGATGTCGGGAACCTCCTCGAGGACAAGTTCCTCAACCTCAGACTTTGGTACTCGCTCGAAGGCGTAACCCGCTCGAACGTCGCACAGCAGAGCATCACCCGCGCGCACTCGCTCGCCCCGCAGCCGGTGCGAGACACGTACGACTCGTTCCTCGTCGGCGCGGCTGATGACGAGAGCTCGAACGCCGTCCTCAAGAAACTCCTTGAAAGTGACGATCTCCCCTGTGTCCTCGTACGCCCTGGCGGAAATCACACTGAGCGATTCGTTGAGGAGAACCTCTTGACCTGGTACAAGGTCGGCTACGACGACTCCAGGCACGACAGAGACCCGCATCTTGCGACCGTTGGCCATGATGTCCACGGTGCCGTCTTCGCACAGGCTGATGAAAGTGCCATAACCGTTGGGCGGATCAGCGAGGCGGTCGACCTCGCCCTTGAGCGTGACGATCTGCTCGCGTGCATCGCGCAGGGTTGCGATGAGGCGCGTGTTGTGATCCTTTTGGGCCGCCAATTCCCCCCGCACCTCGGTGAGGGCAGACTCAAGTTGCCGTAGGCGCGCTTGGCTGGACTCGTGCTCCATGATCACCCTTTGTCGACGAAAGTTCTCCACTCTAACCCGCGAGCCTGACTCTCACCTCTTGACTACTGCGTGTCGACGCTCGATCCAGGGCCCTGGTAATCGTCACCGTAGGCGCCGGGTGCCGGCCGGCGCCTGCGCTGCGGGACCACAACACCCGGGGCCAGACGCCTGGTGGATACGAGGAAGCCGGTGTGTCCATTCATGCGGTGATCAGGGCGAACAGACAGACCGTCGAGGTGCCAGGTGCGCATCAACGTCTCTTCAGCCCGAGGCTCTGTCCAACATTCCTGCACCCGCAGAGTCTCCACGAGTGTCGACAGCTGCGTGGTTGTTGCCACGTACACGACAAGAACCCCGCCTGGTCTGAGCATCTCGGCCGCTCGCCTACTGCAATCCCATGGAGCCAACATGTCCAACACAACAGCGTCGAAGGCATCCGCGTGGGTGTTGTCCGCAAAATCGCCGATGACAAGGGACCACATCGGTGGCTCTTCCCCAAACCACCGGTGCACGTTTGTCCTGGCCACATTGGCGAAGTCTTCGCGCCGCTCGAAGCTTGCCACCGCTCCGCTCTCGCCCACCGCCCGCAAAAGCGAGCAGGTCAGTGCCCCCGATCCCACGCCAGCTTCGGCGACCCTGGATCCTGAGCCCAAAGACGCAAGTCCGACGATGCGTGCGGCGTCCTTGGGGTAGATGACCGCAGCTCCACGCGGCATTGCTAGTACGAAATCATCGAGAAGCGGACGAAGGACCAAATACGGAGTTTCGCTGCTTGCTGTGACGACACTCCCCTCTGGCAATCCAATGATGCTGTCGTGCGGGATCCGCCCTCGGTGGGTGTGGAATTCTCCCCCGGAGGCAAGCGTGATCGTGTGCAGGCGGCCCTTGGGGTCAGTGAGTTGGGCAAGATCGCCGACCGCGAAGGGACCACGTCTGTGCACGAAGGACATGTACGCAGGTTAGCGATCTATAGCCTTAGGCCTGTGCTTGAGCCATTTCCTTCGTCTCTATCACCGTCGCGCGCGTCAGATTTCATGACCTGCCCTCTGCTTTTTCGGCTCAGGTCGATTGATCGACTTCCCGAGGCACCCTCAGCAGCGGCGGTTCGCGGGTCACTCGTTCATCGAGCACTGGAAACACTTTTTGACCTGCCGGCACCGGAGCGCACTCGAGAGTCCGCGGTGAATTTCGGGCACGAGGCGTTCACCGCGTTGTCCACGAGCGATCCGGCAGCCGCAGCTGCCGTCGCAGGTCCGGGCGGAAGTGCCCCCGTCTTGGCTCCGCTCTTTGACGCCTATTTCGAGCTAGAAGACCCGCAGAGGCTTGAGCCTCAGGCTCGCGAGTGTGCCATCCAGGTGCCGCTGCAACCCGGTTTTGAGATTCGCGGGTACATCGATCGGGTGGATTGCGCTCCGGACGGACGTATTCGCATCGTCGACTACAAGACCGGGCGCGCACCAAGCGAGCGGTTCCAAGACAAGGCAATGTTTCAAATGCGCTTCTACGGTCTGGCGTGGTGGCGCCTGCATGGCGCCATACCTGCGCGATTACAGCTCTTGTATTTGGGCGATAAGCGCGTGTTGCGCCACGACCCTGACGAGGAGTCTCTCCTCGCAACCGAACGCAAGATCCTCGCGCTTCGCGACGCCATTGCTGAGGCGGCCGACGCCCAGAAGTTCTCCCCCACGCCGTCAAAGCTGTGCGACTGGTGCAGCTTCAAGGCTCTATGTCCTGCGTTCGATGGAACGCCACCAGACCTCCCCCCACGCACAGAGTGGAGCATGGCGATGCGTGGTTCGACCGCGGGAGACAGCGTCTAGGACGCGTTGAAATACCGGGCCTCGGGGTGGTGGACGATGATGGCACTGGTGGATTGCTCCGGGTGCAGCTGGAACTCCTCGGAGAGTTCGACACCTATGCGTTCTGGCTTCAGAAGGTCCATGAGCACCGTCTGCTGCTCAAGGTCCGGACAGGCTGGGTACCCAAACGAGTAGCGCGATCCTCGGTAGCCCTGCTTGCCAATCAGGGTGTCCATTTCCGGATCATCGGCCGCAGAAAGCCCCAACTCCTCACGGACTCGGGCGTGCCAGTACTCCGCCAAGGCCTCTGTGAGCTGGACCGACAGTCCATGGAGCTCGAGATAGTCCCGGTAGGAGTCCTTCTCGAACAGTGCACCGGTCGCGCGTGATGCCGCCTCACCCATGGTCACCACATGGAAAGCAACCACATCGGTGTGGCCGGACTCGCGTGATCTGAAGAAATCCGAAAGACAGAGATGACGATCTCGCCGCTGGCGAGGGAAGGTTAGCCGTGCACGGTCGGAACCGTCGGCATTGAGCAGCACGAGGTCATTGCCTTCGGACACACACGGAAAATATCCGTAGACCACTGCTGGTTCGACCATGGATTCAGTCTGAATGCGATCAATCCATGAGCGCAGACGCGGCCTTCCTTCAAGCTCAACCAACTCCTCGTAGGTCTGCTCACTGTTTCGGGTGGGCTTGAGACCCCATTGCCCTAGGAACAGGGCTCGTTCATCGAGATACGGCAGGTACTCTGCAAGAGGAACGCCTTTGACGATGCGGTCGCCCCAGAACGGGGGGGCCGGCACATCAACGTCGGTCGCCACATCCGATCGACTCGGCGCAGGGCTCTCGGGTTCTTCTGGTCGTGCAACGTTTGTGACACGCCGTTCGCGTAGGGCCGGTAGCTCTGCGCCCGGTACACCACGTTTGACCGCCATGATTGCGTCCATGAGCCGCAAACCTTCAAAGGCATCGCGGGCGTACCTCACATCACCGTCATAAATCTCAGCAAGATCCTGCTCAACAAATGCACGAGTAAGTGCAGCGCCACCAAGCACGACGGGTGTGTCAACCCCGCGCGAGTTCATCTCCTGGAGGTTCTCTTTCATGATGACAGTACTTTTGACCAGAAGTCCGCTCATCCCAATAACGTCAGCAGCATGCTCTGACGCGGCTTCAAGAATGGTTGTGATGGGTTGCTTAATGCCGATATTGACGACTGTGTAACCGTTGTTGGTCAAAATGATGTCCACGAGATTCTTGCCGATGTCGTGCACGTCGCCCTTGACGGTGGCGAGAACCATCGTGCCCTTACCTGCCTCATCGGTCTTATCCATGTGGGGTTCAAGGAAGGCAACCGCGGTCTTCATGACCTCTGCACTTTGCAGCACGAACGGCAACTGCATCTCACCCGACGCAAAGAGGTCTCCCACAACCTTCATGCCACTGAGCAAGGTGTCATTGACGATCTCGAGAGCCGGCTTCTCGAGAAGGGCCGACTCGAGATCGGCATCGAGGCCATTGCGTTCACCGTCGATGATCCTGCGCTGCAGCCGGTCGAAGAGTGGCAGAGCAGCAAGTTCTTCGGCCTTGCTCGCAGATGACGAGCGAGCTTCAACTCCGTCAAATAGTTCAAGGAACTTTTGCAGGGGGTCGTACGTGACGTGGCTCTCGGCGTCACGCTCGCGACGGTCGTATACGAGGTCAAGGGCAACGGATCGCTGCTCGTCTGGAATTCGAGCCATGGGCAGAATTTTTGAGGCGTGGACGATTGCGGAATCCAGCCCAGCGCGTGTGCACTCGTGCAGGAATACTGAGTTCAAAACCTGACGGGCCGCCGGATTGAGACCGAACGACACGTTCGACAAACCCAGAACAGTTTGAACGGCCGGGTGCATCGCCTTCAACTGACGGATGGCCTCAATGGTCTCGATTCCATCGCGCCGTGTTTCCTCCTGACCTGTCGCAATGGGGAACGTCAGGGTGTCGACCAAGATGTCACCGGGCTGCATCCCCCAGTTATCGGTGAGATCTCGGATCAGACGATCTGCGACTCGGACCTTCCATTCAGCCGTGCGCGCCTGACCTTCCTCATCAATGGTCAGCGCCACAACTCCCGCGCCGTATTCGCGCACCATCGGCATGATGCGGCGAATGCGCGAATCTGGGCCGTCGCCATCTTCGTAGTTGACGGAGTTCACCACGGCTCGCCCACCCAGCATCTGAAGACCAGCCTCAATGACGCCGGGCTCAGTCGAATCGATCACGATGGGCAGCGTCGAAGCTGTGGCAAGTCGGCCCGCCAACTCCTGCATGTCAGCGACCCCGTCGCGGCCCACGTAATCCACACACAGGTCCAGCAGGTGGGAAGCGTCCCGGATCTGCTCGCGAGCAATCTCGATGCAGTCATCCCATCGCTCAGCAATCA
>JBAWXR010000009.1:0-24327 GCA_037143955.1 Actinomycetes bacterium
CATCCTGAAACCCCAGGCGCTTGGAGGTGTGGCCGCGACGGTGCACCTGGCGCAGCGCCTGATGGACCTGTCGGCGATGCCCGTGGTGGTCAGCGGATCCCTGGATTCCTCAGTCGGGCTGTCCGCTGTGGTGGCGGCAGCAGGGGCAATCCCGGACCTGCCGTATGCGAGCGGATTGGGCACCGGCGCCCTTCTGTCCGCAGATGTGGTGGACACACCTCTTCTTCCGGTGGCCGGCCGCGTACCCGTGGGGCGCATCGCGCCCGATGACGACGCCCTTGCCCGGGCGCATGAGCGCGTCACGCCACACAGGCGCGACCACTGGCGGCAGCGCGTCACCGATGCGTGGGCGGCTCGTGAAAGGCTGTCGGAGTGAATCCGTCCACCGCTCAGGCATGGGTGATGGTCGACGAGTTCATTCGCTGCGGCCTCACCGATGCGATTGTCTCGCCGGGTTCTCGGTCGGCCCCTCTCGCCATGGCGCTCGCGCAAGCCGAACAGCGCGGTGAGATCACTTTGCACGTGCGTCTCGATGAGCGCTCCGCAGGCTTCCTTGCCATTGGCATCGCCAAGGTCACCGGCGTCCCGCCCATCATCGTCACGACATCGGGAACGGCCGCCGTCAATCTCCACCCGGCGGTTGTCGAGGCCGATCAGTCCGGTGTGCCGTTGATCGTGATCACTGCAGACCGTCCACCACAGCTACGCGGTGTTGGCGCCAACCAGGTGATTCGCCAACCAGGCATGTTCGGGAGTGACGTTCGCGCGAGCATCGACATGGCCACGGCCACGCGCCAACCCGGGGGAGTGCGCTACTGGAGGTCCACCGCGGCCCGAGCCGTCGCGGCAGCGACCGATGCCATGCGGCCCGGCCCCGTGCACCTCAATGTGTCCTTCGCGGATCCGTTGGTGCCCGATGGCGATGACACCTGGGTCGAGGATCTCGACGGACGTCCCGACGGTCGACCCTGGACAGCGGACGTACGGCTCGTTGCAGGCATGAGCACGCCGCTGGATGAGGTCGTGGACTCCCTGCTCGACGACTCGCAGGTACCTGCCCGAGGTCTGGTGATCATCGGTGACCATGACGATCACGAGGCCATAGAGCTTGTCGACGAACTGGCCGATGCGATGGGCTGGCCGGTGATCTCAGAGCCCAGCGGCAATGGGGCTGGGTGCAGCACCGCCCTCTCGCATGGCCCGCTGTTGCTTGCCGATGCAGCCTTCGCGGGCGAGCACACGCCCGAGATTGTCATCACGGTCGGTCGGGTGGGACTCAATCGCTCGGTGCTGCGCATGATCGGTCAGGCCGGGCTGCACGTTGCGGTCACAACCCATCCCGAATGGAGTGACCCCACACGCAGCGCTGACGTGGTCGTGGCGTCCGTTCCGCTTCCGCCCACAGAGATGGAAGTCGACGAGACCTGGCTGGAGTCCTGGCAGCGTGCCGATGTCCTTGCCGCCGCGGCGGTGGAGACCGCGCTGTTCTCCAGCGACCAGGCACTCACCGGCATGCATGTTGCCCGCATCGCGGCGAGTGCTGTGCCCGACGGCGGACTGTTCTACGTCGGTGCCTCATCGGCGGTGCGTCACGTGGGCACCTTCGCGGCAAACACCGTGCAAGATGCGGTCATCCTGGGCAACCGCGGTACATCGGGCATCGACGGCACCGTGTCCAGTGCCTGGGGTGCGGCAGCCGCTCTTCAGCGCAACGGCGGCTCTGGGGCCGTTGCGCTCATGGGCGACCACACCTTTCTATACGACAGCAATGGCCTGCTCGCGCCGGCCGAGGAAGAGCGCCCTGATCTGGTCATCGTGGTTATCGACAACGATGGCGGCGGCATCTTCTCCACCCTCGAGCAGGGCGCCCCGGAGCATGCGGAGGTTTTCGATCGCGTGTTCGGCGTTCCGTTGGGTATTGATCTGGTGCAGCTGAGCCTGACGCTGGGGATTCCAGCGGACGGCGCTTCGTCAACGGATGCACTGCAACGTGCAGTTTCCGAAGCTGTCGGTCTTGGTGGCGTACGCGTGGTTGTCGCTCGCACATGCAGCCGCGAACGAGAAGCGCAGATCCTCACTGACGTGCAGACCGCCGTGGGCGCGGCTTTGGAATCCGCCTAAGTCAGTCGCCGAGGGCGTTGCGAATGGGCAGCAGTTTGGCAACCGACTCCGCGAGTTCATCTTCGGGCACAGAGCCCGCCACGACTCCGCACCCCGCGTAGGCGCGCAGACCGTCTTCTTCGATCATGGCGCATCGAAGAGCAATGCCGAATTCACCATCGCCATGGCGGTCGAACCAGCCGACCGGACCGGAATAGCGACCCCGATCCATGGGTTCGAGTTCTCGGATGGTGGCAAGTGCCCGACCGGTGGGAGTTCCGCACACGGCAGCGGTGGGATGCAGTGCTGCGGTGAGCGCCAGAATCGGGGCGCCGTCGGCTAACCGGCCGGTGACGTCGGTGGCGAGATGTTGCACATTGGCCAGCTCCAGAACGCGCGGACGCTCGGGCACGTCGAGATCGGTGCAGTGTGCTGCCAGAGCGTCGGCCACGGACTGCACCGCGAGCTCGTGCTCTTCAGTGTCCTTGCCGCTGTTCATGAGTTCGCGCGCAAGTCCGGCATCGTCGGTGACATTTCCGCGACGACGCACTGTGCCGGCCAACACTCTGCTGGTGACGAGATCACCGGTGCGTCTCACGAGGAGTTCGGGTGTGGCACCGACAAGGCCATCGACATGGAAGGTCCAGCAGGTGGGGTACGAGTGCGCCAATTGCGTCAGCAGGTAGCGCACATCCAGACCCTCGACATCGGCCACGATGTCGCGCGCGAGCACGACCTTGTCCAACCCGCCGGCACGAATACGACGTACGGCTTCGCCAACGGCTGACTGGTATGCATCGACTCCCATGTGACCCTTGCGCCACGTGACGTCTGTGGGAGCCTTCGGCACTGCGACCGGGGGAATGCTGGCGCGCCCCGCCGGTGCGCGTCCGATCGTGGTCATCCACGCCTGCCCACCGCGTCGCCCGATGATGACCGACGGCACGACGACGACGGAGCGTCCTGCGTCGTAGTCGAAGGTGAAGGAGCCAAAGGCCACCGGCCCGGTGCCGGGTGCGCTGACCGTGTCGTCGATCTCCAGTGAGGAGCACAGGTCGTTCCACCACCGCTGGGTGCGGCTGAACCGCTCGCGGCCGCGCACCTCGAGGCGAGCGGCTACCCCCCACCCGATCAGCCCTTCGCCATTGCGCACCCAGGCCACCGGGTGATCGCTGGGCAGCCGGCGCAGCAGTTCGTCGGGATCGGGAATGGGGCGGGTGGTGACGTGGATCCGCTCGTTGGTCAGGGGCACGGGCATAGTCACCGTGCAAGGGTACGAGCGACCGAGCCAACTGGCAGCGCGGGAGCACCGGCGCTGCGGGGTGAGGCAGTGGCTGACAGGATTGGTGGCGTGTCCCGCGCCGATCTCGACAAGGACCCGGCCGACGTTGCCTCCATGTTTGATGAGGTCGCCGAGCGCTATGACCTGGTCAATGACCTCCTGGCTGTGGGGCAGACCCGACGCTGGCGCCGGGCAGTAGTCGACGCGGTCAACCCCAAGGCGGGCGAGCGGGTTTTGGACCTCGCGGCCGGCACCGGCACCTCCAGTGTCCCCTTTGCCAAGGCTGGCGCCCTGGTGATTCCGGTGGACTTCTCGCTGGGAATGCTCCAGGTGGGCAAGCGCAAGCACCCGGGGTTGCCCTTCGTCGCCGGCGACGGTCTTGCCTTGCCATTCGCCGATGGAGTGTTCGACGCCGCGACCATCTCCTTCGGCTTGCGCAACCTGCATGACCTGCAGGGGGGATTGGCCGAACTCATGCGGGTAGTACGGCCCGGGGGCAGGCTGGTCATCTGTGAGTTCTCCCACCCCACGTGGGCGCCCTTCCGCACCATCTATTCGGAGTACCTGATGAAGGCGCTCCCGGCTGTGGCGCGGCGCACCTCGTCCAATCCCGCCGCCTACGTGTATCTCGCCGAATCCATCCGAGCGTGGCCCGACCAACGTTCACTTGCGGCCGAGATTGTGAACGCCGGGTGGACGCGAGTGCAATGGCGAGATCTCAATGGCGGCATCGTGTCGTTGCACCGCGCAGTGCGCCCGAGGGTCGGTCAGGTCTCGGCCTAGCCCCCACTATGCTGCAGCGTGCTGGTTTCGAGCGTGCATGCGCTCGCGGTCGCGGTTGGTCATCCGTGAAGGGAGAAGTCCGGGCGTGAACGTCTACACCCCGATCCTCATCCTCGGCATTCTGGCTTTTGGCTTTGCGGCATTCTCGGTTACGACGGCATCACTCACCGGGCCCAAGCGTTACAACCGCGCCAAGCGCGACGCGTACGAGTGCGGTATCGAGCCCACGCCTCAGCCCATCGGCGGCGGTCGCTTTCCGGTCAAGTACTACCTCACCGCCATGTTGTTCATCGTGTTCGACATCGAGATCGTGTTCCTGTATCCGTGGGCGGTCGCATTCGACCAACTTGCGATGTTCGGACTCATCGAGATGATTCTGTTCATCATCACCGTCCTTGTCGTGTACGCCTACGTCTGGCGTCGTCGCGGCCTCGAGTGGGACTGACGGAGGAACCATGGGTCTTGAAGAAGCACTGCCGTCCGGTCTGCTCTTGACGACCGTTGAGAAGTTCGCGGGTTATGCCCGCAAGGGCTCGCTTTGGCCGGCCACGTTCGGTCTGGCCTGCTGCGCCATCGAGATGATGGCTGCCGGTGGCCCGCGCTTTGACATCGCTCGCTACGGCATGGAGGTGTTCCGCGCCTCACCGCGCCAGGCCGACCTCATGATTGTCGCCGGTCGCGTCAGCCAGAAGATGGCACCGGTCGTGCGGCAGATCTACGACCAAATGCCGGCACCCAAATGGGTCATCGCCATGGGCGTCTGTGCATCAAGTGGCGGCATGTTCAACAACTACGCGATCGTGCAGGGTGTCGACCACATCGTCCCTGTCGACATCTACCTACCGGGCTGCCCGCCTCGTCCGGAGATGCTCTTCGACGCGATCTTGAAGCTGCACGACAAGATCCAGGACACCAAGCTCGGCCCCAATCGCCGTATGGAGATCGCGGAGGATGAGCAGCTCGCGCTCGTCGCACCCTCAACGCTGGAGATGAAGGGGCTGCTGCGATGAGCGAGTCCCTGCCGGCGGTGCCCGAGGGAGTGCGCGAACTTGAGGTCATCGGTGTTCGCCACGGCGCTTTCGGCGTCAGTGGATCAGGTGACACCAGTGGTTTCGGCGGGCTCGTGGAGCCGATCGTGCTTCCTGCCCCGGCTGCTCGTCCTTTCGGCGGCTGGTTCGACGAGGTCAGCGACGAGATCGAATTGTCTCTGGCCGCTCGCAACGTTCCCGCCAGAGATGCAATCGAGAGGGTCGTCATCTATCGCGACGAGATCACGTATCACGTGCGTCGCGAGCACCTCATCACCTTCGCGACCGTTCTGCGCGATGAGCCTGCACTTCGCTACGAGATCTGCCTAGGCGTCACGGGCGTGCACTACCCGGCCGAAGGCGCCGGCGAGATGCACGCTGTGTACCCATTCCTGTCCATTACACACAACACGCGAGTCTTCGTCGAGGTCACGGTTCCAGACACCGACGCGCGCATTCCGTCCATCGTCGGCGTCTACCCCGCCAACGACTGGCACGAGCGCGAGACGTGGGACATGTTCGGCGTCAACTTCGAAGGCCACCCCGCGCTGACCCGAATCCTGATGCCGGATGACTGGTACGGACACCCGCAGCGTAAGGACTACCCACTCGGCGGCATTCCGGTCGAATACAAGGGCGCGACCGTGCCGCCGCCGGATCAGCGGAGGGCCTACAACTAATGTCCACCGATCACGTCACGTTCAGCGAAGCTGGTGCCTACGACACCACCGAGGGTCGCATCTACACGGTCACCGGCGGTGACTGGGACACCATTACTGCGGCACCCGATGGTGAGCAGGAGCGCATCGTCGTCAACATGGGTCCGCAGCATCCGTCCACGCACGGCGTACTGCGTCTCATCCTCGAGCTCGATGGTGAGACCGTCACAGAGTCGCGCTGCGGCATCGGCTTCCTGCACACGGGCATCGAGAAGAACATGGAGTACCGCTCGTGGGTGCAGGGCGTCACGTTCGTGACGCGCATGGATTACCTCACGCCGCTGTTCAACGAGACTGCGTACTGCTTGGCGGTCGAAAAGGCTCTCGACATCACCGACCAGATTCCTGAGCGCGCCAATGTCATCCGCGTGATGATGATGGAACTCAACCGGATCTCCAGCCACCTCGTGGCCCTCGCCACCGGCGGCATGGAGCTCGGCGCGCTCACCGCGATGGAGTTTGGCTTCCGCGAGCGCGAGCTCATCCTCGAAATCTTCGAGCTCATCACCGGCCTGCGCATGAATCACGCGTACATCCGTCCCGGTGGCGTTGCGCAGGATCTGCCCGCGGGTGCCGAGCAGGAGATCCGCGACATGCTCCCGCTGCTCAAGAAGCGACTCAAGGACACCGCCGACCTGCTTGTCGGCAACAGCATCTGGGTCGGTCGTACGTCCGGTGTCGGCTACCTCGACCTCGCGGGCTGTATGGCCCTGGGGATCACCGGCCCAGTGCTCCGATCCACTGGTCTGCCGCATGACCTGCGCAAGTCACAGCCCTACTGCGGTTACGAGAACTACGAGTTCAACGTGGCGACGGCAACCACCGCCGACGTCTATGGCCGATTCCTGATCCGTCTGCAGGAGATGCAGGAATCCATGTCGATCGTCGAGCAGTGCCTGGATCGCCTCAAGCCGGGACCTGTCATGGTTGCCGACAAGAAGATCGCGTGGCCATCGCAGTTGTCGGTTGGGGCCGATGGTCAGGGCAACTCCCTTGAGCACATTCGCGAGATCATGTCGGAGTCGATGGAAGCGCTGATTCACCACTTCAAGCTGGTCACCGAAGGCTTCCGCGTTCCTGCCGGTCAGACATATGCGGCGATCGAGTCGCCCAAGGGCGAACTCGGCTGCTTCATTGCGAGCTCGGGCGGCACACGCCCCTACCGTGTTCATTTCCGCGACCCATCGTTCAACAATCTCCAGTCCCTCGCCGCCATGTGCGAGGGCTCGATGATCGCCGACGTGATCGCTGCTGTCGCCAGCATTGATCCCGTCATGGGCGGCGTGGACCGGTAGGAGACGACGTGGCCATCACCGATCAGACCCGTAGCGAGCTTGTTGAGCTCGCCGCCCGCTATCCGCAGGCGAAGTCGGCCGTCATGCCGATGCTCCACCTGCTGCAAAGTGTCGAGGACGCTGTCACCCCCGATGGCATTCACGCGTGCGCGGATGTTCTCGGCATCAGCGAGGCAGAGGTCAATGCCGTTGCGACGTTCTATTCGATGTACGACTCATCCGAGTGGGGTCAGCACCACATTGGCGTGTGCACCAACACGCTGTGCGGCCTGCTGGGTGGCGACGCCGTGTTCGAGCGGCTGTGCGATCGACTCGGACTCCCGGCGGAGGGCACCACGGCTGATGGCCAGTTCACCCTCCACAAGATCGAATGCCAGGCCGCCTGCACGCACGCACCTGTCATGACCGCGGACTGGGAATTCATCGACGACGTCACACCCACCACCGCCGTCGACGTTGTTGATCGACTCGCTCGCGGAGAACGCGTGGAGTCCACCCGAGGTCCGGTCGTGCGCGGGCTGCGTGCCACTGAGCGCACACTGGCTTTCCCCGACGATGGACTAGCCGGCGACGGCCGTGTCGTTGACGACAAGATGCTGGCCGGTCTTCGCGTGGCTAAAGAACGCGGAATGACGGCACCTCAGGTACAGGGAGGCTGACCCATGCCACTAACACCGGTCATCACTGAGCATTGGGACGACCCCGAGCTCTTCACCATTGAGGGCTATCGCCGTCACGGTGGCTACCAACCGCTGCGCAAGGCCCTCGGGCAAGACCCCGACGCCATCATCGGTGTGATCAAGGACTCCGGTCTGCGTGGGCGTGGCGGTGCGGGATTCCCCACCGGCCTCAAGTGGAGTTTTGTTCCGCAGAACGATGGAAAGCCGCACTATCTCGTTGTCAATGCAGACGAGTCAGAGCCGGGTGCCTGCAAGGACGTCCCGATGATGATGGCCAACCCACACTCGTTGGTCGAGGGCGTCATCATCGCGTCGTACGCCATCCGCGCCAACCACGCGTTCATCTACATTCGCGGCGAAGTTCCCGAGGCGATTCGTCGCGTGTGGCGTGCCGTGCGCGAGGCCCGCGAAGCCGGCTTCCTCGGACGCAATATCCAAGGCTCAGGCTTTGATCTGGAAATCGTGGTGCATTCCGGCGCGGGTGCGTACATCTGCGGCGAGGAGACCGCGCTCCTCAATAGCCTTGAGGGACTGCGCGGCCAGCCTCGACTCAAGCCGCCGTTCCCTGCGACTCATGGTTTGTACGCGTCACCGACCGTCGTCAACAACGTCGAGACCATCGTCAACATCCCCTTCATCGTCGAGCGCGGTGTGGAGTGGTTCCGCAAGTTCGGTACTGAAAAGTCGCCGGGGTTCAAGGTGTGGGCAGTGTCCGGCCACGTCAACAATCCCGGCATCTTCGAAGCTCCTCTGGGCATTACGATGCGCGAACTTCTCGACTACGCGGGCGGCATCCGCACCGGGCATCGACTGAAGTTCTGGCTGCCGGGTGGTTCGTCGGTGCCCATGCTGACACCGGATCACTTGGACACGCCGCTGACCTACGAAGACATGGCCGCCGCCGGCACGATGCTCGGCACCGGAACTCCCATGCTGTTCGACGAGACCGTGAGTGTCGTCAAGGCCGTTACTCGCTGGCTGGACTTCTACAAGCACGAGTCCTGCGGCAAGTGCACGCCATGTCGCGAGGGCACGTACTGGATCACCGGCGTGCTCAAGAAGTTCGAGCACGGCGATGGATCGGCCGCCGAGGTCGAGACACTGCAGAATCTGTGCGGCCAGATCATGGGTCGGTCGTTCTGCGCACTTGGAGATGCGGCTGCAACTCCCTACCCGGCTGCGCTCAAATACTTCCGTCATGAGTTCGACGCAGCACTCACCACCTCTGCCGATGCCCAGTTCCCGCCTGAGGCGGCCTACGTGTTCTCGGGAGCAATGGCGCGATGACCGTCACCAGCAACTCCGGCGCCAACGCGCCCGGGACCGATGTCGCACCGGTTACCGACCTCATCACGGTCACCATCGATGGCGTGACCCTTCAGGTTCCCAAGGGCACGCTGGTCATCCGCGCAGCCGAGCAATTGGGCATCGAGGTTCCGCGCTTCTGCGATCACCCGCTGCTTGAGCCGGTTGCCGCGTGCCGCGCCTGCCTCATCGAGGTCGAAGGCATGCCCAAGCCTCAGCCAGCCTGCGCGCAGACCCTCAACGATGGCATGGTGGTTCGCACTCAGCAGTCCTCCGACGTTGCTCGCCTCGCACAAGAAGGCGTCATGGAGTTCCTGCTCCTCAACCACCCGCTCGACTGCCCGGTGTGCGACAAGGGTGGCGAATGCCCCCTGCAGAACCAGGCCATGAGCATTGGTCGCCCAGACTCTCGCTTCGATGAGGACAAGCGCACTTTTGACAAGCCGGTCAGCATCAGTGCGCAGATCCTGCTCGATCGCGAACGCTGTGTGTCGTGTGCACGCTGCACCCGGTTTGCCGAGCAGATCGCTGGCGATCCTTTTATCGAACTCCTCGAGCGTGGCGCGCACCAGATTGTCGGTACCGCACCTGACGTTCCCTTCGATTCCTACTTCTCCGGCAACACCGTCCAGATCTGCCCGGTCGGTGCACTCACAAGCGCCTCGTACCGATTCAAGTCGCGTCCCTTCGATCTCGTATCCACGCCAACCACATGTGAGCACTGCGCATCCGGTTGCTCGCTGCGCACGGACTACCGCCGCGGGGTGGTCACGCGTCGCCTCGCGTGGGAGAACTCGGACGTCAACGAGGACTGGAACTGCGACAAGGGGCGCTTCGCGTTCCCGTACCTCACCGAGGGACGCATCACCACACCCATGGTTCGCGAAAACGGTGAACTTCGTCCCGCATCCTGGCCCGAGGCGCTGACCGTTGCCGCTCGCGGACTTGCAGCGGCACAGGGCAAGGTCGGTGTACTCGTCGGTGGCCGGGTCACCATGGAGGACGCCTACGCGTATGCGCGCTTCGCCCGCGTCGCGCTGGGTAGCGACAACATCGACTTCCGTGCACGTGTGTCCAGCGACGAAGAAGCACAGTTCCTGTCAGCGGTAGTCGCCGGCTCGCCGGTGTCGGTGTCCTACGACAACCTCGAGACCGCTCCCATCGTTCTGCTGGCTGGCTTCGAGCCCGAGGACGAGTCACCCATCGTGTTCCTACGCCTGCGCAAGGCATCGCGTCGCGGCACTCGTGTGATGTCGATCAGCTCCGTTGCAACGTCCGGTCTTGCCAAGGTCAAGGGTCGACTGATCGGCACGCGCCCCGGCGACGAAGCTCGCACGCTGGCCACACTGCCCGACGACATCCGTGCTCTGCTGGCCAAGCCCGGCGCAATCGTCATGCTTGGCGAGCGCCTTGCAGGTGTTCCCGGTGCACTCACCGCAGCGGTGCAACTGGCGCAGCTCACGGGCGCGCGCCTCGCGTGGGTCCCGCGTCGTGCCGGCGAGCGCGGTGCGCTTGATGCGGGCGCACTCGCGGGCCTGCTGCCCGGCGGACGTCCACTCGATGATGCTGACGCCAAGGCGCAGGTCATGTCGGTGTGGGGAGTCAATTCGCTGCCATCCAAGGGACTGTCGGGCGACGCTCTGCTCTCGGCCGCTGCCACGGGTCGACTCGGTGCACTGCTCGTGGCCGGTGTCGACCCCGATGACTTCGCCGACCCCCAGGCGGCTCGCGCTGCCATCCGCGGCACTGATTTCGTCGTGTCGCTCGAGAATCATCACTCCCTGGTCACCGCCGAAGCCGATGTCGTGCTTCCGGTCGCGGTTGTCACCGAGAAGTCCGGCACGTTCCTCAACTGGGAAGGTCGTCCGCGACCTTTTGCCCAGGTGCTGCGCGATGCCCTGATGATGAGTGATGCTCGCGTCCTGGGCATGTTGGCCAAGGAGTTGGGCATGCACGCGCCGATGGATGTCGTCGACATCCGTCGGGAGCTCGGCAGCCTTGGACCATGGACCGGTGCGCGTGCAGCGGCTCCGACCGCATCAGCTTTGTCGTCCGGCGAAGGCGTTGTCCTGGCGACATGGCGTCAATTGCTCGACGACGGCGTGATGCAGCAGGGTGAGCCGCATCTTGCAGCCACGGCGCGGCCGACCGTTGCGCGCATGTCCGCGGCAACTGCTGCAGGCGCCGGTGTCTCGGATTCGGTTCGTGTCCACTCTGCCCACGGTTCCATCACACTTCCGGTCGAGATCGCGGATGTCGTTGACGGCGTCGTATGGCTGCCGCAGCTGTCGCCGGACTGTCACGTGGCCCGAGATTTGGGAGCCAAGGCCGGCACCCTGGTCGTCATCACGGCAGGAGGTGCCCTGTGAGCGGCTCCCAGTTCGGAATGTTCGGCACTGATCCGTGGTGGCTGGTGATCCTCAAGGTTCTGGTCATCTTCGTGCTACTGGTACTGCTCACTCTCTTCACCATTTGGTGGGAGCGACGAGTGGTGTCGCGTATGCAGCACCGCATCGGCCCAAACCGCGTCGGCCCGTTCGGATTGCTGCAGTCGTTGATGGACGGCATCAAACTGGCGTTGAAGGAAGAAATCATCCCGACCACCGCGCATCTTGCGGTGTACTGGATTGCTCCCGTCATCTCCGCCACGTGCGCCTTCCTTGCCTTTGCCGTGATCCCGTTCGGCCCGACGGTGTCGATCTTCGGTGTCGAGACGCCACTGCAGCTCACTGACTTCCCGGTCTCCGTGCTCTATGTGCTGGCCGTGGCATCGATCGGCATCTACGGCATCGTTCTGGCCGGCTGGTCATCAGGTTCGACCTACCCGCTTCTGGGCGGGCTGCGATCGACCGCGCAGATCATCTCGTACGAAATCGCCATGGGCTTGTCGTTTGTCGCGGTGTTCTTGTACGCCGGGTCGATGTCCACGTCAGACATCGTCAACGCGCAACAGCCGGTGTGGTTTGCAGTCGTACTCCTGCCCTCCTTCCTCATCTACTGCACGTCGATGGTCGGCGAAACCAACCGCGCACCCTTCGACCTGCCGGAGGCCGAAGGCGAGCTCGTCGGTGGCTTTCACACCGAGTACTCCTCACTCAAGTTCGCCCTGTTCTTCCTGGCCGAGTACATCAACATGGTCACCGTCTCGGCGCTTGCCGCCACGCTGTTCCTCGGCGGCTGGCGTGCACCGTGGCCCATCTCGCTGTGGGAGGCCTCTAACACTGGCTGGTGGCCGTTCTTGTGGTGGCTCGTCAAGGTGCAGATCTTCATCTTCATCTTTATCTGGCTCCGCGGCACGCTGCCCAGGTATCGCTACGACCAGTTCATGAAGTTCGGCTGGACGATGCTTATCCCGATCTCCATCGTGTGGATTGTCATCGTGGCGATAGCGCGCGAACTACGCAACGAGTCCTCGATGAGCAGCACCAGCATTCTTGCCAGCGGCATAGCGGCGCTGATCATCGTTCTTCTCGTTATTTGGCTCATGCAGGGTGCCGCAGAACGACGGGCTCGCATCGAAGCTGAGGCGGAGGCCGAAGCCATGGCTGAGGCGAACCTGCAGAACACTTTCCCGGTACCGCCGATGCCCGGCGAGACCTTCACTTACACCCCGCGTCGCTCGGGCCGGGCTGCCGAGGTCACCGCGGCGACCCCCGACATGAAGGAGGTCACCCGTGGCTGAGGCCCCACAGGTGGTCCGAGGTTTCGGCGTCACCTTTCTGACGATGTTCAAGAAGGTGGTCACCGAGCAGTACCCCGAGCAGAAGGTGCCGACGAAGCCGCGCTTCCATGGCCGCCATCAACTCAATCGCTGGGCAGACGGCCTGGAGAAGTGCATCGGTTGCGAGTTGTGCGCATGGGCATGCCCGGCTGACGCGATCTTGGTCGAGGGTGCGGGCAACACCGACACCGAGCGTTATTCGCCCGGCGAGCGTTACGGCCGCGTTTATCAAATCAACTACCTGCGCTGCATTTTGTGCGGGCTGTGCATTGAGGCCTGCCCGACTCGTGCGCTCACGATGACCAATGAGTATGAGTTGGCCGACGACAGTCGCGAAAAGTTGATCTACGAGAAGTCGGACCTCTTGGCCCCTCTGCTGCCCGGCATGCAAGCCCCGCCGCACGCCATGGTCCCCGGCTCCACCGAGCAGGACTACTACGGCAACCGCGTGTCCGCTACCGGCCTGCGCGAGAAGAATTCGGAGGCTTCCTCGTGAACACGGGTGAAGCGGTCGTCTTCTGGATCTGCGCGATCCTGGCGGTGCTTGGCGCGGTGGGCATGGTCGTCTCGCGCAAGGCGGTGCACAGTGCACTGTGGATCGCGCTGACCATGATCAATCTCGCGATCCTCTACGTGGCCAACTCGGCGCCATTCCTGGGCATGGTCCAGATCGTGGTCTACACCGGCGCGGTGATGATGCTCTTCCTGTTCGTTCTCATGGTCGTGGGCGTTGATTCGTCCGACTCGCTCATCGAGACCATCAAGGGCCAGCGCCTTCCCGCCATCCTGCTCACTCTCGGCCTAGGCATCCTTCTCGTCTGGGGGATCGGGAGTTCGCTCACCGGCGCTCCCGATCGCGGACTCGAGCAGGCCAACACGGTCGACGGTGGCAATGTGCAGGGCATTGCGCACCTGCTCTTCACGTCTTACCTGATCCCCTTCGAAGCAACGTCCGCGCTGCTGATCACCGCCGCCATGGGTGCCATGGTGCTGGCGCACCGCGAGCGCTGGGTCGTCAAGCCGACCCAGAAGATGCTGTCCATCGCGAGATTCAGAACCGGCGGCCATCCGGGCAACCTGCCCAACCCCGGCATTTATGCACGGCACAACGCGGTCGACACCCCGGCATTGCTGCCCGATGGCACTCCGCTACCCGAGAGCATTCCCGCACCGGTGCGCGCACGCGCAGACATCGCCCCTGTCGACCATGTGGAGCTGGACGAAGTCCAGGCGATCTCGGAGGGACACTCGAAGTGAACCCGGCCAACTACATCGTGCTCTCGGCGATCCTGTTCAGCATCGGCGCCATTGGCGTTCTGGTGCGTCGCAACGCGATCATCGTCTTCATGTCGGTCGAGCTCATGCTCAATGCCGCCAACCTTGCTTTCGTCGCCTTCGCCCGCATGAACGGATCGCTCGATGGTCAGGTGGTCGCGTTCTTCGTGATGGTCGTCGCTGCATCTGAGGTGGTGGTCGGTCTTGCGCTGATCGTCACCGTCTTCCGCACCCGTCGCTCGGCTTCGGTCGACGAGCCCAACCTGCTCAAGTACTGAAAGCCCGGAGAGGAACCGCACCGTGACCGATGTCATGCCCGCCGAGGGGATCTTCTCCCTCATCTGGGTGATCATCGCGCTGCCCTTCGCGGGCGCCGCGATCCTTCTCCTGTTGGGTCGCCGCACAAACGCGTGGGGGCCCTACCTCGGCATTGTGACCGTTGCAGGGTCCGCGGTACTGGCAATCCTCATGGCCGTAGCCATGTTCGGACGCGCCGCCGAGTCACGCACCGTGGGTCAAGACCTCTACACCTGGGTATTGGTCGACCGCTTCCAGGTGCACATGGCGTTCCAGCTCGACCAGCTCTCCATCGCCTTCGTCCTGCTCATCACGGTCGTGGGCACGCTGA
Organism: Actinomycetes bacterium; assembly: GCA_037143955.1. GTDB lineage: Bacteria > Actinomycetota > Actinomycetes > S36-B12 > S36-B12 > JBAWXR01. The sequence goes on from JBAWXR010000009.1 coordinate 14,817, forward strand.
TCCATGTCTATTCGCTTGGCTATATGGCCCACGACGAGAACCGGCGCAAGTTCTTCGGCTACCTGAACTTGTTCGTGGGGGCGATGCTCCTTCTGGTCCTCGCCAATAACTACCTGCTCCTGTACGTCGGCTGGGAAGGTGTGGGCCTGGCGTCCTACCTGCTCATCGGGTTCTGGCAGCACAAGCCGAGTGCTGCGGCAGCCGCCAAGAAAGCATTTGTGATCAACCGGGTCGGCGACGTCGGCCTGTCCTTGGCGATCATGCTCATCTTTGTCACGGTCGGATCCGTGAGCTTCCACGACGTCTTTGGCACGGTCGACAAGGCCAACCAGGGCACGCTCACGGCCATCGGCTTGCTGCTCCTTCTGGCGGCGTGCGGAAAGTCCGCGCAGTTCCCGTTGCAGGCCTGGTTGCTTGACGCCATGGAGGGCCCGACACCCGTGTCAGCCCTCATCCACGCGGCAACGATGGTGACCGCGGGCGTCTACCTCATCGCGCGTAGCAATGTGATCTTCGACCACGCGCCCACGGCTGCATTGGTCGTTGTCATCGTGGGCTGCATCACGATGCTCATGGGCGCGGTGATTGGTTCTGCCAAGGACGACATCAAGAAATCCCTGGCCGGCTCGACGATGAGTCAGATCGGCTACATGATTCTTGCGGTCGGCCTCGGACCGGTGGGCTATGTCTTTGGCATCTTCCATCTGCTGACGCACGGTGTATTCAAGGCCGGCCTGTTCCTCGGTGCAGGCTCGGTCATGCACGGCATGCACGACAACGTGAACATGCGTCGCTATGGCGCGCTGCGGGCCTTCATGGTCATCACGTTCGTGACATTCGTGGCCTGCACGCTGTCGATCATGGGCATTCCGCCGTTCTCCGGCTTCTGGTCCAAGGACTCGATCATCCATGCGGCCTTTGAACAGAACGCCTTCGTCGGTGCGCTCACGATTCTGGCTGCAGGAATCACCGGCTTCTACATGACCCGCATGGTCATCATGACGTTCTTCAGCAAGGCACGCTGGGAAGACGATGTGCATCCGCACGAGTCACCCAAGGTCATGACCATCCCGTTGATCATTCTTGGCATCGGTGCGCTCGCTCAGGGTTTCCTGATGCTCTACTGGGGCGACATCGTGTCGTGGCTCGAGCCGGTGGTGGGCTATCAAGAGAAAGAAGTTCCGATCCCCGAAGTCCTCATCCTGTCGCTGTCCATCGGTGTGGTTCTGGTGGGTGCCGCTATCGCGATCCTGATGTACCAGCGTCGCCCCGTGCCGGTCGAGGCGCCGCACGGATCGTGGCTCACGCGTGCTGCACGCGAAGAGTTGTACGGCAACACGGTCAATGACGTTCTCGTGGTGGAGCCAAGCCTTCAGTTGACGGCCGCGACCACGTGGTTCGACACCAAGGCGATCGACGGCATTGTTGGCTCGCTTGCATCGTTCACAGGCGCACTGTCGGGACGCATGCGTCGCTACCAGTCGGGCTTCGCCCGTTCATATGCACTGTCGATGGTGGGTGGCGCGATCATTGTCGTTCTCGCCCTGATCTTGGTGAGGCTCTCGTGATCTTTCCCTGGCTGACCGTTCTGGGCCTCGTGCCCCTGGTCGGATCCATTGTGGTCGCGTTCCTGCCTAACGCCCGCCCCACGCTGGCCAAGCAGGTGGCGTTCGTCATCTCACTGATTCCCCTTGTGCTCACGGTGCTCATGGCCCTGCAGTTCAAGGCTGATTCGACCGAGCCCTTCCAGTTCGTCGAGAGTCATCCGTGGATTCCGGCCTTCGGCATCTCGTACTCGGTTGGCATTGACGGCATCGCACTTGTGCTGATTGCCATGTCCACCGTGCTTGTCCCAGTGGTCATCCTCGCGGGATGGAACGATGGCGACACCGGCCGCGGAAGTGTCAAGGGCTACTTCGCCCTGGTGCTGGTACTTGAGACGTTGATCATCGGGGTGTTCTCCTCGGTTGACGTGTTTTTGTTCTACGTGTTCTTCGAGGTCATGCTCGTTCCGATCTATTTCCTGATCGGCCGTTACGGCGGTGTCCAGCGCTCATACGCGGCAGTCAAGTTCTTGATCTACAGCCTTGTCGGCGGCCTGTTCATGTTGGCCGCCCTCATCAGCCTGTACGTGGTGTCCGCACAGATGACCGGCACCGGCACGTTCGACTTCCTGTCGCTGGCTGGTCTGCATATCGATCCGCTCACGCAGAAGTTCCTGTTCCTCGGCTTCTTCTTCGCATTCGCGATCAAGGCGCCGCTGTGGCCGTTCCACACCTGGCTGCCTGACGCAGCGGCAGAGGCCAAGCCCGGCACGTCGGTGCTCCTCATCGGCATCCTCGACAAGGTCGGCACCTTCGGCATGATCCGATATTGCCTGCCGATTTTCCCGGCGGCGTCGGTCTTCTATGCGCCCATCGTCATCGGCATGGCACTGATCGGCATCTTCTACGGTGCGTACGTTGCTCTCGGCCAGAAGGACATGAAGCGCCTGTTCGCCTATTCGTCGATGTCGCACTTCGGTTTCATTGCGCTGGGCATCTTCGTGTTCACCGCGCAGGGCCAGTCTGGCTCGGTCGTGTACATGGTGGCTCACGGGCTCAGCACGGCGCTGCTCTTCCTTGTGGGTGGCTACCTCATGAGCCGCTACCGCGGTTCGAGCAACATCGACGACTTCGGTGGCGTCAACAAGGCGGCTCCGGTCATGGCGGGCTTCTTCACTGTCGCGGCGCTATCCTCACTCGCGCTTCCCGGCCTGATCTCCTTCATCGGAGAGTTCCTGGTCCTAATCGGCGCGTTCGAGCGCTACATGTGGGTCGGTGCCATCGCCACCCTTGGCATTGTCATCACTGCCGCCTACGTCCTGCGCGTCTACCAGAAGACGATGACCGGTCCCCTCAAGCCCGAGCTCGCCGGTATCAAGGACCTGACCGGACGCGAGATTGCGGCAATGGCGCCAATCGTGGCCATGGTCATCTTCTTGGGCTTCTTCCCCTCGCCCTTGCTGAAGGTGATCAACCCAGCGGTGGATCGCACGATGGTCGCAACGGGGTCGACCACGCCTGCACCTGTCCTCGCACCGGCTGAAGGGAGCACCCCGTGATGCCTTTTGCTGACGTGGTGAAGTTCGATTTGCCGGCGATCAACTACTCGGCAATCGCGCCGATCCTCATCATCGGTGGTGCGGCGATTCTGTCGGTGCTGTTCGAGGCATTCCTGCCCAGACAGGCACGGCGGCCGGTTCAACTTGTGCTGGTCCTCGCGTCGGTCGTGGCGTCACTCGTCGTCGTCATTTCGCTGGCCGGTACGCGCTTGATCACCGCCAACGGTTCGGTGGCGATCGACGGCCCCGCGCTCCTCCTACAGGGCACTCTCCTGGTGGTGGCGCTTCTGGGTGCGCTGCTCATGGCCGAGCGAGCACTCGATCCGCTGGGCGATGCATTTGCCCCCCGGGCTTCGGCGCTGCCGGGCTCGGAGGATGAGCGTCAGTTCGCAGAACGCGGCTACCTGCAGACCGAGATCTGGCCGTTCTTCCTGTTCTCCCTGACCGGAATGTTGTTGTTCGTTGCGTCCAATGACCTGCTGCTGATGTTCGTGTCGCTCGAGGTCATGTCCCTGCCGCTATATCTGCTTGCTGGCATGGCACGTCGTCGTCGCCTGCTGTCGCAGGAAGCCGCGCTCAAGTACTTCCTGCTGGGCGCGTTCTCGTCGGCGTTCTTCCTCTATGGCGCCGCGTTGATCTACGGGTACAGCGGTTCTATCCAGCTTGTCGCCATCAGCGATGCCCTCGCCGCCAAGCCCGGACAGGGCGCACTTCTCGCGCTGGGCCTGGGCATTCTGTTGGTGGGCCTGCTGTTCAAGGTAGCCGCAGTGCCGTTCCATCAGTGGACGCCGGACGTCTATCAGGGTGCGCCGACACCGGTCACGGGCTTCATGGCCGCCACGGTCAAGATTGCCGCTTTCGGTGCACTGTTGCGCGTTCTCTACGTCTCCTTCGGCGGAATGCGCTGGGACTGGACGCCGATGCTGTGGGTCATCGCCATCCTGACGATGTTCGTCGGCTGTGTGATTGCCGTCAGTCAGTCGGACGTCAAGCGAATGCTCGCCTATTCGTCAATCGCTCAGGCGGGATTCATTCTGGTCGGCGTCGTGTCCGCTACTCGTGCAGGCCTGTCCTCGTCGATCTTCTACCTGATCGCTTATGCGTTCACTACGATCGGCGCGTTCGCGATCGTCACCATGGTGCGCGATGGCAGCGGTGAAGCCACTCACCTGTCCAAGTGGGCGGGTCTGGGTCGCAAATCGCCACTGGTGGCCTCTCTCATGGCGTTGTTCATGCTTGCGCTGACCGGCATACCGCTGACGAGCGGTTTCATTGGCAAGTTCGGCGTGTTCGCGGCGGCCATTGCATCCGGCGGAACCTGGCTGGTCATCGTCGCCGTTGTCGCGAGCGTGGTGTCCGCCTTCTTCTACGCCCGTGTGATCGTCATCATGTTCTTCTCGGCACCGGGCCCCGACACGGCCACGGTGGCTGTGCCGTCGGTCTTCACCGTGGTGGCGCTGGCGGCCGGGGCAACCATGACCGTCGTGCTGGGCGTGTTTCCCCAGCCGGTCCTGGACCTCGTCAACAATGCCGACATCTTCGTCCGGTAGTACCGTTTAGGGGTGACGGACGCACTTCGCGGGCTACCGGTCCTCGACACTGAGCTTGAGGCTCGGCTGTCCGCGGACCTTGGCCGCATAGAGGATGGCCTGCTTGAGGCGGTCGCGAGCGAGGATGAGTTCGTCGCCGACGCCTCGCGGTATTTGGTCGAAGCCGGTGGCAAGCGATTCCGTCCGCTGCTGGTCCTGCTGGCCGCGCAGTTCGGTGATCCTGATGCGGTAGGCGTGGTGCCTTCGGGGGTGGTGGTCGAGTTGACGCACCTGGCCACGCTGTATCACGACGACGTCATGGACGAGGCTGAACTCCGACGCGGCGCTCGGTCTGCCAACAGTCGGTGGGGCAACACCATTGCCATTCTCACCGGGGATTTTCTCTTCGCCCGATCGTCGGCAATCCTGGCCGATCTGGGCCCCGAGGCCGTGCGCATTCAGGCACACACCTTCGAGCGCCTATGCACGGGTCAGATTCGCGAAACAGTGGGCCCGCGCGGAGGTCAGGATCCGGTCAAGCACCACCTTGATGTCATTGCCGACAAGACCGGGTCACTCATTGCCGCGTCTGGGCGCTACGGCGCACTCATGGCCGGTGCGGACGCGCAGACTGTTGACCTGCTGACTGAGTTCGGTGAGCGCATCGGTGTGGCGTTCCAGCTGGCCGACGATCTGGTCGACATCACATCTGAGTCGATGCAGTCGGGTAAGACACCCGGCACCGACCTTCGCGAAGGCATTCCCACCTTGGCCGGACTCATCGCGCTGATGGGCACCGACCCAGCCGATGCCCGACTCCGTGATCTTTTGAGCCGACCGCTACCCGACGATGCCGAGCACGCTGAGGCCTTGTCTCTGCTGCGGGCCCACGCCAGCCTTGGCGAGGCGCGTGAGGTTGCACACGAATGGGCCGCCCATGCACGCGGTCTGCTTGCTCCATTGCCGGACATTCCTGCGCGTCAGGTGCTTGAAGCTCTCTGCGATTACGTGGTTTCTCGCACCGGCTGAAGTCATCTAGACGAATTCCCTCGCTGCACCCCCCGGTACCTCTAGTGTCGGATAGTGAATATCTCCCACGCGGTCGTCAAGGTCCGCCATGACCGGCCCACCATCACATCCTTCGCAGTCTTCGGCCTCTGGTCGTTCTTCGTCTATGGATTTGGTGCCGGTCTCTCACTCCTGCGGGACGACCAGGGCAGTGCCGCGTGGCTCGAGGGCCTGCACGGCACGTCCTTGGCGGTGGGCGGTGTCATCGGTGCGCTGGTGGCGCCTGCCATCTCGCAACGTCTGGGCCGCGGGTGGACGATTCGACTTGGTTCGCTGGGAGCAGCGGCATTCATCGCCCTCTTTCTGCTACCGGGAGCAAGCGTGTGGGTAACCCTCGCAGCGATCTTTGTGGCCACCTTCTTCGGCAATCTGCTTGTCGCGGGCGTCAATGCGTTCGTTTCCGTTCACCAGGGCGCAGCCAGCCCAGCCGCCTATACCGAGAACACCGGTCTGGCGGCGCTCATGGGTCTGCTTGCCCCGCTTTCTGTCGGACTCGCGGCATCGACCGTGCTGGGGTGGCGATTCGGTCTGCTGATCGGTGCTCTCCTCATGGTGGTTTTCGAAGTGATTCGCGGCCGCAGCCTTCGCGTGTATGGAGCCCCAGGCGATGTCGTCACCAAGGCACAGGGCGGTGCGATCCCGACGCTCACCTACTGGGCTTTGTTTGCAGGGATGTTCTATATCGGCGCAGAGTTCTGCATCTCCTTCTGGGGCGTGAACCTGCTGCGTGAACGTGCGGATATGAGTGCTGCCGCTGCGGCAGCCGGCCTGGCCACGATCACCGGTGGACTGTTTGTCGGACGACTTTTCGGCTCCCAGCTCACCAAGCGCTTTTCATCCGAGGTGCTGCTGCGCTGTTCCCTCGTGGCGGGTCTCGTGGCGTTCGGGATTGCGTGGTGGGGGAATTCGGCCACCGTCATGCTTCCCTCGTTATTCCTGACGGGACTGTGCCTGTCGCTGTCCTGGCCACTCAACCTGGATCGAATGATTCGGTCGGCTCATGGTCGCTCGGACACGGCAGCCGCATTGGCCCTGGCTTTCACCACTGCGGCTATTGGTCTGGCTCCCTTTGCTTTGGGTGGACTGGCGGGCGTGATGGACGTTCACACCGCGTTCCTGATCGTGCCCGTCTTGATCGTGCTCGCGCTGATCCTCGTTCTCGTGCGTCCGGTGCCCGAACTCAATCCGGCTCTGTCACCGCAAGAGTCGTAGAGGCGGCCGAAGCCACCGTCCTTCGGGATGATCGATACATGTCGATGCTGAAAATCACGAGGGCCGTCCACACGAGTAGGAACCCTGCCCACCGGGTGGATGACATCTGCTCACCAAAGACGAAATAGCCGATGATGAACTGCGCAAGCGGCGTGAGGTACTGCATCAAGCCCAAGGTGCTGAGCGGTACTCGATTGGTGGCCCCGCCGAACAGCAGCAAAGGAATCGCGGTGATCGGACCGAGGAGAACCAAGAGAAGGACACCGCGGACGCCGTCCGGCTCCACCGCCGACTGACCCGTGATCATGAAGCCGGTCATTATTGCCAGAGCGAATGGTGCCAGTACCGCTGTTTCAATCGTGAGGCTCTCTACCGATCCGACACCCACCTGCTTCTTGATAAGCCCGTAGATCGCAAACGACGCGGCGAGGATGAGGCCGATCCATGGCAGATGCCCGAACCCAATGGTGAGCACGCACACCGCGACAACGGCGATACCCAGCGCCACCCACTGCATTCGACGTAAGCGTTCCTTGAGAACCAGCACGCCCAGAAGCACTGTGACCAGAGGATTAATGAAGTAGCCAAGCGAAGCCTGAATGACAAGCCCGCTTTCGACTGCCCAGACATACAGGCCCCAGTTGATCGCGAGAAATATCGAGCCGATTCCCAGCCACATCACCACGCCGCGAGACGCCATGTCTGCCCGTAGACGACCCCATGAGCGGGAAACGGTGATGATGATGGCGAGCAGGACGAGCGACCACACCACCCGGTTGGCGACAACCTCGATAGGTGAAAACGCACTCAGAGCGTGAAAGTAGAGAGGAAACAGCCCCCACAGCAGGTAGCCCGCGACACCAAACAGAACGCCGACGCCATACTGGGATTGCGGCAGGCCGCGACGGGACTTCAGTTGATCATCCAGGTGTCGTTGCCATTGAGCAACGCCTGGAGATCTCCTTCGCCCTTCTTGGCGGTGATCTGCTCTCGCTGCTCTCGCACAAGGCGATCGTACGAGGGTTTGGCCACGTCACGGAACACACCAATCGGGGTGTTAGCCAACGTGTAGGGGTCGCTGAGGCGCGAGAGTCCGAACGCCAGGCCTGGATCAGCTGCCTGCGAGTCATGTACCAAGATCGCGTCCTCACCCACCTCGGCGACATCCACCACGGCCAAGTGACCGGAGGCCGTGCGCACGACGCCCTTGCCACCATCTGCACCAAAGCGGATCGGCTTGCCGTGCTCCAGACGCATCATGAGGTCGTCGCGGGTGTCACTCTCCTTCAGCGGCTCCCAGGCTCCGTCGTTGAAGATGTTGCAGTTCTGGTAGATCTCCACCAACGCGGTGCCCTCATGGTTGGCAGCCGCGCGAAGCACTTCGGTGAGGTGCTTGCGATCTGAGTCGATAGTGCGCGCAACGAATGTTGCCTCAGCGCCCAGCGCCAGGGACACCGGGTTGAACGAGTAGTCGACCGACCCCTGCGGCGTGGACTTGGTGACCTTGCCCTGCTCGGAGGTGGGGGAGTACTGGCCCTTGGTCAATCCATAGATCCGGTTGTTGAACAGCAGGATCTTGAGGTTGACGTTGCGACGCAGCGCATGCATGAGGTGGTTGCCGCCGATGCTCAGTGCATCGCCATCGCCCGTGACGACCCAGACCGATAGGTCAGGACGCGACACCGACAAGCCCGTAGCGATGGCCGGCGCACGGCCATGAATCGAGTGCAGGCCGTAGGTGTCCATGTAGTACGGGAAGCGCGACGAACATCCGATGCCGGACACCCACACGATGTTCTCTTTGCGCAGGCCAAGCTCGGGCATGAAGCCCTGCACGGCGGCGAGGATCGCGTAGTCGCCGCACCCCGGGCACCAGCGCACTTCCTGATCGGACTTGAAGTCCTTGGCCGACTGAGGTGTGTCGGTCTTGGGCACCAGAGTGAGGGCGGGGAACGTCTCGGCGGTCATGTCGGCTCCTGTGACTTCTGGCGGCTAGAGGTTGGCGAGAACGTCGGTGATGACGCCCGCGAGTTCGTCGGACTTGAAGGGCAACCCGCGAACCTGGTTGTAGTTGACGGTGTCGACGAGGAACTTGGCCCGCAGCAGCAGTGACAGCTGGCCGAGGTTCATCTCCGGCACGATCACGCGGTCGTAGTGCTTGAGCACCTCGCCGGTGTTGGCCGGGAAGGGATTGAGGTGACGCAGGTGCGTCTGCGCGACCTTGCCACCGGCCGCGCGCACAAGGCGGCACGCCGCACCGATCGGGCCGTAGGTGGAGCCCCAGCCGATGATGAGGACGCGCGCATCGCCGTCGGGATCCTCGACCGCGAGCGGTGGAATGGTGCGGGAGATCGCATCAACCTTGGCCTGACGCAGTCGCACCATCTTGTCGTGGTTGTCAGGGTCGTACGAGATATTGCCGTGACCGTCGGCCTTCTCGATGCCACCGATGCGGTGCTCGAGTCCCGGGGTGCCGGGGATCGCCCACGGGCGGGCGAGGGTCTCGGCATCGCGCAGGTAGGGCCAGAACTCCTTGCCGTCGGCGCCGTCGTGATTGCGCTCGGTGGCGAACTTCGGCTCGATGGTCGGCAGCTCACTC
>JBAWXR010000010.1:0-22672 GCA_037143955.1 Actinomycetes bacterium
GGTAGCGAAGTTGTAGGTGCCGCCGGAGTATCCGGCCACGTTGCCGACACCATTAGATGCGCGTGCGGCCTCGACCGGATCTTGCAAGGTTTGCAGCACCACGCGCATGCCGGCGAACCAACCACTGCCGCAGACCTCAGGCGTGCAGACGATGACACCACCGGACACCTGGCCCGTCGTGGGATTCACGATCGCCCAACCCGCATGCTCGTTGGGCGCCATGCCCGGGGCATAGGTGGGTGATGGAGCGGTGGTGGGAGTTGGCGCAGCACTTGGAGCGGGCGCAGACGAACTGGATGGCGACGGTGTGGGCGACGGCGTGACGTCTGCCGCTGCGTGAGTTGCACCCGCCACCATGACGATGGTTGCGACGGATGCGGCCGTAATGGCCCATCGCGCGCGAATCTTCGAACCTGTGTGACGATCTCGTGTACTCACATCAACCCCCGTAGTTGTCATCCTTCAAGCACCGTAGCGGTAGGCACTGACACCGGGTACATCAACCGTTTAGGTCATGCGGATGTGGGTGCGATGTCAGACCCCGCTGCCACGGTGGTGATGTCCGGAAGTCCTTCTCCTTCGGATGCTGGGTCGAGTGTCGGGGGGCACATAGATATGACCACCACTTCGTCACGTTCAGAACGCATCAACCTGCGGGCAACTCCGCAGGAGGTCAGCGTGCTGCGTCAGGCAGCTGCCGCGCAGGGAGTGACGCTCACCGCGTTCATCATGTCTGCGGTGCTGCGCGAGGCCGCTTCACTGCTGAGCCAGACGGACGGAGCAAAGAAGTGATGTGCCGCTTTTGTGATACGCTTTACCGTATCGCTTGGAGGTGAGCCAGATGTCAGCGGCAGGTCTACTGCGATCTACCCGAACCAGTCATGGGCTATCTCAGCGTGCGCTCGCGACCGTCGCCAAAGTTCGCCAGCCCGGCGTGGCCGCTGTCGAGTCAGGCAGTGAGGACGCCACCGTCAGCCGCCTCGAACACCTCCTGCACGAACTCGGAAGTCAGCTCACCGTTCTTCCGACGCGATGCCGCCCCGTTTGGGCTGCAGGTGAAGCAGTTCGCCACGCTCTTGATCAGGGCAAAGCTCGGTCTGCATGGCGCGAGGTGATCCAGCTCAACGACGATCTCCGTGGCGTCGACCGGGCGACGTGTGTCGCCCTCGCGATTGCCCCTCCTGGACGCACGGGTGATGCGCGATTCGACGCTCTGATCGCGGCAGTCACGGACTGCGCACTCACGGATGCGCGACTGCCTCGTCCCCGGTGGTTGGACGACCTCGCATGGACCCTCGAGGAGCCATGGGACGTAGAGGAGATCCCGTCGCTACGCGGTGCGGCGCGGAAGGCGACGCCCGCAGCCATTCGACGCCATGGCATTTACCTTGACCGAGCCGTCCTTGCGAGCGTGTGATGGCATCGACTATGTCGCCGGACGAGATTCGCAATCTCCTTGAGGAACTAGCAGTGCGCTTGGACGCCGCTGGCATCGCAGTGTACCGACGGGCTATGCGGACCCGTAAGTACGGGTCTTTTGATACGGTTGCGCTGTGAAGACGACGATCGAGCTCCCTGATGACCTCGCGGCCCAGGCGCGCCGCTGCGCCGCCGAGTCCGGCACCACGTTGCGCAGCGTCATAGAGGAGGCGCTTCGCCGAGAACTTGCCCGTCGCCAAAACCCGGCCGATTGGCAACCGCGTCACGACTTCGCCTTCGGTACCGGCGGACTGACATCCACTGCAGCGTCAATGTCGTGGGCAGAGATTCGAGAGATCGCGATGGAAAGGTGATCGCCTTCGACACAAATATCTTGGTGTACGCACATCGTCCAGATCTGCCCGCACACGAGCCCGCTTTTGACGTTGTGACCGAAGCCCTCAGCGGATCCGCGCAGGTCGGACTGTGCTGGCCCGTAATCCAGGAGTTCTTGGCGGTCGTCACGAATGCGCGGATCTTTGCCAAGCCAACGCCAGTTGAGCGCGCCTTCGATCAGGTTGAACACTGGCTTTCGAGCCCTCGAGCCATGGCGATACATGAATCGCCCACTCACTTACAAACGCTGCGATCTCTCGCAGTGGACGGACGAGCGACCGGCGGCGCATTTCACGACGCGAAGATCGCTGCCCTCTGTCTTGATCACGGAGTTAGCGAGCTCCTCACCGCGGATCGTGACTTCTCTCGGTTCCCTGCCTTGCGTGTGCGAAACCCCCTGGTCGGCCGGCGATAGCGCCAGCATCAAATATTCACCGGGAATTTCCGGGCGGTGCAGGTCTGAGGGAACCGGCCGACACCGACATTCGTCACACTGAAGAGGCTTCCCCTCGACGTGCACCGACGCGCACGTCGGATCCTTCGACGTGAGGGGACAACTATGTACGCAAACACCCGCACCTGCCCCTGCTGCCACACCGACGAGTACGAGGTCGTGCGCAGTCAGTCCCACGGCTACATCGCACTGTGCTGCGAATGCGGGTTCGCCCGCGAAGCTACGCTGGAGCTTCTCCTCGCAAGTTGATCGGCTACGTGAACGGCGGTTAACCCACATGCCCCAGTACCTCATCTTCTTCAACCAGCAGTGGGTGGGCGATCACCCTGCTGAGTGGTACGACGGCCGAGGCCCGCTCGCACGTGCGGTCGTGCAGGAGATGCGCGACGCAGGTGTCATGGTGTTCGCTGGCGGACTGGTCGAGGAGCTCGACCAGGCGTTTAGTGCAGATGAGACGAGCGGCCAACTCGTGATTGCTCCCGGTCCCTACAGGAACACCGACGAATACCTTGGCGGCATGACGATCGTCGACGTGGCCGACGATGCGGCCGCGGCGATGTGGGCCGGCAAGGTTGCGGTCGCGTGCGGATGGCCGCAGGAAGTCAGGCGCTTCAAGCCGTAGCGGCCACTGCCTCTACCTCATGGTCGGCGTCGGACGCTTCACCGTGGCGAGTCGACCATTGTGAGAATCCAATGGTGATCACCGTCGCGGCGATCACCAGAACGCCGCCCACCACGTTGTCGACGACGCGCTGCTTGCCCAGCTCGCCCACCTGCGTCACCGTCGTCGAGTTGAGGCACGCCGTGGCCGGCACCATGAAGACGTAGTAGACCCACGCGAGCCCGCTCAGGCGTGCGAACACCGCGATGAGGAGCACGATCAGGCCGATGAGGTACACAAGGCCGAGTGAGTGCACCTGACTCACGAGCGCAATGACGAGCAGCGAGCCAAGAACGGTGCCGAGCACTCGGAAGATTGTCGGCTTGATGGTGTCTGCAGTACCGATCGGTGCCATCACCAGGATCACCGCGATGAGAAAGGCGCCGCCGATCATTTTGGGGTTGTCGAGCACGTAGAACGTCGACACTGTGACCAAGACCGTGATCATCACTGTGTAGACCGTTGCTTCGCGCTGCGAGTGCGTCACCAGGTGGGATGCAGGGTGCTTGCGCATCAGCACTGGCAGAAGAAGAACCGGCACGATTGCGCCAACGAAGAAGATCAGAGTCATCCACAGCAGATACGCCGTATCGAGGCGATCGACCGACGTGGCCCCAGACCATGCCGGCGGATCAATGAGCGGCCACGCCAACATCACCGGCACCAGCAGGCCGGACCTCTGCATTCCAAACCGCGACAGTCGGCCGACGGTCATGCACAAGATCGCCATGAGCGCCGCACCCGAGACCGGCGAGATTCCCGCCACGATCGCGAGGGGTGCAAGGAATGCCATGACGATCGAAACCACGACCGCGTAGCGACGCATGCCCGACATCGCCGCAGCGATACCCACGATGGCCGGGATCGACGCCCACGTGGCCGCGCCCTGAAGTTTGCCCGTGCCCGCCCACGTGACCAGCACCATGATGATGGCCGGAAGCAGAACCAGTACGAGAACCGCAGCCACGATGATGAGTCGGCGCTTGACCGGCATCGCAGGCTTCTTTACGGATACGCCTGAGCCTTGCGAAGCGGTGGTCCCCGTTGTCGTCATGCGGGAAGCCTAGAGGTCGGCTAGATCAGGCGAAGGGGATGGCGCAGAGCCAGCGATGCCTCGACTAACCAGCGACCGCCTGCTTCACCGGCTTGAGTTTGTTGTACCAGATCAGTACAGCCACGATTCCCATCGAGATTACGGCGCCAATCACCGTGCAGATCACACGCCACACGTCAGTGGAGAGAACATTGGTCGACGAGCCCACCGTGAGAACGACGGCGGGGGTCAAGAACATCGTGTATTGCCAATAGTGCTTAGAGGAATCGAGTTTCACGTAAGCGACGAGCGCGAAGAAGACCAATGCAATCAGCAGGTCGACCCAGCCGTGGGGCACCACGAGCGAGACCGCAAAGGCAATGCAGAAGCCAATGGCCGTGCCGATGAGCCGCTCGATCGCTTTGCGCCACGTGGCCCCCAGTGCGGGCTGTGAGATCACAAGGACCGTGAGGATGATCCAGGCTCCGCCGTTCTGAAGGTTATTCGCCACGACGATCGACATCGTGATACCTGTGACGATCGCAAGGATGACCCCGAGGCACATGGCTGCGTGCACGGGTGTCACAGAAACCTTTGGCCGGGTCCGCTTTCGCATCACCACCGTTCCGACCACGACACCCCACAACGTACCCGCAAGCGAGACCAGGGCCAGGACCGTTGCATTCTGAAGATGAGTTGCATCAGTGAGCACCTGCGGCGGGGTGGCCAGGGTGAACGCGACAGAGATGGGGGCCGCCGTCGCGACGCCGACAAGGCCTCGCCTGGACGAGAGTCCGTACAGGCCTGCGGACACTGCCATCACCAGTCCGGCCAGCACGGGTTGCGATGTACTGAGGAACGCCAGGAAGATCGCCACCGTCAAGACGGCGCTCACACCAAGGGCAGTTCGCGCGCCGATCATGGCTGCGCTCAGGAGTCCAACCAGGACGCCGCAGATGAACTGCCCCATCGTCAGGGAGAGCCCCAAGGGAAACAGGAGGAAGCTGGGAATCATCGGAATGAGGAGGACCACCACAGCGATGAGGGCGTGCTTGCGCGAGGTAGGAGACGTCAGGAACATCATGACCGGACCGCCAGATTCGCACACATGACCCACATCCCACCACAGGTGGGTGAGCCCTTGATGTCACGCAGCCGCGGTTCGGGCGCTTTCCGCGTACTCCACGATGTGCCGTGCCATTGGTGGAAAGACAAACGCATGGAAGGGGGCGACCGACCACCAGTAGGCGTGCCCCGCATAGCTGCGCGGCCAGTAGATGGCTCGTTGGCGCAAGATCGACGTCCCATCATCCGTGGATATCACGGTGAACTCCAGCCAGGCTCGGCCTGGCATCTTCATTTCAGCTCGCAGCCGCAGCAGGCGCGGGGGCTGATGTTCTTCGACCCGCCAGAAATCCACAGCGTCGCCCGTAGCGAGAGTGTTCGGATCACGCCGTCCTCGCCGCAGACCCGCTCCGCCGGCAACACGGTCCATGATTCCTCGAACCTCCCAGAGCAGGCGTGCGGAGTACCAGCCCGCTTCGCCGCCGATCCGTTCGACCGCCGCCCACAGTTCCTCAGTCGTCGCGCGGCAGGGCAGTTCACGAATATCGGTGTAGAGCGAACCACCGGTCCAGACGGGATCACTGGGAAGTGGCTCACTAGGAGCGCCTGGAAAGGAGGAGTCAGACCAACGAGTCTCAACCGCTGCTTCGCGGACACGGGTGAGCGCTAAGCGCACGGCATCCTCAAATGGCAATAGCCCGGCCGGCGGATCCGGGATCCACTTCGAAATATTGTGCTCGTGACAGACAGCAGGATGACGGAGCGACTGCACAAGGGGCCGAGCAATGGCGCGTGGAACCGGCGTCACCAGACTCACCCAGTGGCTGGACAGCTCGGGTGTCAGAACGTTGATCGGCAGGATGATGCGACGCGACAGACCAGCGGCCGCTGCATATCGCTGCATCATCTCCTGGTACGTGAGAACGTCGGGTCCGCCGATCTCAAAGATCCCACTCACATCGAGCGGAATGTCGGCAGCCAGGACGAGGTAGCGCAGAACGTCGCGAATGGCAATCGGCTGGGTCTCCGTGCGCACCCAGCGGGGGGTGATCATCCCCGGCAGTCGCTCGGTGAGGTAGCGCAGCATTTCAAACGAAGCGGAGCCTGACCCGATAATGACTGACGCGCGGAACTCGATCGTGGGAACGCCCGATGATGCGAGGATTTGGCCGACACGTACGCGTGAGCGCATGTGAGGCGACATCTTCTCCAGCGGAATCTGGGGTGCCAGTCCGCCAAGATAAATAATGCGTCCGACACCTTTCGACTGCGCCGCGGTCGAAAAGGCGTGTGCCAGCTCGGCCTCGGAGCGCTCGAGCGCGACCCCCTGTTGAAGCGAGTGCACCAGGAAATAGGCGAGGTCCGCGCCTTCCATCGCACGCGTGAGATCGTCGACATTGTGTGCGTTGCCAGAGACGACCGTGACCCGATCAGCCCAAGGTGCCTCGCGTAACTTCTCTGGACTCCTGGCGAGGATGCGGACCGCAAAACCAGCCTCGAGAAGCTCGCGCACCAGGCGCCCTCCCACGTAGCCGGTGGCACCTGTGACGAGCGCAGTTTTAGAAGCCATGGCGCAAGCATCCTTCATTTGGAGGCGGACGGCACTTTCATGAGGGCAGGGGCCACGCACAGTTCACCGGACAGCCGCGTACGGTGTTCCCATGACCTCCCCCGTGAAGCTTGCCGCCGTTGTCGCCGTCGTCGGACTCTCGGTCAGCTTGGCGGGATGCTCGTCCTCCTCCGGTACCGCCAGCTCCAGTGCGCCTGCCGATTCTGCTTCAGCTGCTGCCAGTGACTCCACGGCTGCGTCGGCACCTGCATCGGCACCTGCATCGGCTGCCTCAGCAAGTGCTGTGCCCGCACTCACGGTCCCCGATGACGTGCTTACCGCCTTCCTGCAGGCCACGTGCGTAGCGCCGACCTCAAGCGGTGGCGGTGCAGGCACGTGGGACACCACTGCACTGGCGTGCACCACGCCCGATGGCGCAGTGACCAAGATCGACAGTGCCAAGAGCGCCTTGACCAATCCCGGAACTCGCGCGATGTTCGTGTACACCACCTACACAAAGAAGATCGCTACCACATTGCCCGGTTGCCCGACGTTGGCGGAGCTCGAGGCCGCACGCAACGGCTCGGCACCCGCGACCACCGACGAGTGCATCGCCTCGGCACTCAATGCAGTAACCGCTTTTCTCACCAAGAAGTAGGAGCACCCGGTGGGCGATCCACTGCGCACCGGTATCGCACTGGTCATCCTCGGCGGAGCAGCCTTCGCCGTGATGACCATTAGTGGTCTGCGGATGCGACGCGACCTGCTCATCTCATCTGCGCGTGCGCTGGTTCAGCTCACTGTTGTGGCGCTCGTCATCGCGTGGATTTTCCGGCATCCCCAGGGAGCCTGGGTGTACTTGTGCCTCATGCTGGTCGCCGCTGCATTCACCGCCAACAGGAGAATCGGTGGAGATCGGCGCGACTTCTGCGCGGTTCTCTTGGCCATCGGGGCAGGGGCAGGGGCGACAGTCCTCGTCGTGAGTGTCACCGGAGCGCTCACCTTTGATGCACAGACCATGCTGCCGTTCGCCGCGCAGATGATCGGCGGTGCCATGGCGGTTGCTGCAGTCGCCGGTGTCCGTTTGCGAGACGACATTCGCGACCGCATGAGCGAATTTGAGGGCTACCTTGCACTCGGTGCGACCTACCGACGCGCCGGCTGGCAATTCGCCACACGCGCATCTGAACGCTCGCTCTTTCCCACCCTTGACCAGACCAAGAGTGCCGGACTCGTGGCACTGCCCGGCGCTTTTGTCGGTCTCCTCATCGGTGGTGCATCGCCTCTCGTGGCAGCCCAGGTGCAGCTTCTGGTGCTGATCGGCCTCGTACTGGTGCAGAGCATCACGGCTGTGATCACGACGCGACTCATCAATCCGCTAGGTTTTCGTCCGGCACTCCAACGCCGCACGTCCTGAGTGGCCGCTATCGTCGTCTCATGACTGCGTCTCTAAAGAAGCGCGTGTGCGCCATTCTCGCCACTGTCATCGCGTGCACCGGTGTGTGGATGGGGCTCAATGCCAGTGCTGCTGCCGCACATACTGCGCTCTTATCATCCGACCCTGCAGATGGATCTGTGCTGACAGCTCCTCTACCGAACATCACGCTGACGTTCGACGAAGCACTTCTGCCGAGCGTCGACACGATCTCTATCAATGACGCCTCGGGCAATGTCGTGATCAGCCAGGAGGTCAATCCCGACGGAGCAGTGCTCTCAATCCCGTGGCCCACCAATCTCCCGCCCGGCGATTACGAAGTGGCGTACCGGGCTGTGGCCGACGACGGTCACCCGATGATCGGCGCGCTGCACTTCACCTTGACTGGCCAGTCGTCTACTACTGCATCCACCAGTGCAACCAGCGCTCCCGCCGCCTCGGTGTCGGCGGCGCCTGCGCTCGCACCTGCCCCCGGAAACACCACGAGCACGGGCCTGAGCAATCTGACGCTAGGCATCATTTTGCTGGCCGTGCTCGTGGTCTTCGGTTTCGTGCTCACCGTCAGGCGCCGCAAGCGGACCTGACGTGACTGACTAGCCCTGGGTGCCTGGTGTGATCGGCGTCTGCGGCAGGACCTGCTGGCCACCCTGTCCCTGCATGAACTGCTTGAGCAGCTCCTGAATTTGCGGGGGAAGATTCTGCAGTGTGTCGCCCTGCATGCCCGGACCGCCCTGCATGCCCGGACCGTCCTGCATTCCCGGACCACCCTGCATGCCATCGCCCTGGCCGCCGCGGTTCTGCATGAACTGCTTGAGCATGTCCTGAATCTGCGGGGGCAGGTTCTGGAACATGCGTCCTTGACCAAAGCCCTGATTACCCGGGCCGTCCTGCATACCCGGGCCGTCCTGCATATTTCCTGAGCCGCCATCGCGACGGCCACCGGACCAGTTGTCTCCATCAGGATCTTCGCCACGCTGATTCATGTCGCCCTGCATGCCCGAACCATCCTGCATGCCCGGACCATCAGCGCGCGTGAGCTGCGTCTGCCCTTCACGGTGGCTTCCGTTGTACTGGCCCACGGCATAGCCGCCGACACCGGCGAGGATGACGAGCCCAGCAGCGGCAATTCCACCGATGGCCACCAATGCACGGCTCGAGTCACGCTTGGCCGTTGCCGTCGGCTCCACCGTCGCGGACGCGGAGTTGGGCTCGGACGGCACGACAGGATTCGCCTGCTCGCTTGGCATCTCGGACATCTGCACTCCTCAAGTTCGGCGCCACCGGCGCGTGATGGAATGAACTGTGCTGCACGAACATGATCAGAACGTCTTCGACATGTACGAGGAATGTGAAGCCTCAGGCAGGGCAGGCTCCCCACAGGCCGATTCCTGAGGAACGGGCCGCTCGTTGGGCTGATTCCAGTTGTGGCTGCCACGACACGGGGTTCGGTCCGTACTGGCGCTGGTAGGCGAATCCCTGCGCCACCAGATCGAGATTGACCAGATCCATCCCACCGGAGGGTGCGGTTAGCCACACGAAGGCGAGGGTCCGTCCGTATCTGTCGACCCGGTCTTGAGAATCATCGAATTCCAAGGTCACTCGTTGACCCTTAAGAGCGTCCTTCATGTGCGCTGATGCTTCAGGACCAAAGCATTCGACCGGTGAGCCTGGTTTCACAGTCTCGGGAGTGTTGATTCCTAGCAGGCGAACCGTGGTGTCGCGCCCGGCAACCAACACGTGGATGGTGTCGCCGTCGACCACGCGCAGCACCGGGGCATCAGTGACGACGGGGCCGCGGGGGGACAGACCGCTGGCCACTGGGGCAATCGAGCTCACTGACGACGAACACCCAACGAGTACAAGCGCACAGGCCAGAGCGGTGCAGAAACCGGCCGCTGTTGGTCGACGCATCACTCGACAGTAGTCGCGACATCCGACTACCGGTCAGAACGTTGTGCTCGGCCCATTCTGAGTGGCCAAGAGGGCGTAGACCTCGGCGGCGCGGTACCGGCGATGTCCGCCCAGCGTGCGAATGCTGCTCAACTTGCCAGCCTTAGCCCAGCGGGTGACCGTCTTGGGGTCCACCCGGAACAGGGTGGCGACCTCTGAGGGGGTGAGGAGCTGATCCGGCTCCGGGGCCACAGCGCTCATGGCACCTCCTCAGGATCCGTGACCAGTGGCCACTATTTACGTACGGATAAACACTCTATATCCCTATCGCCCCAATTGCCCCACACTTAACCGATCTGGGCCTCAAGTCCCCCCGGGGAGTCGTGCCTTCGGGGGCGACGGGGTAATCTCTCCTCACTGCGGATGCGCAGTCATAGTCATCGTGAGCCGGGCCAAGACCCGGATGAGGGGGTCGAGCCATGGGGCGCGGCCGGGCAAAGGCAAAGCAGACCAAGGTCGCCCGCGAGTTGAAGTACGGCGGGCCACAAACTGACTTCGCTCGACTTCAAGCGGAACTGACCGGCGGTAACCCGTCACCAGCACCGTTGGAGCCGGCTGACGACGTTGTGGAAGATCCGTACGCGGACGATCCTTACGCGAAGTACTACGACGAAGAGGACGAGGATCGGCCCACGGGCTGAGTTCCGACCACGTTCACGGCACCACCGGTGCCGCCCTTCGCCTCTGCATCCCCCATCTCACCCACGCGTCGTTCGCGCACCTCTCCGCACGTCCACGCGTGTACTCCACGCGACGTGAGAAGAGCAATCGCCGCAACCTCTGTGGCAGCAGGCACGACCGCGAGCATCCCAATACCCATGTTGAACGTGCGCTCCATGTCCTGTTGAGGCACAGCACCCGTGCGTGCAATGACATCAAACACGGGCGGCAACGACCACGTGCCTCGATCAATGTCTGCGGCGAGATCTACCGGCAGCACCCGCGCAAGGTTTGCCGCAAGTCCGCCGCCGGTCACATGACTGAAGGCGTGCATCTCTAGCGTGCGAGCAAGTGCCAGGCAGTCCAGAGAATAAATGCGCGTGGGGATCAGCATCTCTTCGCCGACCGTGTGGCCCAACTCCGGCACGTACGCGGCTAAACCGGGCCCGTCGGTTCCCAGCAGCACCCGACGTGCCAGTGAATAGCCATTCGACTGCAGACCTGACGCTGCCATCGCGATGACAACGTCACCGGCCCGAACACGATCAGGTCCAAGGAGATCGTCCGCGTCGACAATTCCGGTGCCGGCACCAGCAATGTCGTACTCATCGGGCTCCATCAACCCAGGGTGCTCGGCCGTCTCGCCACCCACCAGAGCACATCCAGCCTGTCGACAACCCTCGGCCACGCCACTGACAATCGCCGCGATTCGCTCTGGCACCACGGAACCGACCGCGATGTAGTCGGTCATGAACAGTGGCTCAGCGCCGCACACCACGAGGTCATCCACCACCATCGCCACCAGGTCAATTCCAATGGTGTCGTGAATATCAAGAGCTCGCGCCACCGCGATCTTGGTACCGACACCGTCGGTGGACGTGGCCAGGATCGGCCGCTTCATATGCCGGAACTCCGACAGGTCGAACAATCCGGCGAACCCACCGACGTCACCCATGACACCTGCGCGATGAGTGGCCGTGACCGATGCGCGCATCAATGCAACAGCGCGCTCACCTGCCTCAACATCGACTCCGGCTGCGGCGTACGCACCACTCACGGTCGACCCAGCGCATCTGCCGCGGGCCCGCCGAAGTGAACGGCATCCTCGACAACGCGTCGCTCGATGGTCTCGAGGACATGCTTGCCCAGGAATTCCGGCTCAGGGAGCGGAACCGGGTAGATGCCGTCGAAGCAGGCGCGACACAGTCGCTCGGCCGGAATCGTCGTCGCCTCGATGAGACCCTCGAGTGATACGTAGCCCAGCGAGTCGGCACCGATGGACGAGCAGATCTCGTCGACATCAAGGCCGCTCGCGATTAACTCCGCACGCGTGGCGAAATCGATTCCGTAGAAGCACGGCCACTTGACCGGAGGGCTCGAGATGCGCACGTGAACCTCACGAGCTCCGGCCTCGCGAAGCATTCGCACGAGGGCACGCTGGGTGTTGCCCCGAACAATCGAGTCATCCACCACGACAACACGCTGCCCGGCAAGTACTTCGCGCAGCGGATTGAGCTTGAGACGGATACCCAGCTGCCGGATGGACTGCGAGGGCTGGATGAAGGTGCGCCCTACATACGAATTCTTGACCAGGCCCTCGCCGAACGGGATCCCTGATTCCTGCGCGTATCCGATGGCGGCATAGCGACCGGATTCGGGCACCGGGATGACGAGGTCGGCATCTGCGGGGAATTCGCGCGCCAGCATGCGACCGATCTGCACACGACTGGCTTGCACACTGCGACCGGCAATGGTGGTGTCCGGCCGGGCGAGATAGACGTATTCGAACAGGCAGCCCTTGGGCTCAGCCTCGGCGAAGCGTTGGCTACGAAGACCATCCTCGTCGATGGCGATCAGCTCGCCAGGTTCGATCTCGCGAACCACTGACGCGCCCACAATGTCGAGCGCTGCTGTCTCACTCGCAATCACCCAGCCACGCTCGAGCCGTCCCAGCACGAGCGGACGAATGCCCTGCGGATCGCGTGCGGCGTAAAGCGAGTTGTCGTCCATGAACACGAGTGAGAATGCGCCCCGCACATGAGGCAGTTCTTGCATTGCAGCGGCCTCGATGGACCGGTCCGGATGTGAGGCGATCAGTGCACTGAGGACTTCGGTGTCGCTGGTCGAGCTCAGATGAGAACCGAGCGGGAGCTCCCCCGACTCCGACATGCGCATGGCGAGCCGCTCTCGCAGGTCAGCGGTATTCGTGAGATTTCCGTTGTGCGCGAGGGCGAGGTGGCCGGTGGCGGTAGCGCGGAAGGTTGGCTGAGCATTGGCCCACACGCTGGCACCGGTGGTGGAGTAGCGCGTGTGGCCGATTGCCAGGTGGCCGGTCAGGGACTCGAGGGTTGCTTCATTAAAGACCTGTGCGACCAGGCCCATCTCCTTGTAGACGACAGTGCGGGTGCCGTCGCTGACGGCCATCCCCGCTGACTCCTGGCCGCGATGCTGGAGGGCGTACAGGCCGAAGTAGACGAATTTGGAGACTTCATCACCGGGTGCCCAGACCCCGAATACACCGCAGGCATCCTGCGGGCCGCGGTCGTGGAAGAGGAGTTCGTGGGTAAGGAGTCCATCACCACCGGGCACGATGCTCAGCCTACGGGAGCGTCCTACAGCAACCCGGCACCGCGCTCGTCAGTGTTGGAGTAGCGCTGAGCGATATAGATCGGAATCACACTGATCACCACAAGAGTCGCAGCAACCACATTGACGACCGGAGCCGGCGGGTCAATCCCCGGATTCGGATGGCAGGGATGTGCTCGGACATACGCAGAAATGCAGTGAATGGCGTGGCTGACGCACGCCTGCAGGCGGTTGTGCACGCAAGCGTTACGTAGCAGGCACACGAGCGAACAGCGGCAGCAGGCCCGACAGGTCCGAACGCTCACCGCTGGCGCGCAATCGGCCCGACGCACAAGCGCCCTGCCACTCCAGATCACCGGTGGCAAGTTCAAGCCACGTACGTGAATCGGCTTCGACTACTGCGGCCGGTGTGCCGCGCGTATGCCGCACGCCCGCCACCGCCTGAACCGCAGCGTGCGGCGGTATGCGCACTTCAACGCTTCGACCAGGAGCGATCTCTACGAGCGCGGCGAGGGCCGCCTTGACGGCGGTGCGTTCTACGGTGCGATCTGGATCAATGCCCTGGCGATAGCAATCAAGGACCTCAACTATCGCCGTTGGTGCGACAGGGAGGTTGCGTGACTCAGGCAAGAGCTGCGGGGATGGTTGCTTCGTGAACGCTGCGAAGTTCCTCAAGAGAAACGTCGAACAGCCCGGCAAATTCGAGAGTTGGCCCACCCGTGACAGTGCCCACAACTGTGCACTCGACTCCGTGGGCAGCCGCACGTTCGCGCACAGCCGCCTCATCATCAGTGACGACAATGGCTCGAGCGGCACTCTCACTACACAGGAAAGTGAACGGATCCCCGGCCACGACGATCTTCGCGCCCGAATCTGATCTGAGCGCCATCTCAACCAGAGCCTGTTGAACACCACCGTCGGCAACGTCATGGGCCGCGCGAATCGCTCCTTCGCGAGCTCCGTCGATGAGGACGCGAGCCAGTGATCGTTCGGCCTCCAGATCGACCAACGGCGGTAGACCACCGAGATGACCGTGCACATGGTGCGCCCACTCACTTCCGGAGAACTCAGCGCGTGTGGAACCAAGCAACATGATGGTGCCGGCCGTACCCCACGCCATCGGCGTGCGTCGCGCCACGTTGTCGATCACCCCAAGAACACCCACGACCGGGGTCGGCAGGATCGCGATGTCGCCAGTCTGGTTGTAGAACGACACGTTGCCGCCGGTGACGGGAATGCCCAGCTGCAGGCAGCCGTCGGCAAGGCCGCGCACCGCCTCGCTGAACTGCCACATCACAGCCGGATCTTCGGGTGAACCGAAGTTCAGACAGTTCGTGACGGCGAGTGGCTCGGCGCCAGTAGTGGCGACGTTGCGGTACGACTCGGCAAGCGCTAGCTGCGCACCGGTATAGGGATCAAGCTTGGCGAAACGACCGTTGCAGTCGGTCGACACCGCGACTCCGCGGCCGGTGACCTCGTCGACCCGCACCATCCCGGAGTCCTCCGGTTGCGCGAGCACGGTGTTGCCGAGCACATAGCGGTCATATTGCGAGGTGATCCATGCCTTGGACGCGAGGTTGGGCGAACCGACGAGGTTGAGCAACGTGGATCGCAGCTCTTGCGCAGTCTGCGGTCGCGGGAGCGTCGAGGCATCGTCGGCCTGCAAGGTGTCCTGCCACGCGGGTCGCGCGAGCGGGCGCTCGTAGACCGGGCCTTCGTGTGCGACCGTGCGCGGCGGCACGTCGACAATGCGCTCACCATGCCAATCGATAGTGAGGTGTCCGGTGTCGGTGACTTCACCGATCACGACAGCTTCAACATCCCACTTGGCGCAGCGCGCAAGGAATGCGTCCAGGTTTTCGGGGCGCACGATCGCGCACATGCGCTCCTGTGACTCACTCATGAGGATTTCCTCGGGCGAGAGCGTGGGATCGCGCAGCAGTACGCGATCGAGCCACACATGCATTCCGCCCTCGCCGTTGGAGGCGAGCTCGCTGGTGGCGCATGAGATGCCGGCGCCACCTAGATCCTGAATTCCTTCGACGAGCCCCGCATGCAGCACCTCGAGAGTCGCCTCGATCAGCAGCTTCTCCATGAACGGGTCACCCACCTGCACACTGGGGCGCTTGGTGGGACCGCCTTCGCTGAAGGTCTCCGATGCCAGCACGCTGACGCCACCGATGCCATCGCCACCGGTGCGTGCGCCATAGAGCACCACCAGATTCCCCACACCCTTGGCACTGGCGAGGTGGATGTCCTCGTGCCTCATCGCACCGATGCACAATGCGTTGACCAGCGGGTTGCCCAGGTACGTCGGGTCGAATACGACCTCGCCACCGATGTTGGGTAATCCCAGGCAGTTGCCGTAACCGCCGACACCCGCGACGATGCCGGGAAGAACACGTCGCGTGTCGGGTGCATCAAGGGGCCCGAATCGCAGCGGATCCATGACGGCGATCGGACGCGCGCCCATGGACAAGATGTCGCGCACGATGCCTCCGACACCGGTGGCCGCACCTTGATACGGCTCGACATATGACGGGTGATTGTGCGACTCGACCTTGAAGGTGACCGCCCAACCGTCACCGATGTCGACAACGCCCGCGTTCTCGCCTATGCCCACCAGCAGCGCATCGGTCGGGGGCTTCTTGTCCCCGAACTGGCGAAGGTGGACTTTGCTGGATTTGTACGAGCAGTGCTCACTCCACATGACCGAATACATCGCGAGTTCACTCGACGTCGGGCGGCGGCCCAGAATCTGGCGTATGCGCTGGTATTCGTCTGGTTTGAGGCCCAGCTCGGCAAAGGGCTGCGTCTGATCGGGCGTCTCCTGCGCGCGGCCAACCGTGTCGATCATCGGGAGCCCGCAAGAGAGGTCAGAACACTGGCGAAGAAGCCGAGTCCGTCGGTGGTGGGTCCGGTGAGCGCCTCGACCGCGTGCTCCGGATGCGGCATCAGACCCACCACATTGCCGCGTTCGTTGCGGATGCCCGCGATGTCGCGCCGACTGCCGTTGGGGTTCATGCCAACGTAGCGTGCGATGACGCGGCCGTCGCCTTCAAGTTGGTCGAGCGTGGCGTCGTCGGCGACGAATCCGCCTTCGCCGTTCTTGAGTGGGACGACGATCTCTTGACCGGTCGAGTACGACGACGTCCACGCGGAACTGACGTCCTCGATGCGCAACGTCTGATCACGGCAAATGAAGTGCTGATGATCATTGCGGATGAGCGCGCCCGGCAGTAGGTGCGACTCACACAGGATCTGAAAGCCGTTGCAGATGCCGAGCACCGGCAGCCCTTCGTGCGCTTTCTCGATGATCGCGGTCATCACAGGAGCGAATCGTGCGATGGCACCGCAGCGCAGGTAGTCGCCGTACGAAAATCCTCCGGGAAGGATGACGGCATCGACGTTTTTGATGTCGTCGTCGCCGTGCCAGAGTGCGACCGGCTCACCGCCGGCGATACGCACGGCCCGAGCAGCATCACGATCATCGAGCGAACCGGGGAACGTCACCACACCGATGCGCACGGAGTCAGCCCTCCACCACGGTGAGGCGATAGTCCTCGATAACAGGGTTGCTGAGGAGTTCGGCTGCAAGGCGCTCGAGAGTTGCGGAGCGATCGGCATCGAGTGTTCCGTCGAGATCGATCACGAACTGCTTGCCCTGGCGCACATTGGCGACACCGGTGAGGCCCAGCCGACCGAGCGCGCCCTGCACAGCACGGCCTTGGGGGTCGAGGATCTCCGGCTTGAGCATGACGTCTACGACGACGCGGGCCACAGGCACTCCAGTGGTTGTGGGGTCTCGGCGCGGGGAAGTAGGGCCAGCCTAGCGAGGCCCCGCGGGCGTGCGGTCAGGGCAGGAGAGTGAAGGGTTCTCCTCGGATAGATCTCAAGGCTGAAAAGTGACGATGGTCAAAAGTAGCGATGTTGAGGGTGTCGTATCTGTCGGCGAGGACAACCAATGAAGCGTCGGTGACCCCGATGTGAAGATCGAAGTACCGTCCGATGACGTGCATGCATGCGAGCAGGTCGACCGGTCCGACCACAGGCATTTCGTAGCTGCCTGAGCTGAGTTCGTCGAGAACCAGCAGTTCCGCCCGTTGACCCATGCGTCGACCCACAAGGTAGTCGAGCTCACTCACAACGTAAGGGCTGACGATGAACGGTTCACTGGCCTCGGACATGAATTCCGTCATGCGAGAGTGGTGAGGATCACTGGAGCAGAAGTAGGCGAAGAGTGCGCTCGTATCCAAGAGGATCAATCTTCGCCGAACCCCTCCAGGAAATCATCAACGTTTTCGGACGTGAGTCCTCCGGAATCCATGGTGAGGAATCCACCACGCGGCGCTCGCCGGCGCAATTCGTTGTCCACAGACGTGCGGATGAGCTCGGCCTCGGTGACGCCTCGTCGTTGGGCCTCGTCCTCGAGCCGAGCTTTGAGTTCCTCGGGGAAATAGACGGTGGTGCGCTTCATGCCATACATGATGCCATACGTTGGCGGGAACCCTGGGGCGGGCTCCGGCGCACGGGGGACGTCTAGCCCTTGTCGGGCCAAGCCGACCAGGCGCTCGTGACCATGTCCGTGAGCCCGTGCTGCGCCTGCCACCCGAGTTCTCGAGTGATGAGCTCGGTCGCGGCATAGGAGGCGGGCGGGTCCCCCGCCCGTCGGCCCACGACCTCGGCATTGACGTCACGCCCAATGACCTTGGAGACCTTGTTCATCACTTCACGAACGGAGGATCCGACGCCGCGTCCGACGTTGTACACATCGGCGGCCATGCGACTCTCGCTGCGCTCGACAGCGGCCACATGCGCCGCCGCGAGGTCAACGACGTGGATGTAGTCGCGGATGCACGTGCCATCCGGTGTCGGGTAATCATCACCAAAGATCTGGGGACGTCGTCCATCAGCAAGGGCACGGAACACCATCGGGATGAGGTTGTTGACGCTTGGATCACCCAGGTCGTGCTCACCGGCGCCGGCGACATTGAAGTAACGCAAAGCCACCCACGACAGTCCCACCGCGCGACCCTGATCTCGCACCATCCACTCGCCCACGACCTTGGTCTCGCCGTAGGGCGACTCTGGTGCGAGGGGTGAGTGCTCATCGATCGGATTCTGCGGTGGGGTGCCGTAGACCGCAGCCGAGGAGGAGAACACCATGCGTGAGACTTCAGCCTTCTGCATCGCGTGCAGCAACGTGGCTAAGCCCGACACGTTCTCGTAGTAGTAGTGCAAAGGAATGTCGACGGATTCGCCCGCCGCCTTCTTGGCTGCAAGATGCACCACTCCATCGACACGATGGTCACGGAGAGCTGCCGCCACCGCGGGCTTGTCGCCGACGCTGCACCGCACCAGCGGCACGCCGTCCGGCACCTTCGTGGAGACACCACTGGAGAGATCGTCGAGCACGACCACCTCCCGACCGGATGCCAGGAGTGCGCGCACCACGTGGGCCCCGATGTAACCGGCTCCACCGGTGACCAACCAGCGCGTCATGTGAACGTCTTTCCCGTGAGAATTTCATAAGCCTCGACGTACTTCGCCCGGGTGAGTTCAACAATGTCGTCGGGCAGGGCCGGTGGGGCATCGCCGGAAGCGCGATCCCAGCCAGACGCTGGTGACGTCAGCCAGTCACGTACAAACTGCTTGTCGAAGGACGGCTGCGGACCCCCGGGCTGCCATGCGGCGCGCGGCCAATAGCGCGACGAATCGGGTGTCAGAACCTCGTCGCCCAGAACAACCCGACCGGCGTTCTTGCCCGAAGTGCTGTAGCCAAACTCGAATTTCGTGTCGGCAAGAATCAGCCCGCGCGCGGCGGCGATGTCACGAGCTCTTTCGTACACCGAAAGAGTGAGGCGCTTGAGCTCCTGCGCTTCCTCCTGACCCACAAGCGACATCACCTCGTCATAGGTGATGTTCTCGTCATGTTGACCGAGTTCAGCCTTGGTTGCCGGAGTGAAGATTGGCTTGGGCAACTCAGACCCATCCTGCAGACCAGGAGGCAGGCCGACACCGCAGATAGACCTTCGCGCCTGATACTCCACGAGTCCGGAGCCCGCGAGATAACCGCGGGCCACGCACTCCACGGGCAGCATCTCCAATTGCTCGCACACCATGGCGCGACCTCGCACCGCTGCGGGAACTCGCATTGTGCTGACGTGATTGGGCACGATGTCGGAGATACGGTCGAACCACCACAGGGAGAGCGCCGTGAGAATGCGTCCCTTGTCAGGAATCATCGTCGGCAGCACCCAGTCGTACGCCGAGATTCGATCACTAGCCACGAAAAGCAGTCGACCATCAGGCATCCGGAAGAGATCACGAACCTTGCCCGAATACACGTGCTCGTATTCGGCTGCCAAGCCGTAATCGTTCACAGGATGTCGCCCGGCTGATAAGCAGCAGCGTGCGGATGAGCGGCAACAACATCGGCTACCGCCTGAGTCACCTGCTGCACCTGCCGGCCCGCAGCACCGGTGAACGTCAGCGGATCTGCGACGAGTGACCGGAGATCTGCCTGCGTGAGCCCGAGGCGCGGATCCGCGGCCAATCGGGATATGAGGTCAGGCTCTTGGCCCTCGCGTCGCGCCAGTGCGACCGCCACCGCATGCTCCTTGATGGCCTCGTGTGCCGTCTCGCGACCGACCCCTCGACGCACTGCCGCCACCAGAACCTTGGTGGTGGCCAAGAAGGGCAGGTTGCGATCGAGTTCGCGATCGATGACGGCGGGGAAGGCACCGAAACCATCGAGCACCGTCAGGAACGTCTCCATAAGTCCGTCGATGGTGAAGAAGGCGTCGGGCAGCATCACGCGTCGCACCACCGAGCACGACACATCGCCCTCGTTCCACTGCGTGCCCGCCAACTCCGCGGCCATCGTCAGGTATCCACGCAGCAGCACCGTGAACCCGTTGACGCGCTCGCAGGAACGGGCATTCATCTTGTGCGGCATCGCGGACGAGCCCACCTGACCGGGGCGGAATCCCTCGGTGACCAGGTCGTGGCCGGCCATTAACCGAATGGTGGTGCATATGCTCGACGGGCCGGCAGCCACTTGCACGAGAGCTGATACGACATCAAGGTCCAAGGAACGCGGATACACCTGACCCACGCTCGTGAGCACGTCCGTGAAGCCGAGATGTCGCGCGACCGCAGTTTCAAGTCGCGCAAGACGTTCCTCGTCACCATCGAAGAGGTCAAGCATGTCCTGTGCGGTACCCACGGGTCCCTTGATCCCGCGCAGCGGATAGCGAGCAATGAGGTCGTCAAGTCGCGCATACGCCACGAGAAGTTCATCGGCGGCAGAGGCAAAGCGTTTGCCCAGCGTTGTCGCCTGGGCCGGCACGTTGTGCGATCGACCAGTGATGGCGGTGTCCGAGTACTGCACAGCGAGTGCAGCCAGTCTCTGGAGAACCGCTACACAACGGTCGCGCAGCAGCAGGAGCGACTCTCTGACCTGCAGTTGCTCCACATTCTCGGTGAGATCCCGTGAAGTCATGCCCAGGTGTACGGCCTCATGTCCGGCGAGCGCGTTGAATTCCTCGATCCGAGCCTTCACGTCATGCTTGGTGATGCGCTCGCGAGCGGCAATGGAATCTAGATCAACGTTGTCCACCACGCGCTCGTAGTCCGAGACTGCCACTGGGGGAACAGCGACCCCGCAATCCTGTTGCGCCCGTGCCACGGCCAGCCACAGCCGACGTTCCATCACGATTTTGGCCGAAGGTGACCAGACGTTCGTCATCGCATCAGAGGCATACCTCGATGCCAGAACGTTAGGGATGATGCTCATGCACGTACTCCCTGATTGTCCGCAATGTCGCGCCGATGGTGAGAGCCTTCCAGACCAATGAGGTCAACGGCCGTGTACGCGCGTTCGCGCGCTTGTGCAACGGAGTCACCGTGCGCGGTGATCGAGAGGACCCGGCCACCCGAGGACACGATGTCTCCGGTGTCCGTCACCGTAGTTCCTGCATGAAAGATCTGAACACCGGCCACGTGAGCCGCCTCCTCCAGGCCGGCCACCAGATCGCCGGTGCGCACATCGGTCGGATATCCGTGTGCCGCGATCACGACCGTGACCGCACATCCCGGATCCCAGATAAGGGGCGGAAGTTGGTCGAGGGTGCCGGTCGCTGCAGCAAGCAGGATCCTGCCCAGAGGCGAGCGCAGGTTGGCCAACACGACCTGCGTTTCCGGATCACCGAAGCGGGCGTTGAATGCGATGACGCGCACTCCTCGAGATGTGAGTGCCAAACCCGCGTAGAGGAGACCGACAAAGGGCGTCCCTCGTCTGGCCATGGTCTCCACCATCGGACGCAGCACGCGCACAGTGACGTCCTCGATAACGGCGGCCGACACCCACGGCAGCGGCGAATACGCGCCCATGCCACCCGTGTTGGGGCCTGAGTCACCGTCACCTACGCGCTTGAAATCCTGTGCCGGTTGAAGAGGAAGAACACTCGAGCCATCGGTGATGGCGAATAAGGAGACTTCGGGGCCAGCGAGATACTCCTCGACCACGATGGTGGAACCGGCTTCGATACACGAGCTCGCATGCGCGAGGGCTTCAGTGCGATCACTCGTGACGACGACACCCTTGCCCGCGGCAAGACCATCGTCCTTGACCACATGAGGTGCGCCAAAGCGATCGAGCGCTGACTCCACCTCGGCGACGGTGTGACACACCAATGCCATGGCCGTAGGAACGCCGGCTTCAGCCATGACCTGCTTGGCGAACGCCTTGCTCCCTTCGAGTCTTGCTGCCTCAGCCGATGGCCCGAAGCACGCAATGCCACGATCGCGCACGGCATCGGCCGCGCCGGCGACCAGCGGAACCTCGGGACCAATGACAACCAGGTCGACGTCCTGCTCGACGGCCAGATCAGCGATGGCCTGCGGATCTGCCATATCAACAGGCAAGGTCGCCACGCGACCACTGATTCCGGCATTGCCGGGAGCAGCGACAACGTCGCTTACCAACGGGTCCTCGAGTAAAGCGGCCACGAGTGCATGCTCGCGGGCCCCGCTTCCGATGACGAGGACCTTCACGCGTCCAGCCTAGTCACGGCTCGCGGCCGTAAAGGACGCCTGTCAGCCCACGTAGTGCTTGTCCATGACCGTGTACACCTCGTCGAGGATTGCCAGACCTTCTTTGGCCTCGGCCTCAGAGACTGTGCACGGCGGCACGACATGCATGCGGTTGAAGTTGGTGAACGGCATCAGCCCGCGCTTCTTGCTCTCGACCACAAGTTCGCCCATCGCGGGTGACGTGCCGCCATAGGGAGCCAGTGGCTCGCGCGTCGCACGATTGGTGACGAGGTCGAGGGCCCAGAAGACGCCGAGGCCACGTACGTCGCCAATGATCGGGTGCTTATCCGCAAGTGCGCGAAGGCCGGGGCCGAGCACGTTCTCGCCGATCGCCTTGGCATTTTCGACAATGCGCTCCTCTTTCATCG